>JAXLUE010000030.1:0-26061 GCA_046329695.1 Ferruginibacter sp.
TGGCCGTACCCAGGTCAATGGCGATTTCCTGGGTGAAAAAATTAAAGATTCCCATATGATAATCAGATAAAGGGGGTCAGTAGTCAATGTTGGCAAAGTTGATGTAAAATATTGGATTTAACAACGGGCGCATATTTATTTCTTACGGGGTGAAATAAGGCCCTGTGCCGGTTTGAACGGACCCGTCAATTGCTAATTTATTTAGTTTTTCGGGAGGCGTTACGTCCGGCGGCAAATGGGATTTATTTTTCGTCTATGCCTGACAGTTATTTCCGCAAACGGTTTATTGTCCCCGAAATTCAAACCCGATATCAGAGCGGTAATACATGTCGTCGAAGTGCAGTTGTTCGATCATATACTGGGATAGTTCGGATGCCTCGCGGATATCTTCCCCAAATGCCGTGACTGCCAGTACGCGGCCCCCGTTGGTGAGGATCGTTCCATGATCGTCCTTTGTTCCGGCCTGGAAAATCATACACCCTTCCAGCGCTTCCTGATCGAGGCCATTGATCGGCAGCCCCTTTTTATATTCCCCCGGGTAACCGCCGCTGACGGCTACAACGGTAGCGGCTGCACGAGGATCTATGGATGCGGCCATATCGCCCAGGCGGCCGCGGGCAGCAGAGATAAAAAGTTCCACCAGGTCGTTTTGCAGGCGGGGGATGACAACCTCTGTTTCCGGATCGCCCATGCGGCAATTATACTCGATCACGAGAGGCTCCCCGTTGCATACAATAAGCCCAAAGAAAATAAACCCCAGGTAATCCATCCCCTCACTTCGTATACCCTTAATCGTTGGTTCAATGATGCGTGTGATCACTTTTTGCCGTAGTGTTTCATCGAAGAACGGCAAAGGGCTTACGGCGCCCATGCCGCCTGTGTTAAGGCCCGTATCGCCTTCGCCTACACGCTTGTAATCTTTTGCCTCCGGCAGCATGATATAGTTCCTGCCATCGGTCAATACAAAGACGCTCATTTCGATCCCGGTAAGGAATTCCTCCACCACCACCCTTTTTCCCGCTTCCCCGAATTTGGAACGGAGGATCATCAACTCAAATTCAGCCAATGCTTCCAGGTGGTGCTGGCAGATCAGTACACCCTTGCCGGCGGCCAGACCATCGGCCTTTAATACAACCGGCAGTTTGTGTTGCCTGACATAGGCAGAACCTTCCGTAAAATTCTCTTCTGTAAACTCCCGGTACGCAGCGGTGGGAATACCATGACGTTGCATAAAGGCCTTTGCAAAACTCTTACTGCCTTCCAGTTGGGCCGCTGCCTGTGAAGGGCCGATGATAAAGAGGTCTTTCGTTTCTTCGCGGCTGCGAAAATAATCCACAATACCATTGACCAGTGGTTCTTCCGGGCCAACAACCAGCATCAGGATATTATGATCAACAATGGCCTTATGCAGTTTTTCGAAATCGGTGGGGATGATGGACAGGTTGGTGCCATGCCTGGCAGTTCCTGCGTTTCCCGGAGCGATAAACAGTTTGTCGCAAAGCGGACTTTGCGTCATTTTCCAGGCCAGGGTATGTTCCCGGCCACCTGATCCGATCAAGAGAATATTCATGCCTGAGGTTAGAGGGTTACTAAATTTCCATTGCGAAAATAGAAGAGCCTGAGAGGAATACCATATATTTTTTACTGACGGTGATAACTGTGTTCAGAAGGGAACCGACTGTTTTGCTGCTGATTAGTCAATTTTCACTATTTTGAGGCATTAAACCCAGTTACATACAAAAACCAACTGATATGAACCAAACCGTAAAAGCCGGTAAACACCCCAAGGCATTATATGTCTTGTTTTTCACGGAAATGTGGGAGCGATTTGCCTATTACCTGATGGTAGGGATCCTCCTGTTGTATATGATCGATACCACGACAGGTGGCAAGGGCTTTTCCCAGGCAGTTGGGGCCGACATTGTCGGTAGTTTCATTGCCCTCGTTTACCTCACCCCTTTTATCGGTGGGTTGATTGCCGACCGCTATCTCGGTTACCTTAAATCCATTTTCCTGGGCGGAAGCCTGATGGCCGCCGGCTACATTTGCCTGGCCATCCCGGGAAACATGGCCATGTTCATTTCACTGGCTATGATCATCGTGGGCAACGGCTTTTTTAAACCAAATATCTCCACCCTCCTGGGTAATATTTATAACCGCGAAGACCTCAAACCCTTAAAAGACAACGCCTACAACATCTTTTACATGGGGATCAATATCGGGGCCTTCGTATGCAACTTCGTTGCCGCATGGCTCCGTAATGCTTATGGCTGGGGCTACGCATTTGCAGCGGCCGGTGTGGGCCTTATCGTTGGCATGATCATCCTGTTCATTAACCTGAAGCATGTTAAGGAAGGCGATATCAGGAAGCCGGTACAGGCAGAAGATATGCCACTTTCCAAGATTTTGGGTTATGTGTTTCTGCCCGCCATCATCACCGCCCTGATTGGTTGGTTTGTTCCAAAAATGATCTTCGGCAGCACCATCATGGGAACCCAGGCCAATGACGCCTTTATTTTCGCCTGCCTGCCGATCATTGCCTTTTATGTGTCGCTCTGGGTTAAGGCAACGGGACAGGATAAACGAGGGATCGGCGCCCTGCTGTTCATATTTTCCATCAGCATCATTTTCTGGACAATCTATAATCAAAATTCCACCGGGCTGACGATTTGGGCGGAAAAGCACACAGACCGGGTTGCTTCGGAAACAACCGCGAAAATAACCGGCGCCATTTTCCCCATGCAGGAAGTGACGGACACGCCCAGGTTGGTGAATAAGGTGAATGAATTTTTCGTGGATGTGAAAGATGACAGCGGTAAAGTGATACAAACGATGGGCCCCGACCCTTATTTCAACAATGTTCCGAAAGACCAGTGGCCAAACGGAAAACAGGTCAAACTCATCAATACCGAACTGTTCCAATCGATCAACCCGCTGTTCATTGTGCTATTGACACTCATCTTTGTGCCGCTGTTCGATTACCTGCGTAAAAAAGGAAAAGAACCCAGCACCGCATCCAAATTCGGCATGGCCCTTTTTATTTCCGGATTATCGGCACTCGTCATGGTATTTGCGATCATGTCCGTACCATCGATCTATGGATATAAAACAGCGCCGGCCTGGCTTTGGGGCACTTACTTCGTTTTCACCGTCAGTGAGATATTCCTGAGCCCGATCGGGTTATCACTCGTTTCCAAACTGGCTCCCGCACGCCTCACTGCCCTGATGATGGGCGGTTGGTTCCTGTCTACTTCCATTGGTGGTAAGGTGGCCGGCGTGATGACCAGTTTCTGGGATGATTTCACGGATAAGAAAGTATTTTTCCTGATCCTCACCATTGCAGCATTCATCGGAGGTATCCTGATTTATTCCAGGATCAGATCCCTCAATGTCATTGTAAAAGAAAAGACCGGTACTGCTTAAGCGGTTACACATCATTGAATGAAAGGCGATATCTGCGATATCGCCTTTTTTATTACCTTACTTCACTAAAACCAACTGTTCATGTCAGGAAAAAAGACCTTCCAGCCATTTGTTTCCCCACAAACGAACATGCCCGAACTGACCGTCAAGTCTATTCTGCTGGGCAGTCTCTTTGGGGTGATCTTCGGTGCAGCCACCGTTTACCTGGCCCTGAAAGCCGGGCTGACGGTATCCGCTTCCATACCGATTGCGGTCATAGCGATTACCCTTGGCCGTAAGTTCTTCCGCACCACCATCCTGGAAAATAACATCATACAAACCACCGGTAGCGCGGGAGAGAGCATAGCCGCCGGTGTGGCATTTACCTTACCCGGTTTTCTCTTCCTGTCATCACCCGACAGCGCATCCTATTTCAATTACCTTACGATCCTCATCCTGGCGATCGTAGGCGGCATGCTGGGCACTTTACTGATGGTGCCCCTTCGCCGGGCGCTGATCGTCAATGAACATGACACGCTCCCTTATCCTGAAGGTACGGCTTGCGGTGATGTGCTTAAGGCCGGTGAAAAGGGCGGCGATTTTGCCCGCACGGCCTTTTGGGGCCTGGGTGTGGCTTTTGTGTATGCCATTCTTCAGAAAATACTGCATGTGATCGCGGAAACCCCGTACTGGATCACCAAACAAACCAATAAATTCTTTCCATCGGCCAAGGTCAGCGGGGAGATCACGCCTGAATACATGGGCGTCGGGTATATCATCGGCCCCAGGATCGCAGGTGTGCTGGTGGCGGGCGGCGTATTGAGCTGGCTTGTATTGATCCCATTGCTGGCATCGATCGTTCCGGCAGACACCATCGCCAGCCAACTGGTGAAACTGGGCTACCTGGCCGATATTACCAAAGATGGCGGCAAAGGCGGGTGGAATGCGGCCACCCATACATTTAACGATTACTCCTCCGCCATCTACTACGCGTTCATCCGACAGATCGGCGCCGGAGCCGTAGCCGCAGGCGGCATCATTACGCTGATCAAAACCATCCCCACTATTGTAAAATCGGTGAAAGGAAGTATCGGCTCGATACGTAATAAAAATACGGAGTCTGAAGGCAATGCCACACTGCGTACAGAGAAAGATCTCGACATGAAAGTGGTGGGCCTGGGTTCACTGGGGCTGATAGCGATCATCGCCATTTTGCCACAGGTGCCCGGAGACAGTATCATTCAAAAATTACTGATCGGCATACTGGTGATCGTTTTCGGTGCACTCTTCGTGACCGTATCCTCTCGTATCGTTGGCCTGATCGGCTCTTCGAATAACCCTATCAGTGGTATGACCATTGCCACGGTGATGGGTACCAGCCTGATCTTTATGGCCGTTGGATGGACCGGCAATTCATACGAACCGCTTGTACTGGTTGTGGGCGGCATGATCTGTATCGCCGCAGCCAATGCCGGTGCCACTTCCCAGGATTTGAAAAGCGGGTACATCGTTGGCGCCACTCCAAGGAACCAGCAGATCGCGCTGTTCGTAGGAGCCATCGTCAGTTCCATCGTCATAGGCCTCACCATCAAATTCCTGGACAAACCAACTGCCGACATGGCCGCACAGGGCATCCAGCATGCCATCGGAACAGAAAAATACCCCGCACCGCAGGCAACCCTGATGGCCACACTCATCAAAGGCATATTATCGTTTAACCTTGACTGGCAGTATGTTTTCGTAGGCGTGTTCCTCGCTATTGTGATGGAACTCTGCGGTATCAAGGCACTGAGCTTTGCCGTCGGCGCATACCTTCCATTGTCCACCACCCTCCCAATATTTATCGGGGGTGCGATCAAAGGATTCGTTGATCACAAAAAGAAAAAAGACCATATTGAAATCACCCCGGAAGAGGAGGAACTTGGCAAGGGAAGCCTGTTTGCCACCGGACTGGTTGCCGGAGGTGCAGTGGCCGGTGTGGTCATCGCATTTGTTTCGGGCAGCGACGGCGGAGATAAGTTTCTTCGAACCATCAGTATGGAGGGCGGCTTAACGTCGAGCCTGGGCGAACATGGTTATTTCCTGATGGGCGTATTGTTCTTTGCCGCAATGGGATGGGTGTTGTATAAGACGGCCCTGAAAAAGTAAATCTTGCAACGCTATCAAAGCCGGCGGAGAGAATGGTTTCACGAATGGAAAAAAGTAATATCATACAGATGTTACGAGTAGTTTCTATCATTATTCTGACATTCTTCACAACTCCATTGTTTACGCAAGGGCAAGTGCGGAATGTTTCAATAGAGATTTTCGCTTCGCACAAAAATTACTGGCTCAAACTGAGAACGGATCTGGATAAACACAAAGCCATCGTTTACTTGTACAGAATCGATTCCCTCAGGGATGTTTATTTTGATTATACGGATGCATATCTTAAAAATCCCAACCTGAGTAAGGAAGATATCCTTCGGTTCCGTTTTATAAGGGATACCCAGGAAATACGATATGCCTGGTTTATATCCGATACATTCACCATTGACCTTAAAAAAAACCGGGCTTTCCGGAAGGTTGCAAATGATATGCTGCAAGCGGAAAAAGCTGATTTTGCCAACCAGATGCCTAATGTGGTTACAGCCGACGGTACGTCATTCAGCATTTTAATTCAAAGAAAAAAGCAATTATTGTCAGCACGCGGACACTCACCCGTTAAAGAAAGGCATCCGCTACTTTACAAGTACTTACATGAATTATATATGGCAGACAAAGAAAGAGGCAAACAATCTTTCCTGCATCCAAACTACCAGTTTTGTTGCCTGTAATTTTTGATATCAAAATATGATTTCATAATACCAAGCGTATCCGATTCATTTATCATCAAACTGAGTGATGATTTGCGAATGAGTAATCATGCTTTGAAGTGTCCTAAACCAAGATTTAGCCTCCGATAAGCACCTGCTTAAATTCTTTATATTCACAGAAACAACAGACAACAGCCTTTTTCAGTAATTTTCGTTTTAAATCAACATTTGTATGTGGAAGAACCATCCCAGGGCCTTGCCATTCCTCTTTTTCAGTGAGATGTGGGAACGATTTGGCTATTACCTGATGATCGGCATTTTTACTTTATACCTGAAGGATGCCACTGCAGGTTTCAATATGGATGAAAAAGAATCCGCGAGCCTGTATGGAACTTTTATCGCGTTGGTTTTTTTCACGCCTTTTCTCGGGGGTTTACTGGCTGACCGTTATCTCGGTTACAGGCGTTCGATCATCATGGGTGGCCTCCTGATGGGTGTAGGTTATTGTTTGATGAGCATCCATAACCTTCAGATGTTGTATTTCTCCATGACCCTGGTGATACTCGGCAACGGATTTTTCAAACCTAATATTTCCACCCTGCTTGGTAATGTATATTCCACCCCGCAATACATGTCGCAAAAAGATGAAGGTTACAACATCTTTTACATGGGTATCAATATCGGCGCATTCGTTTGCAATTTTTTCGGGGCGGCCTTATATACCACCATCGGTTGGGGGGCAGCTTTTATAGCCGCGGGCATTGGCATGTTCATTGGTGTCATCACTTTTATCTCAGGCACGAAGCATTATAAACAATTTGATACCTTAAAACCCCTGAAACCCGGCGATATGCCGTTGTGGAAGATTCTTTCCCTTGTGATCCTCCCTTCATTGATCTTTGGCGTCATTGGCTGGTTCATCAAAGGAGACGGTTACATTTTCGATTCCAATTCCACCGATGCGTTCATTTTTGCCTGTATCCCGGTGCTTGTGTTTTATGTGGCTTTACTGCTGCGGAGTAATTCGGATGAACGGCCGGCCATCGCAGCCATGCTGGCCATTTTTGCCGTGGTCATACTTTTTTGGGCCATATTCAAGCAAAACGGCTCCGCGCTGAACACCTGGGCCAGCCGCTATACGGAAAGACATGTAAGCGGAACCCAGGAAAAAGTACTGTCATCTCTTAAACTCACAGAAACCATCCGGTATACAAAGGACTCCGTAACCCAAACCGATGATCAATTCAGAAAAATAAAACTGGATGGTAAGGAAGTAAAGGAATGGAACTATCCTTCTTATTTTAAGAACATCAACAAAAATGACACCCAGATAAAAGATGGCGATGCAGTGAAAGCCTGGGCTCCTAACCT
Organism: Ferruginibacter sp.; assembly: GCA_046329695.1. GTDB lineage: Bacteria > Bacteroidota > Bacteroidia > Chitinophagales > Chitinophagaceae > Ferruginibacter. The sequence continues at coordinate 7,569 of JAXLUE010000030.1, forward strand.
CAGCCAGTCGATCAACCCATTCTGGGTGATTTTCCTCACGCCGCTGGTTGTGGCCATGTTCACCTGGATGAGACGTAAAGGCAAAGAACCTTCTACACCCACCAAGATCGCCTTTGGGCTACTGATCTCCGCATTATCGGTTCTCGTAATGATCGCAGCCGTTAAAGCCGGCAATAATGGAACAGAAAAAGTGAGCATCTGGTGGCTCATTGGCAGTTACGGCGTGGTAACCATTGGAGAATTATTCCTAAGCCCGATGGGCCTTTCGCTGGTTTCCAAACTAAGCCCGGTACGAATCACATCCCTGATGATGGGCGGATGGTTCGTATCCACTTCCATTGGAAATAAACTCAGCGGGATACTGGCCAGCCAATGGGATAAATATGATAACAAGGCCAACTATTTCTGGCTGAACTTTGTCTTGCTGTTTGCCGCCGCTTTGTTCCTGTTCCTGATGCTTAAATGGCTGAACAGGGTGATGAAGGAGAAAGGAGTTAATTAGAAATGTAAAATATTCAAGGGAGTTTTATACCAGTATGTACTTGTCCTGATTATCGTAGAAAATTCATTGTAGAAAGAAGAAAAGATATTATCCATATGTACATTTTCCGAAGCGAAAAGTAATTAACTTGATTATTGGAAATTTTACATTTTTCATTGGCACCCATGAGTATCCGAATATTTAAATACCTCTCTCCACTGATACTATACCTGCTTGTATTCAGGGCCTTCCGGTGCCATGGCTGGGAAGTGTGGTTGCCGATGGTATTTTCCTGGATCGTTATTCCCGGGGCCGAATTATTCATCAAACCAGACGATCATAACCTGAGCGCCGCGGAAGAAGAAGTGGCAAAGAAAAACATCGCTTACGATATAATGCTCTACATCATCGTACCGATGCAATTTACCGCCCTGTATTTTTTCCTTCAATCCATGCAGGAGACAGGATTAACAGGCTGGGACAGGGCCGGCCGTATTTTATCGATGGGCATGTGTTGCGGCATTTTTGGCATCAATGTAGGTCATGAGCTCGGGCATCGTATCCATCTATACGAACAGTGGATGGCGAAAGCCCTTTTATCCACATCGCTCTATATGCATTTCTTTATTGAACATAACCGAGGTCACCACAAACGGGTAGCCACGCCCGAAGATCCCAGTTCGGCAAGGTTTAACGAACCTGTCTACAGTTTTTATTTCCGGACCATCATTTTCTCTTACCTCTCTGCCTGGCATATTGCCGGCAGGGAATGCAGTAAGCGCGGACATTCAGTGTTTAGTCTGCATAATGAAATGATCCAGGCGCACCTGTTGCAATTATCGTTGCTGATACTTGTGTATTACTTTTTTGGCGGCACCGCATTGATCTGCTTTCTGATCGCAGCTTTGATTGGCATATTATTGCTGGAGACGGTCAATTATATCGAACATTATGGCCTGAGCAGAAAACAAACGGGTCAAGGCGTTTACGAAAGAACCATGCCTCATCACAGCTGGAACAGCAACCATGTGATTGGAAGGATCATGTTGTTTGAACTCAGCCGCCATTCCGACCATCATTACCTGGCAAGCAGGAAGTACCAGGTACTCCGGCATCATGATGATTCCCCGCAACTTCCCACCGGGTATCCCGGCAGTATGCTGTTGGCGCTCATTCCGCCGCTATGGTTCCGCGTTATGAATAAAAGGATCAGGATGGCAAATCCTTAATAGGAGGACTAAGACCCGATCATAGGCGCACCAAAGTATGTGTGCAACACTTCCGGCAGTTTGATCCCTTCGGACGTTTGATTGTTCTCCAACAACGCGGCAACGATCCTGGGCAAGGCCAGTGAGGATCCGTTCAAGGTATGCACCAATTGCGGTTTTCCATTTTCATCTTTGTACCGGATCTTCATGCGGTTGGCCTGGAAGGATTCGAAATTGCTGACGGAACTTACTTCGAGCCATTTCTGTTGTGCGGCGCTGAACACTTCAAAATCGTAGGTGAGGGCGGATGTGAAACTCATATCGCCGCCGCATAAACGAAGTATCCTGTAAGGCAGTTTCAGAAATTGCAACAGCCTTTCCACATGGTTGACCATTTCTTCCAGGGTATGATAACTGTTTTCCGGTTTGGTCATCTGGATGATCTCCACTTTATCGAACTGGTGCACGCGGTTCAATCCGCGCACATCGCTGCCGAAACTGCCGGCCTCCCGGCGAAAGCAGGGCGTATAGGATGTCATGCGGATAGGAAGGTCTGATTCTTTCACGATCTCATCGCGGTAGACATTGGTCACCGGCACTTCGGCCGTGGGGATCATATAAAAACCATCGGCCGTAATGGCGTACATCTGCCCTTCTTTATCCGGCAGTTGCCCGGTACCGTAAGCGGTGGCTTCGTTCACCATCAGCGGTGGCAGGTATTCTGTATAACCGGCCCCCGTATTATAATCAAGAAAATACTGGATCAGGGCGCGCTGGAGCCTGGCCCCCTTACCCTTATACAGCGGAAAGCCGCTTCCGGTGATCTTGGCTCCTGTTTCAAAATCGATCAGGTCGTACTGTTTGATCAGCTCCCAGTGAGGCTGCGCACCGGCAGGTAAAACGGGCATGACACCCCCTTCCCTGACCACTTCGTTTTCTGCGGGTGTTTTTCCTTTGGGTACCGATGTATGGGGTAGATTAGGCAGGGTGATCAGTTGCTTAATGAACAGTTCTTCCAGTTGTGCGAGTGCGGTGTTTTTTTCACTCAATTGAGATTTCAGGTCAGACACTTCGGTTTTCCTGGCTTCCGCCTGATCCTTTTCACCCTTAGCCATGAGCATACCGATCTCTTTAGACAGGCTGTTGATGGTTGCCTGCATCGATTCCGTCATGCTCTTCAGTTTACGAATTTCCTCATCAGATGACAGGAGTTCATCGATCAGACCCGGGTTGGCGAAATTTTTCACTGCCAGCCGCTCTTTCACCAGTTCCCTGTTCTGCCGTATAAAATTGATCTGTAACATGTATCCTTCCGGTTTTTAGATTTCCTTAAGAAGGCAAAGATAATCGGGAAAAGCTTATTCCCTACTTTTGCGCCATGCACCATTCGGAGGAAGACCTGACGATACGCTGGCTGAAGCTGCGAATCAAACTGAAGGAACGTTTTGGCATCAAACCCGATGTAAATGGCGTATTGATGCTGATCGGCGTGCAGGAACTGGGCCAGGGGCCGCAGGAATTCAGCAAGGAACAAAAGCAGGACCTGATGCATATTGCCGTTTGCACGATATTATCGGCTTCCGGATATTATGTGTCGGATGGCCTGGATGATGAAGGCTGGCCACATTTTACCCAGATAAAAGAACTGCCCGTATTGAACGTAACCGAGCAGGAAGATTTCCTGAAAGATCATATCTTGCTCTACTTTCAAAACCAGGGATTCCTGTAGGCGCCCCCGGATTATTCAAACTTGAACCATTTAAACCATACGATGAAAGCAAAAACTATCTTACTGGCAGTGTTAAGCCTGGCCTGTTTCAGTGTTACGGCCCAGGTTAAGAAGACTACCCAAAAAACCAAGCCCGTGGCGGTTAACCGAACTGCTGCCAAACGCAGTTCAGAAAAAGACAAAAGCATCAGGGTGAAGATCACTACCGACTCCGGTATCATCATCGTCAAATTATATGATTCCACCCCCCTGCACCGGGATAATTTCGTCAAACTGGTCAACCAGAAATTTTACGACAGCCTGATGTTTCACCGCATCATTCCCGATTTCATGATCCAGGGCGGCGACCCGATGAGCAAGAATGCAACTGCGGGCAGTATGCTGGGCATGGGCGGCGGTGATATGGCGAGGATCCCCGCGGAATTCCGCCCTTATCTATTTCACAAAAAAGGGGCGCTGGCCGCGGCCCGTGACGGTAACCCCGAAAAAGCCAGCAGCGCCTGCCAGTTTTATATCGTGGAAGGAAGGGTGTCCAACGACAAAGAACTGGATATGATCCAGCAGCAGAAAGGCATCAAATTTTCACCTGAGCAGCGCCAGGCTTACACAACCGTTGGCGGCACGCCATTCCTCGACCAGGATTACACCGTTTTTGGAGAGGTAGTCAGCGGCCTGGAAGTGATCGACAAGATCATCAATGTACCCCGGGATGCCAATAACCGCCCGCTGGGTGATGTGCGCATGAAGATGGAATTGCTGAAATAGGCTTTCATTCATTCTTTATTTCGCTAAATTGCAGCCAAGTTTTAACCAATAAATCGATTCTGATGAATTATCCTGCCAATCTCAGGTACACCAAAGACCACGAATGGGTTTTACTGGAAGGGAATGTTGCCACCGTCGGCATTACCGATTTCGCCCAACGTGAACTGGGGGATATTGTGTACGTTGATATCAGCACAAAAGGCAAAACATTGTCTGCCGAAGAAGTATTCGGTACAGTGGAAGCGGTGAAAACCGTGAGTGACCTCTTTCTGCCGGTTGCAGGTACCATCACGGAGGTTAATCCTGCCCTGGAAGCCAACCCGGAACTGGTCAACAGCGATCCGTATGAACAAGGATGGATGATCAGGATGACCGTCAGCAATCCGGATGACGTAAGCGGATTGATGAATGCAGAAGCGTATGCTGCCATCGTCAGCTAAGTCTTCAGAAACCCACCCTGTGATATGAAACCACTGTCTGTAAAGAGCTTTTTGCCCGGCATAGCCTGGTTTTTTGTCATACTGTACCTCATCTGTATGCCTGGCGACGAGATCCCGGAACCCACCGGTTGGTGGGAATGGATCAAGTTGATCCAGTTCGATAAGATCGTACATATGGGCATTTTCGCCCTGCTGGTCTTTTTGTTCATGTTACCCATTGCCCGTGCTCCATTCAGCAGGAAGAAGAAAGCGGAACTTTTTCTGCTGATCGTATTATCTGCCATTGCCTGGGGAATGGGCACCGAACTGATCCAGAAATTCTTCGTTCCGACCCGTTTTTTTGATATGATGGACTTTACGGCTGACAGTATCGGTGCAACAATCTCCTACTTTGCCACGCGTAAGTACCTCCTGAACCATTTTGAACATACCCCGGAATAAGGGCCGCATTCACAGGCACAATCAACCCGAAGGACTATATTTGTAGAGATAAGAACAAAACATGGAATATAATACAACCAGAAACCACCTGATCATGAAAGAGTATGGCCGCCACATTCAAAGAATGGTGGAATACTTACTGACGATCAAAGACAAGGAAACCAGGCAGCGCAACGCCTATGTGGTGATCGAACTGATGGGCTTCCTGAACCCGCACCTGAAGAACGTAGAAGACTTTCGCCATAAATTATGGGATCACCTTTTCCTCATCAGCAATTTTGAACTTGATGTGGACAGTCCCTATCCGATACCAACCCGCGAAACCCTCAAAGCCAGGCCCGAAAGGCTGCGCTACCCCAAAAAATACCCCAAGTTCAACCACCTGGGAAAAAATATCGAGCATGTGATCGACAAGGCGCTGAAAGAAGAAAACCCCGATAAACGCCAGGGCTTTGCCAATTCGATCGCTTATTACATGAAGCTCACTTATAGCAACTGGCATAAAGAGCTGGTGCATGATGATACCATTCAGAGCGAACTCAACAGCATTACAGACGGGCAACTGGAATTCACCAACAGGCCATTTGTTAAGCACCGCACGGATAACCGCCCGGAACGAGACGATTACAATACCGCACGGGTGTCTTACCGCCAGAATTACGGGAACCGAGATAACCGCGGAGGACAGGGCGGACGCGATAACCGTGGAGGACAGGGCGGACGTGACAACCGCGGAGGACAAGGTGGACGAGACAACCGCGGAGGAAACAGGGGGTTTAAGAAGAGATATTAGAAAGAAGCACTAAGTACTATGCACTAAGTACTAAATACTAATTACTAAGTACTAAATTCCAAGTACTAATAAAAATCCATGAGCATATTTGAAGTCAGAGGAGGCAAAAAACTCTCCGGTTCCATTACGCCCCAGGGCGCCAAAAACGAGGCCCTGCAGATCATCAGCGCCGTATTACTCAGCAAGGAAGAGATCATCATCCGCAACATACCGGACATCATTGATGTCAACCTGCAGATCGAACTGCTGAAAGAAATGAATGTAAAGGTCCGCCGAATCGACAGGCACACCTGCAGCTTCCAGGCCGATGATGTGGATGTTGACTACCTGAACAGCGAAGCCTACCATAAAAAAAGCGGGCGTTTACGCGGTTCCGTTATGCTGGCAGGACCATTGCTGGCCAGGTTCAAAAAAGCCTATCTTCCGAAACCCGGAGGCGATAAGATCGGGAGGCGAAGGCTTGACACACACCTGTTAGGTTTACAAAAGCTGGGCGCCGAATTTTCGTATGATGACAACAGCGGCTTTTTCAAACTCAGCACCCCGCAGCTCAAAGGCTGTTACATGCTGCTGGATGAACCCAGCCTCACGGGTACGGCGAACATCCTGATGGCGGCTGTACTGGCGGAAGGCACCACCACCATTTACAACGCAGCCTGCGAACCTTATATCCAGCAGCTCTGCCAGATGCTGAACCGCATGGGAGCGAACATCCAGGGGATCGGCAGCAACATGCTCATCATTCACGGGGTCAGTTCGCTGAAAGGAACAGAACACAGCATGCTCCCCGACATGATCGAAGTGGGAAGCTTCATTGGCATGGCAGCCATGACGCAGAGTGAGATCACGATTAAAAATGCCGGCGTTCAATCGCTGGGCATGATCCCCGATAAATTCCGCCTGCTGGGCATTCAAATGAATATCGTTGGCGATGATATACATATCCCCGAACAGGATTCGTATGAAATCCAAACATATATCGATGGCGGCATCCTGACCATATATGATCATCCTTGGCCCGGATTGACGCCGGACCTGTTGAGCATCATCCTCGTTACAGCCATACAGGCCCATGGCAGCGTGCTTATCCACCAGAAAATGTTTGAAAGCCGACTGTTTTTTGTAGATAAACTCATTGAAATGGGCGCCCAGGTCATACTTTGCGACCCGCACCGCGCCGTGGTGATAGGTATGGAAAGAGAGCGCAGGCTCCGCGGCATCACCATGAGTTCCCCGGATATACGGGCGGGCGTGGCATTGCTCATCGCGGCACTCTCCGCCGAAGGAAAGAGCATCATCCAAAACATCGAACAGATCGATCGCGGCTACCAGGACATCGACGGAAGGCTGATCAGCCTCGGAGCTGATATAAAAAGAGTGAATGGCTGATCGGAAGATCGCAGATTCGAAGAACTGAACAGATTAATTTTTCCAAGGGCTCTTTTTCAAAGTTTCAAATTAGCCAGTATTCCGTTTCTTTGCCTTATGGATTCCCAATACCAGAAGATCATCATCATAACCGCCCCGTCTGGTGCGGGCAAAACCTCCATCACCAGGTACCTGATGCAGGAATTCCCCGTGCTGGAATTCTCGGTTTCGGCGGCAACCAGGCAACCGCGTGGTAATGAAAGAGATGGCGTGGATTACTACTTTCTCAGTCCGGATGATTTCCAGCATAAGATCCAGAACAAGGAATTTGCCGAATGGGAAATGGTATATGAAGGAAAGTATTACGGCACGCTTAAATCTGAACTGAAAAGGATCTGGAACAAACAACATGTTCCCGTACTCGATATCGACGTCAAAGGCGCGATTCACATACAACAACAATACCCGGAGAATAAACTCAGCCTCTTTGTGGAACCACCATCGGTGGATGAACTGAAAAAGAGGCTGATGAGCCGCGGAACGGAAAGCGAAGAATCGCTGCAGGCCCGGGTCAATAAAGCATCTTACGAATTATCATTCAAGGATCACTTTGATGAAGTGGTGGTGAACGATAACCTCGAAAATGCCTGCCGAAAGGCCCGTGCCCTCGTTGAGAAGTTCCTTCAATCCTGACCTTCGCACGGCTTTGGCTGTGAATACACTATTTTTACCTCATGGACTGGATCGCTATACTGGCCATACTGACCTCACTGATCCTTGCAGGATTCCTCTCCGGCATCGAGATCGCCTTTGCCACGGCCAATAAATTATCCATTGAACTCAGTAAAAAACAGGGCACTCCCAGCGGGCGAACCTGGGGTGCATTTTCCGAACATCCCGGGCGGTTTATCGGTACCATCATCCTGGGCCTGAGCATCATGATGGTCATATACGGGTTACTGATCGGTGATATGCTCTACCCGGTATGGCGTTGGATCGAACACAGGCTTCCCGCTTCTGCTTCAAGCTATGTCACGTTCAGTCGCCTGCTCGTGGAAACGATCCTGTCCACCGCCATCATCCTGCTGGTCATCATTGCCGGGCGCGCATCATTCAAAGCCAGGAACAACAAGATCATCGGATCCAATGCCATCAGTTATATTGCCGGCGCTTTTTACGGGTTACTTTCATCCCTTTCCGCTTTATTCGTGAACATGTCTGAATGGATACTCAAATACGTGTTCAACGTTAAGATACACACCAAGAAGGAACTGTTCAGCAAGACGGACCTGGAGCATTTCGTTAACCAGGGAAAAATGATCGATGAAGAAGAAAGCACTGAACTCAATAAGGAATTATTTGAAAATGCCCTGTCGCTTTCCGAAACGAAACTGCGTGAATGCCTGATCCCGCGTAAAGAGATCGAAGGGGTGGAAAGCCGGAGCGGCATCGAAACGGTAAGAAACAAATTCATTGAAACCAAGCTCAGCAAGCTCGTTGTGTATGATAATAATATCGATACGATCATCGGATACGTGCACCATCTCGATATGCTGAAGAACCCAATGCAAATCCGCGACGTGCTGCATCCCATACCCACGGTGCCGGAAAGCATGAGCGCAACCGACCTGATGAACAAATTCAGCCGCGAACACAAAAGCATCGCCTGGGTGATCGACGAATTCGGCGGCACGGCGGGCATTGTGACCATGGAAGATCTGCTGGAAGAGATCTTTGGGGAGATCGAAGACGAATATGATGTCAAGGAAGAATTCATCGATAAACAAATATCCGCCAATGAATACATTTTCAGCGGCAGGCTGGAACTGGATTACCTGATGGAGAAATACCATCTCGATTTCCCCGACAATGAAGGCACTGAAACTCTTTCGGGATATATTATCCAGCACCACGAGGCCATTCCCAGGCAAAAAGAAAAAATTTTTGTGGGCCACCTGGAGTTCGACATACTCAATGTAACGGATACACGAATAGAAACTGTCAAACTGAAAGTGCTGAGATGACCATCGCAGTGCATATCTCCCTGGGCGAAACGCCTGATGACGTTCGAAGTGAATATAATTACCAATGCTTCAGCCGGATGGCCCTGCAAGAACCCGGGGATCATTTTATTTTCATATTCGACAAGCCTTTTGCAGCATCCCTGATCATTAGCAAAAACATCACCCCCGTTTTATTGGGGCCGGTGCTGAAAAACCGGTTACTCAAACACTACTGGTACCAGTTCAAACTGCCCAGAGTGCTCGACCGCTACCGTGCCGATGTGTATGTGAACCAGGATAAAATGGCCTGCCTGCGCACCGGTACAGCACAGATGATGATCTTGGAAGACCTGGCCTTTATGGACAAATCCGGCGGGTACAATGCCGGGGAGCGCCGCTACCTGAAAAAATATTTCCCGTTGTTTTTACAAAAAGCGGATCAGATCGGCGTGATGAATGAAAGCCTCGGCAATAGGTTGCGGGAGAAATACCCAGCCCTGTCTGAAAAGATCAGCCGCCTGGTTCCATATATTTCACCCGGCACAAATACGGAAAACGAGCATGCGCAGCTCAACATCGAAGAACTGACAGGTGGCAGATCCTATTTTGTTTTCCTGGTAACCGGGTTGACCAGCATGCATACCACACTTGCCTTAAAAGCGTTTTCCATTTTTAAGAAATGGCAAAAGTCCAATATGCAGATGCTGCTGCTTTCCACCCGGACAGAAAAGGGTTTTTCTGTTGAAAACCTGGCAACCTATAAATACCGCGATGAAGTGAAAATAGCAACCCCTGTTGATAATACAGGCTGGCAAACCATCCTTTCCGGGGCCTATGCCACGTTGTACCTGCCAGTGGCCGACATACCCGAACAGGCTTCCCTGAATTGCCTCTCCTGCGGTTCACCCCTCATATGCACCGACAGCCCCTTTCACCGATCGAGATACGGAGAAGCGGCCTTGTACAGTTCGTTGACCGAATCGGCCATTGCAGAAAAAATGATGAGGTTGTATAAAGATGAAAGCCTGCGGACCGAAATCATCCATAGCGGAAACCGGTTGGCCGCATCGTCGGGCGTGGATCAGGCCGTTTCAGCCCTTCGCCATGCCCTACTCGGGAAGAAAGGCCTTACCTTTGCAGCTCAGTAAACATCTTGGAATATGCATAAATCAACGATCAGCATCGACGTGATGCTCGACAATAATAAAATACCGGAACAAATACTCTGGGAAGCCTCCGATTCTTCCGCCGAGATGAAACAAAAAGCCAAAGCCTTTTGCCTGGCCTTTTGGGACGGACAGGATAAAACCGCACTGCGCATTGATCTCTGGACCAAGGATATGATGGTAGATGAAATGGGAGATTTCTTTTACCAGATGATGATGACCATGGCCGATACCCTGAACCGCGCTACCAAACAGGAAGCATTATGCGCAGAAATGAAAACTTTTGCCAAAGAGTTTTTTAATAAGTTCCGCGCCGAACAATTGAAGCAAAATGCGTAAATAAGTTTTACTATTAAGGTCACCGGATACAGAGGGAATAACGGAGCTCGTTGATTGAAATGAAACACATTCAACCCATCAACCATCAACCCCTTCAACTCCTTCAACCTTTTCAACCCTTTCAACCTTTTTAACCTTTTTAACCTTTTCAACCTTTTCAACCTTTTTAACCCCTTCAACCATCAACCCCTAAACCCTTAAACCTTACATCATATGTCTCTCGAATCAAAGATCATGGAAGAAATGAAAGAAGCCATGAAAACCAAGAATGAAGCCGTTTTACGCAGCCTGCGGGCCATAAAGGCGGAGATCATCAAAGCCAAGACGGAGCCCGGCGCCGGTGGTGAGATTGACGAGGCCACGGAACAAAAATTCCTGCAAAAGATGATGAAACAACGCCGCGACTCACTTGATATATTTGAAAAACAGGGCCGTGCAGACCTGGCACAGAAAGAAAAAGAAGAGATGGCAGTTATTGAGAAATTTCTTCCAAAACAGCTCAGTGAAGAAGAGATCAAAACTGCGGTTGCCGCCATTATAGCAGAAACCGGCGCCAGTTCAGCTGCCGACCTCGGAAAAGTAATGGGCATAGCCTCTAAAAAACTGGCAGGCCAGGCCGATGGAAAAATGATCAGTGGAATCGTAAAGGAATTATTGGGATAACGCGTGAACCGGTGAAGATTCATGTATTAGATGTTATCGTGCTGCCGATACAATGGCCCCCGCACCTTACACTTTAAACCTCAAACCCTATATGCTGCTCGATATCATCGCCGCCCTGTTGTTAGTGGCCGCCTGTATCAAAGGCATGCGCCAGGGCCTTGTTGGTTCGGTTTTTTCCTTACTCGCCTGGCTGATCGGCCTGGTGGCCGCATTGAAATTATCCGCAGTGGTGGCCACCCGGATATCGGAATACGGCACGTCTGCCCGGTGGATCCCGCTTCTTGCATTCCTGGCCGTTTTCATTTTGGTGGCGTTTTTGGTGAACATGGGTGGCCGGCTGATCAGTTCGGTCCTGGACACGGTCATGCTGGGGTGGGCCAATAAACTGGGTGGCATGCTTTTTTACAGCTTGCTGTACGCATGCATATACAGTGTCATCCTTTTTTATGCCGTACAACTTAACCTCGTAACCATGCAACAAACCGGAACGTCAGTTGCTTACCCCCTGCTGGCACCCGTGGCACCGGCGATCACCGAAGGGCTCGGTTCCGTGATTCCGGTTTTCAAAAATATCTTCGGCCAGCTGGAAGCCTTTTTCAGCGCTGTTTCCAACAAAATGCAGCATTAAATACAGCCTTTAACCGTATTTGATGTAATTTAGCCACCACAGCAAGGACATATTTTTATTTTTTAAGGTATTGATACGCTAAAAAGGAACGAGACCTGCATGAGTTACGAGATCAAACAAGATGGTAAGTTCAAATTCATCGAAGAAGGAACCGGGGAACCCCTGATCCTGCTTCATGGACTTTTTGGGGCCTTGAGTAATTTCAATGACCTGATCGGTCATTTCCGGAAGACCCACCAGGTTGTGGTTCCCATGTTGCCCCTGCTCGACCTCGACCTGCTTCACACTTCTGTCGGCGGCCTGCAGAAATTCGTGCACAAATTCATTGAACAACGCAATTATACCGGCATCCACCTGATGGGCAATTCACTGGGTGGCCATGTGGCGCTGGTACATATCCTGAAACATCCTGAACGCATCAAATCCCTGATACTGACGGGAAGTTCCGGTCTTTTTGAAAACGGGATGGGCGATACATATCCCAAACGAGGCGACAAGGAGTATATACGTCACAAGACTTCACTCACCTTCTACGATCCCGCACTGGCTACAGACGAACTGGTCAATGAAGTGTTCGAGATCACCAATAACCGTCTGAAAGTGATCAAGATCATCGCCCTGGCCAAAAGCGCCATCCGCAATAACCTGGGTGAGGAATTAAGCCAGATCAAACAACCCACCTGCCTGATATGGGGAAATAACGATACCATCACCCCGCCTTTTGTTGGAAAGGAATTCAACAGGTTGATCCCAAACAGCGAACTGCATTTTATAGATAAATGCGGGCACGCACCGATGATGGAAGTGCCCCTGGAATTCAACCGCATCCTGGATGGTTTCCTGAGCAAACTCAAAACGACCATAACCACGCTTTAACTTTTTATTTTACCGAATCTCAGGCTCCCTGCTTATTTTCGTTTATGCATGATCTTGTCATGCCCTAATATTCTGGCCATATGCTGACTGTGGACATCATCAATCAAAACATTCCCAGGCTACAACTACAGGATTCTGTTGGAAAAGCCAGGCAACTCATTAACGATTTCAAAGTCACGCATCTCCCCGTCATTTCAGAAGAAAAATACCTGGGCCTGATCAGCGAAGAAGACCTGCTCGATGCGGAAGACGACAAAGCCCCGATAGAACTGCTGCAGCAAAACTTTTCACCCGTCTCCGTTCCCGATGATGTGCATTTTCTAAATGCCGTGAACAAGAGTATCCAGGCAGACAGCAATATTATCCCGGTTGTGAACAGGGGCGGATTATTCGTTGGGGTGATCACGGCCAGCGACCTGCTGAAAACAATGGGCAATTTTGCCGGCGCCGACGAAATAGGCGGATTGATCGTACTGGAAATGGAACGCACCCATTTTGCCATTTCAGAGATCAGCCGCATCGTGGAAAGTAACGACTGCACCATTTTGCACCTGAACACCACTACCAACCCCGTCAACGGGTTACTCACCGTCACCATCCATCTCAATAAAAAAGAGATCGCCACCGTAGTGGCCACTTTTGAAAGGTATGACTATGATGTGGTCTATTTCTTCGGACTGGAACACTTCGAAAACGAGATCGAAAGCAATTACCGGAACCTGATGAATTACCTTGATATTTGATATCTTTCAACATGCTGTCTGATTAAGACCGGACACTAACCATTATAGCCGCGGAATATGACGCAACCATGTACAGCATGAAAAGACTGATCTCCCTTTTTATCCTGAGCGCCTTTTTGACCCTTTCCATCACGGAAACCTATGCGCAGGACAGCACCGGAATGGCACCCGTTACCGATACCATGGCGAGGGTAAGGATCGGATCTATTCGGATCGCGGGCAACCAGAAAACAAAAGATTATATCATCCTCCGGGAAATGAGGGTCAAAACCGGAGATTCCATCCCGGCAGGCAGGATATACGAAATCCTGGAACAATCCAGGCAACTGATTTACAATACCAACCTTTTTTCAGAAGTACAGGTGATCCCCGTATTGGGTGACGGCTCGAATATTAACCTGTTCGTTTACCTCAAAGAGAGATGGTATATCTGGCCCGCTCCCCAGTTCAAACTGGTAGACCGGAACCTGAACGAATGGGTCAATCGTTATAATGCCAACCTCAACCGCGTTACTTATGGGATCAAGTTTGCCCACTATAATTTCAGCGGAAGGGCCGACCAGTTGCGTATTTACCTCCTGAACGGATTTTCACGAACCGTAGCGGCAAGCTACACCGCGCCATACAGCAATGCCAGGCTTACCGAAGGCTTCTCCATTTTTGCCAGCCTGTCCCAAACAAGGGAAGTACAATACAAAACAAGCCAGGACAACCAATTGCTACGATTCAACAACAATGATTTTTCACGGAATGAATATATGTTAAGGGCCAGCTACCAGTTAAGGCGCGGTTATTATCGTAAGCACCTCTTCACCGCCGGGTTCTGGTACCACTCGGTGGCAGACAGTATCCGTACGCCCAAATACAATCCACTGTACCTGAATAACGGCAGATCAACACTTGGGTTCCCTTTTTTCGGATATACGTTCCAGTATGTTAAAGTGAACAACATCAATTACCCGCTGAAAGGGGTCATCTACAACGCATCCATTTTGAAGAGGGGATTTGGATTCACGGGAGGCGTAAACCAGCTGAGGCTGGAAGGACATTATCGTATACACGAACCTTACGGCCGGAACTGGTATGGCGCCTATCAATTCCTGGGTGTTATCAAAGCCCCGTTCCGCACGGCTTACATCAATCAACGGGCCATGGGTTATGAAGAATTTTATCTTCGCGGCCTGGAGAATTATGTGGTCGACGGATTCGCCGCAGCCATTGCAAAGTACACCCTGTCAAAAAAACTCATCAGCTTTAATATTCCCCTGCCATGGAAATTCAAAGCCATCCCTTCCATCCCATTTACTTTTTTTGCCAAAACATATGCTGATGCAGGATGGAGCGGCATCACCCGGGAACTAGACACTAAACTCAACAACCGATTGCTGTACACCGGCGGTATAGGTATCGACATGCTCACACTGTACGACATATGCCTGAAGATCGAATACAGTTTTAACCAATTAGGTGAAAAGGGGCTATTTTTACACGCGAAAACAAATCTTTGACCGCCAGGAAAAATACCTGGCTTTAAAACAAAGCGATGAAGATTGCCATTTACAGCAGGGGCGTTGAAAACAACCAGTTGCAGGACCTGAACCTGCTGCTCGACCTGCTGATCGGCCAGGGTGTGGAGCCCGTCTTCTTCCAGGACTTTTTCAACCAGTTCTATTCAGCCATCAATATCAACGCCGCTTATTCCACCTTTAACGACAGTAATATACTGGACTCCTCCATCGATTGCCTCATCAGCCTTGGCGGCGACGGCACCATGCTCGATACCGTAACCCTTGTCAAGGATACCGGCATACCGGTACTGGGCATCAACTACGGCAGGCTGGGTTTTCTCGCCAATATCGGTAAGGAAGATATTGAATCCGCCCTCGACTCCATCATCAACCGTAAATATGTGCTCGATAAACGATCCCTGATCCACCTCGATGCAAATATTCCCTTATTTGGCGATACCCCTTATGCCCTGAATGAATTTTCAATTCATAAGAAAGACAGTTCCCCGATGATCAAGATCCATACTTATCTCAACGGGGAATTCCTGAATACCTACTGGGCCGACGGACTGATCGTAGCCACCCCCACCGGCTCCACCGGTTATTCCCTGAGCTGCAACGGTCCGGTGGTCTTTCCGGATAACAGCAGTTTCGTCATCACCCCCGTGGCCCCGCATAACCTGAACGTCAGGCCTATCGTGGTGCCCGACAATACCATCATCTCCTTTGAACTCGAAGGACGTACGGACGGTTTCCTCTGCACACTCGACAGCCGGCGTGAGATCGTGGCAAAAGAAGTGCAACTGGCTGTCAGGAAAGAGGCTTTTGGCATCAACCTCATCAGGCTGAACGAAAACAATTTCCTGCAAACACTGCGCAGCAAACTCTCCTGGGGGCTGGATAAAAGGAACTGATCCACCACCTGAACATTCCGGTAAGTTCCCGGAATCATCCTTTAATTTTACTTTCCATTATGCCCGGAAAAGTCAAAAAAATTCGGTTCATCTTTTTCATCTACTGGTTCCTGCTGGCTTATATCATCGCCGCACTGGTCTGGTGGTTCATTGCGCTCAGCAGGCAAAACGAACAAATGATGGAATACAAAGTGATGGACCTGAAACAGGACGATCCTGCCTTTCAACAAAAACTGTCAGTGATCAGGGAGGACAAAAAAAGAAAGACAGCACAGTACATCGGTGAAGGGTCTATCTTCCTATTACTCATTGCAGCCGGCGCCATCTTCGTTTACCGTTCGGCAAAAAGACAGTTCACCATCAACCGGCAACAACAACATTTCATGATCGCAGTGACGCATGAACTCAAAACACCGATCGCCATCGCCAAACTTAACCTGGAAACCCTTCAAAAGAGAAAACTCGACGAACAGCAGCAACATAAACTTCTGGCCAATACCCTGCAGGAAGCCAACAGGATGAACGCCCTGTGTAATAATATGCTGCTTTCTTCGCAGTTCGACACCGGCGGTTATCGCATCACAAGGGAAGAGATCAATATAGGCGAACTGGCAGATCAATGTGTCGAAGAATTCCGATCCAGGTACCCGTTGAAACAGATCGGCACCGACATTGATGAGGGATTGTATGTCATGGGAGACGGGCTGCTCCTGCAACTGGCCATCAATAACCTGTTGGATAACGCTTTCAAATATGCGCCAAAAGATACGGCCGTTCATATCAGCGTCAAACCGACCGGCAACCTGGTCAGGGTTTCGGTGGCCGATGAAGGTCCCGGTATCCTGGATGCAGATAAACTTAAAGTGTTTGAAAAATTTCACCGGCTGGGCAATGAAGCAACCAGGCAATCCAAAGGAACCGGCCTGGGCCTTTACCTGACACACAAGATCATCAGCGAACACAATGGCCGTATATTTGTTAGGGATAATCAACCGCATGGCGCCAACATGGTGGTTGAAATGGCCTTACAGGCATAATGAAAATCATGAGCGAAAAGAAATATTCCATATTACTGGTGGAGGATGAAGAGAACCTGCAGGAAGCGCTCAAGCTGAACCTGGAACTGGAAGGTTACGAGGTGAGCAGCAGCTACGACGGCGCCGATGCACTGAAAACATTCAAGCAGGAACATTTCGACCTCATCATCCTCGATGTCATGCTGCCCGAAATCGACGGCATATCCGTATGTGAAACCATCAGGCTCCAGGACCCGGATATACCGATCCTCATCCTGAGTGCCAAGAACAGCAGCGCCGACCGTGTGCTCGGTCTTAAAAAAGGCGCAGACGATTATCTCACCAAACCTTTCAACCTGGAAGAACTCCTGTTACGCGTGAATAAGCTTATCCGTAAAAGCGGGCAGATCCATGGCATCAAAACCGTAGCCGATGAATACCGGTTCGGAAAGAATAAGATCGATTTTAAAGGTTTACAGGCAACCAATAAAAAAGGGGAGCTGATAGAACTGACCAAAAAGGAAGCCATGTTGCTGAAGCTGCTGATCGAAAACAGGAACGAAGTGGTGCCCAGGGAAAAAATACTGCAATCCGTTTGGGGATATAACGTTTACCCCACCACGAGAACGATCGATAATTTCATACTCAACTTCAGAAAGTATTTTGAAGACGATAGCCGTAACCCGGCATATTTCCATTCCGTCAGGGGCGTGGGTTATAAATTCACAGAGGATTAGCCCTTTCACTCATCCAGTCGCTCACCAGGCCCTGCGCCTCTTCATACAAGGCCCTGGCCTGTACGCCGCCTTCAAACGGCGTGTATATTATTTGTTCCAGCCTTTGCATCAGGTGTTGCGTACGCAAAGCCAGTACCGGTGAGATCCCTTGTCGATCAAGCAGGTCGGGCAATGCAGACAGGTTGAGTCTCGATGGTTCCAGCGAAAATGTCGTACACAAACACGCCTTCAGTTCCCGGTTAAGTACGCGGTAAAAATCCGACGGATCGGCGCTTTCCAGGCAATCAGCCGAGGCCTGTAAAGGGTTTACAGCCTGTTCCGGTATTGCCGGAGCATCGGATACTGTTGCTTCCGGAATTTCTTTGTCCGGCTTTGTTTCTTTCATTTTCCTGTCGGTTTCTTTCTTGTCGCGCCAAACCCAGATCAGGAGTCCGGACAAGATGACCACCGCCACAAAAATGATGATCCACCAGCGGTGGTAAAAAATACGGTTGATAAAACTGAGCTTTTCGATTTGCCCGGGTACCTGGTTTACGAGACTGGGATCGGCAGGATCCACCGTTAACTGCAAAGGTTCCGTTTCCACTTCTTTGTACTCCCCTGCCGCAGGGTCAAAATAACTGAACCGGAACGGCTGTATGGTATAGTTGCCGGGCTGCTGGACGCTGAATGCGA
>JAXLUE010000031.1:0-25811 GCA_046329695.1 Ferruginibacter sp.
ATCGTATATTTAAGATCATAATTTTTCCTCCATGAGGCGATTGCATATATTCTTCACCGTATTGTTTTTAAGTAGTTTGCATGCCGGTGCGCAAAAGATCACCTATTCCGAATACAGCAAAAAGGAAGGCCGCGACACCTACTTCGAAATACTTGGTAAATTCGACACCAGCGTACTTGTTTATAAGATGGTCAGCCGGAAGCATTATATCACGCGGTACGACCAGCAGATGAAGATCGTACAGCATCAGCAGCTGGACTTTATCAACGATAAGACATTCAATCTGGATTTTATTACCTATCCCAACTATTACTATATCATTTATCAGTACCAGAAGAACAACGTAGTTTTCTGCAATGCCGTTAAAATGAATGCGGCGGGGGAGAGACTGTCGGAGCCGGTTGTTCTGGATACCACCCGGATCGGTTTTTTTGCAGACAATAAGATATATTCCTATTCCTGCAGCGAAAACAAAGAACGCATCCTGATTTACAAAAGACAGGTCAGGAATGATTACCTGACCGTTGCCACCCGTTTATTCAACCAGGATTTTCAGCAGCTCGACAGCTCGCGCCAATTGGTTAAATATGACGACCGGCGAGACTTTTACAGCGAACTGGTAGTGGATAACAATGGAGATTTCCTGTTTGCCAGGGGAACGGGCAAGAGTAACCGCGAAAAAACCAATACCATTCACATCCTGCTGCATAAGCCGGGAATGGATACTTTCAGGTTTTACAATATCTCGCTGAATGAACAATATGTCAATGAGGTTTCCATCAAAGCCGACAACCTGAACAAACATTTCATGATCAATGCCTTTTACCAGGGCAGAAAAAATAAAATGGTGGAAGGGCTGTTCACCTCCATCATTGATATGAACGGTGAAAAAGCCGTCAGTGCTGTGTTTAATCCTTTTTCCGATTCCCTGCGCAGACTGATCAATCCGATGGATAAATCGTCACTCAGTTTTGATAACCTGACCATCAGAAACATAATCCTGAAACGTAAAGGCGGTTTTGTGATAGCGGCAGAGGATTATTTTACGGAAACCATGTATAACAATAACTGGAACAGGAATTATATGTTCTACAATAATTACTATTCCGGCACTGCCAATGATTATTTCCTCAATAACCCATATTACTATTATGGTTATCGTCCATGGAATTCATCGGCCCGCGATGTGAATACCCGTTATTATTACAACGATATCGTGATCATGAGTGTAGACTCAACCCTGAAGCTGGAGTGGAACAATGTGATCCATAAAACGCAGTATGATGTGGACAGTGAGAACTTTTTATCTTTCTCAACGATGAACGCAGGGGGAGAGGTACGATTCCTCTTCCTGGACAAAGACAACCAGAAGCAGATCATCAGCAATCATGCCCTGCAACCTGGCGGCCAGATCAAAAGATATCCCACAATACGAAGTAATGAACTCGGTTACGGATTCATGCCCAGGCTGGCGAAGCAGGTGGGAGCCAGGCAGGTCATCATACCTTATGTATACCTGGGGTATATCGCTTTTGCCCGGATCGATTTTAACGACTAACGGATTTTTATATATGATCCATAAAGCCCATTTTTGCAGGGTTAACCCTTTATCAGCCAATCTTCATTTATTGTGACAGGCACATTCAAAGCCAATAACCCGATCAACAGTTTCCTGCTGCTTGCATACGGGCTGCTGATCAAACTTCCCATATTCCTGTATCCGCAGGTGCCGCATGCGGCGGAAGCAGACGGGTTCTTTTACCGCTACCTGCTCAATTGGCTGGATAATGCCGGAAGTACTTTTCCGGTTATTTACAGTATCTGCGCATTCATACTCCTGTATGTTCAGGCCATGGGTATCAATAAACTGGTGAATGCCCAAAAACTGCTTCCTAAGCCTAATTACCTTCCTGCCATGTGTTACCTGCTCATCACGTCACTGTTCAGGGAATGGCAAATATTATCGGCACAACTGATCATGGCAACCCTGCTTGTCTGGATCCTTTCCCAATTAAGTAACCTGTATAATCACCCCAATGCCAAAACCATCCTGTTCAATACGGGCATGGCGCTGGGCGTGGCCACGTTTTTCTACTTTCCCGGTATCGCATTCACCCTTCTCCTGGTTGTGGGGCTTTCCGTTACCAGGCCCTTTAAACTGCCGGAATGGGTGGTGGCCTTGCTTGGCATGCTGGCACCTGCCTATTTTTATGGCGCCTGGATATTCCTGACCGGCCAATGGGAATCTTTCAAACTCCCTGTCGTCAATATGTCCTCAGGAGGATTCCATCAAACAAGCTGGGGTTATATATGCATTACGATCATCCTGCTGGCCGTCGTCATCCGGCTCGGTTTTCATACAACAATCGATCAGCCGGCTCCTTGTTCAATCCCGGAAATGCTGGAGCCTCGTTTACCTCTACCTCCTGGTAGCCTTGCTCATGCCCCTGTTAACGGCTTCGTTCGGACCCGGCAGCTGGTTCCTGAGCCTCGTTCCTGTGGCGGCAGTCATGGCAGCATCTCTTTTTTATCCCGACAGGAAATGGTTTGCACACCTTATCCACTGGGGCCTCTTCATACTGACCATCGTTCAGGGTTATTTCATCAGGTAAATCCACCCCGCTGATTTACATTTGCATATACTTCAAAACGCAGCAAAATGAAATTCGGTGTGGTAGTATTCCCCGGTTCCAATTGCGACAGGGATATGGTGGAAGCCCTTCAGAACGACCTGAACCAGGAGGTTGTAGTCTTATGGCACAAGGACCGCGATCTAAGTGCTTTCACCAAAGATGATTGCATCGTACTGCCCGGAGGTTTCAGTTATGGTGATTACCTGCGCTGCGGCGCCATTGCCCGTTTCAGCCCAATGATGCAGGAAGTGGTAAAATTTGCCGGGGAGGGAGGTAAAGTGCTTGGTGTTTGTAACGGGTTTCAGATCCTGTGCGAAAGCGGGCTTCTTCCCGGCGTGCTGCTGAGAAACGCGGGCCAGACCTTTATTTGTAAAAATGTGCACCTGACCACACCCGGAGCAGGCCAGGCAAAAGCCCTGACAATTCCCATTGCACACGGCGAAGGACGTTATTTTGCCACTCCTGATGTGATGCAGGAGATCTTATCCCATGACCAGGTGCTGTATTATTATTCGGATGCACATGGGCAGGTTACCGCAGACAGCAACCCCAATGGCGCACTGCATAATATCGCCGGGATAACGAACCGGACAAAGAATGTATTTGGCATGATGCCCCACCCCGAACGTGCCTGCAATCCCGCACTCGGAAATACCGACGGGAAAACCGTCTTCCGCCAGCTTTTCGGAATCGGGGCATGATATTAACAGACTTTAACAGCCTTTTGGGCTGCTAACAGATAATTTTGCAGTCAGACGAACGTTAAGCACCAGACTATGAACTTAAAGCGACTTTTTTCCCTGCTTACCCTGATATTTATTGGCACTCAGGGTTTTTCCCAAATCGAGAACCCGGTCAAGTGGTCCTATACGGCTAAAAAAACGGCTGATAAGACCTATGAGCTGCACATGACTGCCAGCCTTGATCCCAAATGGCATATCTACGCACAGCAGGCTGGCGAAGGCCCCGAACCCACCAGTTTCCGTTTTGATAAAAATCCACTGGTCGTATTACAAGGTGGCGTTAAGGAATCAGGCAAGCTCGAAAAAACCTATGATCCGAATTTCAAATCAACATTGAGATACTATGGTAACCAGGTCGACTTCATTCAGAAAGTGAAACTGAAATCCACCGCAACAACAGTGGTTAAAGGTTTCGTTACCTATATGGTTTGCAATGATAACCGCTGCCTGCCGCCTAAGGAAATTCCGTTTTCCATAAAAATCGACGGTAAATAATCCATTACTTTTGTTCATCCCGGTACTCGTTTATCGGGATTTTTTATCACCTATGCGCCAACTCCGTCTATTTTTCTTACTGATCACATGCCTGTATCTCTTACCGGGTAAAATGCTGGCGCAGGACAGCCTGGTGGTAAAATGGCAATCGGCTGTCAATAAGATTTCCGACAAAGAATACGATATCACACTTCGTGGTATCATCAGCAAAGGCTGGCACATGTATGCAAAGGCAGACTCGGAAGACGGTCTTGAAGGCTTACGGTTTTCGATCGGAGATTCCCTGGTACCTGCTGCCGATATTCAAATAAGTGGAAAAAATGCGGAGATCGCTGACCCGTTATTTGAGCAGCACCGCAAAATAGTTACTACCGACAGTATCAGCCTGAGATACCGTTACCGGTTGAGCGGTGAAGCGCCCGCCAGTCTGCGGCTTTCCGTAGCCTATGAAGCGGCAGGATTAGGGCAGTTTATACCGGAAGAAGCGAAACTGACGGTTGTGTTTGGCCATCCGAATCTGGGCGCGGTTGAAACAAGGATACTCATCCCGTCCATAGATATCAGGAACCCGGCCCGTGTATGTGGCGCCTCAACGGGAGTGGAAAGCACTACCGCATCAAAAGGCCTTGTTGGCATATTCCTGCTGGGATTCCTCGCGGGCCTGGTGGCCCTGTTGACACCCTGCGTTTTTCCCATGATCCCGCTGACGGTTTCTTTCTTTACGAAGAAAGCGCAAAGCCGTAAAGCCGGTATCAGGAACGCCATGTTTTATGCGTTTTTCATCCTGCTGATTTATGTAGTGTTGAGCCTGCCTTTTCATTTCCTCGATAAGCTGAACCCCGAGATACTCAACAATATTTCCACCAATGTGTATCTCAACCTCATCTTTTTTATCGTATTCATCGTATTTGCCCTTTCCTTTTTCGGATTATTCGATATCACGCTTCCTGCCTCATTATCGGGTACGGCAGACCGTAAGGCCGGCCTGGGCAATATCATGGGCATTTTTTTTATGGCCCTTACACTTGCCATCGTTTCATTCTCCTGCACTGGTCCGATACTGGGTTCGTTGCTGGCTGGTTCCTTAACGGCCAGTGGAGGCGCCATACAATTGACTGCGGGCATGGCGGGCTTCGGTTTAGCGCTGGCATTACCCTTTGGCCTCTTTGCCCTGTTTCCGCACTGGCTTTCCTCCCTGCCAAAATCAGGGGGCTGGCTCAATACGGTAAAAGTCGTTTTGGGATTCGCGGAACTGGCGCTGGCATTGAAATTTTTGTCGAATGCAGACCTGGTCAAGCATTGGGGTTTACTTAAGCGCGAGGTGTTTATCGGGCTGTGGATCATCATAGGAGCGGGTCTAACGCTTTACCTGCTGGGGCTGATCCGTTTCAAGCATGATTCTCCTGTAAAAAAACTGTCGCCAGTCAGGATTGGCCTGGCTGTATTAACCGGGCTCTTTACTTTGTACCTGGTGCCGGGCGTGACCAATTCCAGGCTTGCCAACCTGACACTGATCAGCGGTTTCCCGCCACCGTTATATTACAGTGTATATCACCAGAACGCTGAGTTTGTCCTTGGTTTGCATGGTACCCGCGATTACAACAAGGGCCTTGCTATGGCAAAAGAAGAAAATAAACCTGTTTTGCTTGATTTCACCGGGTACGCCTGTGTCAATTGCCGCCGTATGGAAGAAAAGGTTTGGAGCAGGCCGGATGTGTATGCATTGATGAAAGAGAAATTCATTGTGATTTCGCTATATGTGGATGATAAACAGAAACTCCCTGCCGATAAACGGTTCGTATATACCATGAAGGACGGCACCCAAAAGGAGATCAATACAGTAGGAGATCTCTGGGCGACATTTGAAACGGAAAATTTTTCCAATAACGCACAGCCTTTATATGCGATCCTCAATACCAGGGAGGAATTACTGACCGAACCCGTTGGTTATACTCCTTCTGCGGATGAATACCTCGCCTGGCTCCAGTGCGGGCTAAAAGAGTTCAATAAGTAACATGCTATATACCGCTTCGATGGGTTGTTACACGATTTGAGCAACCGCTCATTGGTCAATGATCATTCAACACATTTTTAATTACGGAAGTTTAATGGTATGCATAAAAAGCCCGCTGTTAATCAGCGGGCTTTATTTCTTTGGGGATTACTGAATGTGGGGGTGATATTATAATGCGATCTGCTTTTCTGTCATCATTTTACGCAGGTTGATCAGACCATAACGCATACGACCGAGCGCTGTATTGATACTGCATTTGGTCAATCCGGCGATTTCCTTGAAGCTGAGGTCGGCATAATGACGCAGGATGATCACTTCACGCTGGTCTTCCGGCAGGAGGTCGATCATTTTACGGATCTTATCGTGGCTCTGGTCGGCCATCATACGCTGGTCGGCGCCGGCTTCAGAAAAATTCAATACTTCAAATATATCCCTGTCATCGCTGGTTTTGATATTGGGGCTGCGTTTTACTTTACGGAAATGATCCACGCAAAGATTGTGAGCGATACGCATGGCCCAGGGCAGGAATTTTCCTTCATCAGTATAACGGCCGCCGCGAAGCGTGTCGATAATACGGATAAAGACATCCTGGAAAATATCTTCTGCGAGATATTTGTCTTTTACCAGCAGGTAAATGGATGTGTAGATTTTGTCTTTGTAACGTTCGATTAAAATAGAGAGGGCATTGGAATCGCCATTCATGTAGGCGCGTACGAGTTCTTGGTCGGGTTGGTTTTTGAGGTTTTTCATCTCTTCTTACAGTTTAATAAAGGTTATGGATTCAGGACTTTTTAACCAATAAACAATAAGGGATGAAAGAAGCGTAGAAGTCTAAGGAAAGGCAACTGCGGCTTTTCACTTTATTGGATATTGGACTGTGAAAATAGTAATAAAATTTTACCCACCAAATATTTTTTAACTTTTTTTATAAAATATTTTTTACACCTATGGGTAACGGTTTCATTTACACGAAGATTTCATTAAGTGAATATACTCATATATACGGCGCCTTTTTTTATGATAATAATTTGATCCTGTTTGCGTTATAACGGTGCCGTATAAACGCGTAGTTTTACGAGGCCCCCTATCGTAGTTTTACGAATCGGCCCTTTTAAAGTGCTGTAAATCAACCAAAAGCGTTGATTTCCGGAAAGCCGCGTACATTTGGGGTATGGCTACTAAAACAAGGGTAACCCGGATATCCTCCACCCGTTCCAGCAAAACCGATGACCAGGCTATTCAGATCAGGGGCGCACGTGTACATAACCTGAAAAATATTTCTGTTGACATACCCAGACAAAAGCTGGTAGTCGTTACCGGTGTGTCCGGTTCTGGAAAATCCTCACTGACCATCGACACATTGTTTGCTGAAGGGCAACGACGTTATGCGGAAAGCCTCAGTGCATATGCAAGACAATTCATGCAACGCATGAATAAGCCTGATGTGGATTATATCAAAGGGCTTTGCCCGGCCATAGCCATTGAACAGAAAGTGATCACGCGTACACCACGCAGTACGGTGGGCAGCATGACCGAGATATACGATTACCTCAGGTTATTGTTTGCACGTGCCGGGAAAACGATCTCCCCCGTCAGCGGCAGGGAGGTCAGAAAGGATGATGTAACGGATGTGGTGGAAGCGGTCAGGGGCCTGGAAGGCGGCGATAAGGTCCTTATACTGGTTCCGTTGAAGAACCATGCCAACAGGCAGTGGAAAGAGGAATTGAATATTCTGCTTCAAAAGGGCTTTTCCAGGATTTACAGAAGACCCGATATACTATCAATTGAAGACCTGCTTGAATCCGGGGAATCACCTTTCGGTAGCGCCAAAAAAAAGAGTTCCGGGGAACAGGCGTTCGTGTTGTTGACCGGATGATCAAAAAAGTGATTTTGATGAAGATGATCGAGACCGTTCATCTGATTCCGTTAGTACGGCATTTTATGAAGGTGAAGGAGATATGCAGGTGGAGGTGAACGGGCGCCGCCTTATTCATTTCAGCAATCGCTTTGAACTCGACGGCATGAGTTTCGAGGAACCGGTGCCGAACCTTTTTTCCTTTAATAACGCTTTTGGGGCCTGTCCTGTTTGCGAAGGTTTCTCCCAGATTCTGGGTATCGATCCGGACCTGATCATTCCCGACAAGCGGCTCAGCGTCTACGAAGGGGCCGTTGCACCCTGGAAAGGGGAGAAGCTCGGCAAATGGAAGGACGCTTTTATACGGAAATCGGCCGCATATGATTTTCCCATACATAAACCTGTGATAGATCTGACAGACGCTCAACTTGACCTTTTATGGAACGGTAACAGGCAGGTCAGTGGTATACAGGATTTCTTCAAGGAGGTTGAACAAAATCTGTATAAGGTTCAGTATCGTGTATTGCTCAGTCGTTATCGTGGGCGTACCACCTGCACTTCCTGCCAGGGATATCGTTTGCGTAAGGAAGCACTGTATGTAAAAGTCGGCGGTAAGCATATTGGCGAGTTGTGCGAAATGCCGGTGAGAGATCTTCAGCAGTGGTTCAGGAAACTGGAACTTTCCGATTTTCACAAACAGGTTGCAAAAAGGATCCTGGCTGAGCTGGAACACCGGTTGAAAACACTGATGGATGTTGGGCTTGGGTATCTCACCCTGAACCGGCTCGCTAATTCGCTGAGTGGGGGTGAAAGCCAGCGGATACAATTGACACGCAGCCTCGGCAGTAACCTCACCAATTCATTGTATATATTGGATGAACCTTCAATCGGTCTTCACAGCCGTGATACGGAAAGGCTGATCGCGGTGTTGAAAGAACTGCGCGACCTGGGCAATACCGTGGTGGTGGTTGAACATGATGAAATGATGATGAAGGAGGCCGACCATATCATCGATATGGGACCGCTGGCCAGCCACCTGGGCGGTGAAGTCATTGCCGAAGGGAATTATGAAGAGATTTGCCGTCACCCGGAAAGCCTGACCGGAAAGTATTTGTCGGGGCGACTGTCTATTGAACCACCCAGGCAGGTGCGCAACTGGAACAGGTCTATCTTGCTGGAAGGCGCCCGGCAACATAACCTGAAAGACCTTTCCATTGAATTCCCACTAAATGTACTTTGCGCGGTCAGCGGTGTCAGCGGCAGCGGTAAAACCACCGTTGTAAAACAGATTCTATATCCTGCCCTGCAGAAGCTCAAAGGCGAATTCACCGATAAGCCCGGGTTGTTCCGTTCCCTGACGGGAAACATCGACGATATCAGGCATGTGGAGCTTGTAGACCAGAACCCGATTGGGAAATCAAGCCGAAGCAACCCTGTTACTTATATTAAGGCGTATGACGAGATCAGAGACCTATATGCCAAGCAACCATTAAGTAAGATGCGTGGCTTTCAACCCAAACATTTTTCGTTTAATGTGGATGGGGGGCGATGCGATACCTGTAAAGGAGAAGGAGAACAGATCGTTGAGATGCAGTTCCTGGCCGATGTGCACCTGGAATGCGAGTCTTGCCATGGAAAGCGATTTAAAGATGAGGTGCTGGAAGTGACCTATAACCAGGTCAACATCCACCAATTGCTCGACATGAGTGTGGACGAAGCCATTGAATTTTTCAACCAGGACCCGAAAGATGGTAAAGAGGTGGCAAGAAAATTACAACCGCTCAGTGATGTGGGTTTGGGATACGTAAAACTGGGGCAATCATCCAACACCCTTTCCGGCGGTGAGGCCCAGCGGGTCAAGCTGGCATCTTTCCTGGGCAGGGGAAAAGCCTCAGCCAGGCCCGATGCGGGTAACGGGCAAATTCTGTTCATTTTTGATGAACCCACCACCGGTCTTCATTTCAATGATATTAAAAAACTGCTGGCATCATTTAATGCACTGATCAACCAGGGCCATTCCGTCATTGTCATCGAGCATAATACGGATGTATTGAAATCATGCGACTGGATCATCGACCTGGGCCCGGGAGCCGGTGACGAAGGAGGCCAGCTTGTTTTTGCCGGAAAACCAACCGACCTGAAGAAAGTGAAGGCCAGTGTTACGGGACGCTTTCTCTGATCAGCGCAGGCGGTCGCTTTCCCGGATGATCCTGTTATCGTTACGGATACCCCGGATGGCTAAAAACAGGAGGAAGAATATGGCAGCCTGCAACAGTGCCGTCAAGGCAAATGTTCCTTCGGTAAATTTGGCCGACTCCCTGTAATACAAGATAATTAGCGCGGCTTCCAGGAAAATATCAGCTACGCATATGCGCATTTGGAGCCGCCTGTCTTTATAGAGGAATATGGCCACCAGCGCTACGATACCCACCGCTATGGACAGGAACAGGAGGAAAAGGTTTTCAGCGCCATTGAGCTGATAGGAACCCACGCCCTTTGCATTGGTGCCTACATAAAAGGGGAGTTTGATGCTCAGGAAGGCGCATACAGATGCAAGCAGCATCCAGATTGATTGTATTCGTTGGATCATGATTCTGGTGTTATGAGTTATCCGAGTTCGGGATACAGAGGAAATCCCTGCATGAAATCCTGTACATCTTTTTTTACCTGGCTGATGACCGGCTCACTATCGATATTGGCCAGCACCTGGTCTATAAAGCCTACCACGGTTTCCATATGGTTTTCTTTCAGGCCCCTTGATGTGATGGCGGGTACGCCTACCCGTATGCCACTGGTTACGAACGGGCTTTTGTCATCAAAAGGCACGGCGTTTTTGTTCAGGGTGATATGAGCCCTGTCCAATGTTTCCTGTGCTTTTTTGCCCGTGATATTCTTATTGCGGAGGTCGATCAGCATGAGGTGGTTATCGGTTCCGCCGCTGATGATCTGGTAACCCCTTTTAACGAAGGCGTTGGCCATCGCCTGCGCATTGGTCTGCACCTGTTTCACATAAGTGCCGAATTCATCGCTCAATATTTCTCCGAAAGCCACCGCTTTGGCAGCGATCACGTGTTCCAGTGGTCCGCCCTGTGTGCCCGGGAATACGGCCATATCAAGCAGGTTGCTCATCAACCGGATATTGCCTTTTACATCTTTCAGTCCGAACGGGTTTTCAAAATCCTTTTTCATCAGGATGATGCCGCCTCGGGGACCGCGCAGGGTTTTATGAGTTGTGCTGGTAACAAAATGGCAATGATCAAAAGGCGAAGAAAGCAGTCCTTTGGCAATGAGGCCGGCAGGATGTGCCATATCGCATAACACAAATGCATTCACTTCGTCTGCTACTTGTCTGATGCGCGCATAATCAATATCACGGCTGTAAGCGGAAGCTCCGCAAATGATCAGTTTTGGTTTTTCGCGGCGGGCGGTTTCCTCCAGCATCTCATAATCGATCAGCCCGGTTTCCTTTTTCACGCCATAGAAGAAGGGCTGATATAATTTACCGGAAAAGTTCACCGGTGAACCGTGGGTCAGGTGTCCACCCATGCTGAGGTCTAATCCCAGGATCTTGTCGCCGGGTTGCAGGATGGCCATCATCAGCGCGGCATTGGCCTGTGCGCCGCTATGGGGTTGTACATTGGCATAATCACAATGAAATATTTCTTTGGCCCGGTCAATGGCGAGTTGTTCAACCTGGTCGACGATCTCGCATCCACCATAATACCGGCGTCCCGGGTACCCTTCGGCATATTTGTTGGTGAGCGGGCTGCCCATGGCACGCATCACGGATAAACTGGTGAAATTCTCACTGGCGATGAGTTCTATTCCCTGGCGTTGACGGTTCAGTTCCTGCCCGATGAGGTCAAAAATAGCCTTGTCGTATTGCATAATGCTGGTTTAGGCACAAATATAAGACCATGATAATTAACAGTGTCAACCGGTTGCTTGTAAAAGCAGGGTTAACAGTTGCCCGAATGTGTCTGATTTACACAAAAATCAGTACTTTCACCTTCCATAGCTTGAGAAAATACATTGTCCATCAAACACCCGGGTTCGGGTATGAGCATACATGAAGGCGATAATCCCGGTGGCCGGCGCAGGCACTAAGCTTCGGCCCCATACATATACACAACCTAAGGCATTGATCCCGCTTGCGGGCAAGACCATTTTAAGCATCATCATCGACCAGTTAAAGGAAGCCGGGATCAGGGATTTTATATTTATCATTGGCTACCTGGGCGAAAAGATCCAGGATTATGTCAACCAGCAATACCCCGATCTTACCTGCCATTTTGTTACGCAAAGCGAACGTCATGGAACGGGCCACGCCATCGGGCTCACCAGGCAATTGGTGGGGCACGATGAAATACTGGTTGTACTGGGCGATACGATTGCCGAGTACGACGTAAGAGAGATCATCGACGCACCTCAATCCATGCTGGGAGTTAAGCGTGTGGACGATCCGCGTAATTTTGGTGTGGCTGAGATCGAAGAAGACGGATTCATCAGCCGTGTCGTAGAAAAACCCGCCATTCCCAAAAGCAATATGGCCCTGGTGGGTGTGTATAAGATCAAAGAAACCGATATCCTGTTCGACTGCCTGCATAAGATTCTGGGATTGAAGACTTCATACGAAGAATTTTCCCTGACCGAGGCCCTGGAGTGTATGATCCAGCAGGGTGCCCGCTTCCAGGCTTTTAAAGTGACCAACTGGTTTGACTGCGGTAAAAAGGAATCCCTGTTAGAATCCAATGCGATTCTTCTTAAGAAATTCGGCGGGCAGGTGGAGGAATCGGATAATTACCAGAATTCGATTTTCATACCGCCTGTAACCATTGGCCAGGGTTGTGTCATCAAAAATTCGGTCATAGGGCCAAATGTGGCCATTGGCGAACACTCTACGCTCGACAGGGCCATACTCCGCGATTCAATCATCGGCTCTTATTCAACCATACAGGGTATCGTACTCAGCCATTCTCTGATCGGCAGCGATGCCGAGGTCAAAGGCGCCAGCCGAAACCTGAATATTGGGGATAACACAGGTATCGACCTGGGGGCCAATATCCGGTAATCAGGGCGGCTATTTCATTATCTTGCGGGGTAACTGTAAAGCGTATGTTTCAAAACAGGGTTACCCGACTATTCAACATCGATTTTCCATTAATTCAGGCCGGCATGATCTGGGCCAGCGGATGGCGTTTAGCCAGTGCCGTCAGTAATGCCGGAGGGCTTGGCCTGCTGGGCAGCGGAAGCATGTACCCGCATGTTCTCAAAGAACAGATTCAGAAGTGTAAAGCGGCCACCGACAAACCATTTGGGGTGAACGTGCCCCTCTTGTACCCCGACGTCGACAAACATATTCAAACCATCATCGAGGAGAAAATACCCGTGGTGTTTACATCTGCGGGGAACCCCAAAACCTGGACGCCGTTGCTCAAGCAGCACGGCATCACCGTTGTTCATGTGGTGAGCAGCAGTAAATTCGCAATCAAAGCTGCCAAAGCGGGCTGCGACGCCGTAGTTGCCGAAGGCTTTGAGGCCGGAGGTCATAACGGCAGGGAGGAAACAACCAGTTTTGTGCTGATACCGTCGGTCGTGCAAGCGGTGGATATTCCCGTGATCGCTGCGGGTGGTATCGCAACCGGCCGGCAAATGCTGGCGGCCATGGTACTCGGGGCTTCGGGTGTTCAGGTAGGCAGCCGTTTCATTGCCAGCCCGGAAGCATCCAGCCATATTCATTTCAAGGAAGCCGTGTTGAAAACCGGAGAAGGGGATACCATACTGGCCCTCAAACAACTGACACCGGTAAGGTTGATCAGAAATGCATTTTGTAAACAGGTGCTCGACGCGGAAGCCCGTTGTGCCCCGGTTGAAGAATTATCGGAGTTATTGGGCAGGGGCCGTGCCAAAAAAGGGATGTTTGAAGGCGACCTGGATGAAGGTGAGCTCGAAATAGGGCAGGTGGCCGCATTGATCAGGGAGATCAAACCCGCCGCCGATATCGTGACTGAAATATGGCAGGAATGCAGCAGGCTGATGCATCAGCCTATTGATTAATATATTACAGTATATTTGTAACCGCATAGAATTAAAAACCAATCCTAATAAAAATGCATCGATCCCCTACCCGGTTTGTTATGAACCTGTGGTTCGTACTGTCTTTCCTATTCACATCGGCCTGGGCATATGGACAACCGCCGCTCAACCAGCAGATCCCAACGGAAATCTTACCCTCTCAGATAGATCCCAAAAGCATGTCGCCCTCCCAGTTATCGGCTTTACTGAACGATAAGAACCGGGAGAATACCGGCAAGGACAAAAACGCCGAACTGGAAAGTAAACGGACTTTCAGGCTAGAAAAGGATTCGATCATCAAAGACGATATCAAAAAAAACAGTTACAGTCCCAGCCGGACTTACGGTTCCAACGTGTTTCAAAACGGACCGGTGGCCGATGTGAGCGAGCTCTCCACCCCGCCGCTGGATTATCCGATCGGTGTGGGCGATTATATTGTAGTATCTCTCTGGGGGGGCGCTGAATTCCAGGAGAGTTACGTGGTGGCTCGCGACGGGGCCATTTTTCCCCAGGGCCTGGGCAAGATCAATGTACAGGGTCTAACGTTTGAGAATATGCGCTCGATCGTTTATTCCCGGTTCAAAAACGTGGTGCCTGCAGGAACCAATATTTCCGTCTCCCTGGGCCAGCCCAGAAGCATCAATGTAAATGTAGTGGGCGAGGTTACAAACCCCGGGCCCGTAACGGTTTCCGCATTTTCCAATGCATTTAATGTGATCGCCCATGCGGGGGGCGTCAATGAATTCGGAAACCTCCGTGATATCAAGATCAAACGCAATGGAAAGGTCATTGATGAAATTGACGTGTATAAATACCTGACAACAGGCGATTTTGGCAAACACCAGTACCTCCAGAACAACGACTTTGTGATCGTTTCCTTCATGGAGAAAAAGGTGCTGGCCACCGGGCAGTTCAAACGTCCGATGTATTATCAGTTGAAGAAAGAGGAAGGGCTTAGGGCTTTGTTGAAGTACGCAGGCGGGCTGAATGCGGATGCCAATGCATCGGTGGTGAGGATCATCCGGACGGAAAGCGAAAAGCAGGTTCAGCGAGATGTAAACGCCAATGCCATATTTAAAATAGCTACGGAAGACTTTAAGCTGGAAGACGGCGATATTGTGAAAGTCGATCTTGTTAAACCCGGCATTTCGAATAAAGTGGAATTAATGGGTGAGATCACGTACCCCGGTGTGTATGAGCTGAAACAGGGTGACAGGCTTTTTGACCTGATCAACCGTGCCGGCGGCGTAACCAGGAATACCTATCTGCCCCGCGCATATATTTTCCGTGGAGCCGGAGATTCCACCAACCTGCAGTCAGACAGGCTCGAGGTCAATCTTTCCGATATCAATAATAACCTGACGGGAAGTGTAGCCAATATCCAGTTGTCGCCCAATGATGTCATTCAGCTGTTTGCGCAAAGTGAATTTGGCGAGTCTCAATTCGTGGAGATATTTGGCGAGGTGAGGAAACAGGGCAAGGTGAGAAAATATGGCGGGATGACGTTGGAGGATCTGCTCTACCTGTCTGGCGGCATCAAGCCAACGGCTGAATATGGTCGCCTCGAGATTTCCAGTATCGTGGATATTGATTCCGCTAAAAAAGGCATCAAGCCTACCCAGACGGTTGTTCGTTCGTACGCGATCATGCCCGACCTGCAACTGGATTCATCGGCATCGAAGATCGTCCTGCGTCCTTACGACCAGGTTTTTGTACGTAAGAATCCTTCCTTTGAGCTACAGCAAAATATCGAGTTGAAGGGATTGGTGAAATACCCGGGACTGTATCCCCGTCTGGATAAATACGAGCGCCTGTCATCATACCTTCAAAGGGCTGGTGGTGTCAGGGATAATGCCAATCTATCCGGCGCAGTCCTGTACAGGAACAAGTCGGAGTTTTTCCGTGAAAAGATCGTGGAAACCAAGCCGGAAGATATCAAGCTGGACTCAACCGGTAAGATGATCCTGGATAGTGCCGCGGTGAAGAAGAAAAAGATCATCGATGAGCCCGTCAGTATCGACCTGTACATGGCCATGCAAAACCCGAATTCCAAATATGATATCGTACTTCAGGATGGAGATGTGGTGGTGGTTCCGGAGATCAATCCATTCGTAAGCATACAGGGAAGGGTTCAGTCGCCATTGAAGATCGCTTTCGATAAGGAACATACTAAGTTGTCTTATTATATCGACAAGGCCGGCGGATACGGTGTGAAGCCCTGGCGTAAACGCATTTATGTAACGTATGCCAACGGTAAAAGCCAGCGTACGAAATCATTCCTGTTCTTCCGATTCTATCCGAGGGTGAAAGAAGGCAGTATCATCACGGTTCCGGAAAGGCCTGAAGGCGCTGTTGTTTCCGATCTTGCCAAATCTACCATTGTGGCCGCCGTACCAGTTGTACTGACGGCCCTCATTATCCGATTTACCAATTAAAACAAAGATCCGTGACTTACCAGGAACTCATCAAAGGCATTTACCACCGGATCAGGAAAACCAAACTCCTGATACTGCTCTGCGGTTTCATATTGGCCGTACTGCTTTTCCTGTATGCGAGGGGAGTGGCAACGGTTTATACTTCGCGGGCGTCGGTCTTTCCACTGACGGCCAGCAATGATAATAATGCGGCGTCCACCGCTTTAAGCGGGCTGCTCGGTTTGTCTGAAACGCCCAAAAGTTTCAGCCAGGATGCTTCTATCAATATTGTAGAACTGGCGCAAAGCCGTAACACGCGGGAGGCTGTTGCACTCGAACGGATACCGGATGCGGGAAATAAAACGGTGGCGGAGCTGTTGGTGGAAAATTATAACAGGTACAAGCCATTTTACCGTTCTTCGGTGAGTTTGCCCAAAGACCAGTCAAACCTGGCCGCAGTGGGTGGTAATTTGCTGAAAAATGGATTTGCCGCCCGCATCAATAAAAATGGGATACTCGAGATCAATTTCAGTTGTACCGATGAAAAGCTTGTTGGGCCTATCAGTTATTTGTTTGTAGACAAGATCTCCGAATTCTACAAAGAACTCAAGATCAAAAAGGCACGCCAGGATTACGATTTTACCGTACGCAAGATCGATTCGCTCGAACAGGTACTGGGCACCTACGACAGCAGGGCCATCCATATGTCGAAGACCACGTTATTCACCACCCCGGAAAGGATCGAATACCATATCCCGAAAGAAAACCTGGTGAATGAAAAAGACCGCGTGATGCGTCAGCGCGATGCAGCGGCCAATAACCGGGAAGAAGCCTTGTGGCGTATGCAAAAGGTTACCCCGATCATTGCCATACTTGATAAGCCAGACCCGCCATATGATGTCAAGAAACCTTCATCGGTCTTATATGCGATGATCGGATTTTTGTGGGTATGGTACTTGCCGTGATCTTCTTTATTTCGAGTATCCTTTACCGGTATACGATGTCGGAGGCCAAAAAGGCCATCATGGGCAGTCCAGAACAGGATTGATGTTCCTCTTTATTCACCAGTTCAGGAGATCATGATTTCCTGAATGCCCATTTCAGCATTTCTTTCCAGGAAGGTTTTTTGCCGTACATCAATATGCCGGTCCGGTATATCTTTCCGGTGATCCAGGTGAAGAAGATGAAGCAGCCGATAAGTAAGGCCATCGATAATGCCATTTGCCATAGAGGCACATCAAAGGTGATCCTGCCCATCATGACGATCGGCGAGGTGAGCGGGAACAGGCTGCCGAAGACGGCCAGGCTGCTGTTGGGGTCGTTCACGGCCTTGGTCATGATCACAAAGGCGAGGATGATCGGCATCATGATCGGAAAAACGAGTTGCTGGGCTTCCTGCTGATCTTCACTCACAACGGAGCCAACCGCCGCAAACAGAGACGCATAGGTCAGGTATCCTCCCAGGAAATAAAAAACAAAGGAGAAAATGATCTTTCCTACGGGTAAGGCAGACAGGCCGCTCAACACCGTGGAGGCCATCGACGATTGCGTGCCGGCATCTGCACCGGCGGCCTGAACCTGGTTCATCAGGTCGGGGAATATCAGCGGTATAGATAACTGCATCAGGAAGATCAGGATGATCCAGATAAAGAACTGAGTCAGGCCAACGGCACCGATGCCAATGATCTTTCCGGCCATCAGCTGGAAAGGTTTGACGGAACTGACGATCACTTCGGCGATCCGGTTGGTCTTTTCTTCCGTCACACCCCGCATCACCTGGGTACCGTAAATGATCATCATCATATATATCATGATGCCGCAAAAGAATGAAACGGCATAAGCCACGCCCGCCACACTTTTTTTAGCGCCTTCCTTACTGTCGATCGTGTTATCAATATTTACGTCGGCATTGACAGATTCATAGAGCTTGGGATCTATGCCACGTACGGTCAGCCTTTTATTCCTGATGGCCATATTGATCTCTTCTTCCAGCGCCAGTGTCATCTGCAGGTTGGCGGCTGATTTGCTGTGCAGGATGAATCGGCCGTTCTGCTGGATATCAAATGGCGGTATGTATAAAAAGGCATTGTATCCTTTGTCTTTGTATTTAGCGGTGAACGACTGCTCCGTTTCGTTTTGCAGAAAACTGAATTCCAGCGTTTTCTTTTTTTGAGGCATGGCGCCGTTGAACAAACCGGCTTCATCGAGTATTGCGATCTTTTGTTTATCGTCACTATCTGAAACGGATATGGCGATGATCGCTGCGTAAAACCCGATGATGATGATCGGAACCAGGATGGTGGTGACCAGGAAGGATTTTTTCTTTACGCGGGTCAGGTATTCGCGGGATATGATTAACGCTATCTTATTCATACATTAGTCGTTTATGGGCTGGAACTGCCTGGCGGTTGTTGTTCCTTCCACCAGTTTGATGAAAATATCGTTCAGGCTTGGCAGCACTTCCTGAAATGAATTGATTTGAACGCCCTGCCTGATAAAATGGGATAAAACATCATTCGGCTGCGATCCTTCGGTCAGTTTCAACAGCATTTCATTCGGACTGTGTTTCACCACCTGGAAGGCCGGTGTCATCAGGTGTTCGGGCAGTATGTTCGCACCGATGCGGTATATGTTTTCCTTGAATTGTTGCTTAGCCTGGAATACCGAACTGTCGAGGATCTTTTTGCCTTTATTGATCAGTGCAATGTGATCGCAGATCTCTTCCACCTGCTCCATTCGGTGTGTACTGAAGATGATCGTACTTCCTTTTTTGGCGAGTGCGAAAATCTCATCTTTGATCAGGTTGGCATTGACAGGGTCCAGGCCACTGAACGGTTCATCGAGGATGATGAGGCTGGGTTCATGTAAGACCGTAGTTACAAACTGCAGTTTCTGGCTCATGCCCTTGCTCAGGTCTTCCACCTTTTTATTCCACCAGGTTTCCATGCCAAATTTGATGAACCATTCTTTGATACGGGTCATGGCTTCCTGACGGTCCAATCCTTTCAGCCTGGCCAGGTACAGCGCCTGTTCCCCAATATTCATTTTTTTATATAAACCCCGTTCTTCGGGCATGTAACCGATACTCCGGACATCGTTCACCGGGTTGAATTTTTTTCCATTCAGGAGTATCTCTCCGCTATCCGGATAAAATATGCCGGTAATCATACGGAGCAGGGTGGTCTTTCCCGCACCGTTGGGGCCAAGAAGACCAAAAATGCTTCCCTCCGATAACTGCATGCTGATATCGTCCACGGCCTTTTGCGTGGCAAAATATTTTTTGAGGTGCTGGAGTTCCAGTAAATGCATATGAAAAAATATATTTCGTAAATATAAATCGTAAACAAGATAGATGAACCGGAATGTTATAAATGGACTTCAGTAATTATGAATGAATCAATACCTGCCTGATGGCGGCCGCAACTTTTTCTCCGTCCATGGCGGCACTGACGATCCCTCCCGCATAACCTGCCCCTTCCCCGCAGGGATATAAATTATCGACCTGTGGGTGATGCAATGCCTCCTGTAGCCTTGGTATCCTGACGGGGGAGGAGGTCCGGCTTTCCGTTGCCACCACCAGGGCATCGTTACTGAAATATCCCTTCATCTTTTTTCCAAATTCCCTGAATCCGGTAGCCAGGGCCTGGTAAACGAATCCGGGCAAGACTTCCCTGAGGTTGCTGCTGTTTAAACCGGGCAGGTAAGAATGATCGGGTAAGCTTGAAGAAAATCTACCTTCAGCAAAATCAACCAATCTTTGCGCTGGCGCCACGGCCAGTCCCCCGCCTGCTGCAAATGCCTTTCTTTCTACCAATTGTTGAAATTCCATGAATAAAAAAGGATCATCCGCGTTTATCTTTTCCATTTTCAGGGTGTTTTTTGCTGATTCCTGATCGATGGAAACCACCATGCCACTATTGGCAAAGGGATTATTTCTTTTGGATGGGCTCCATCCGTTCACAACAATTTCACCCGGGGCGGTGGATGCCGGTGCAATGATGCCGCCGGGGCACATACAAAAGGAGAAAACCCCTAAACCCCTGACCTGCCTGACCAGGCTATAAGAAGCCGGCGGCAGATGGGGCCCGCGGGAAGGACAATGATATTGAATGCTGTCTATCAATGATTGGGGATGTTCCACCCTGACGCCCAGGGCAAATGGTTTGGCCTCGATCTCAATATTATGTTGATGGAGTAACCTGAAAATGTCCCGGGCAGAATGACCAGTGGCCAGTATGAGGGCATCTGCCTTAAACTGGTTTCCATTGGCCGTTTTAACGGAACTGATGCGGCCTTTATTAAGTTGGATATCCGATAATGTATGTTCGAACCACACCTCTCCGCCGCAATCCAGGATCTGCTGCCTCATGGCCGTAATGATCTGCGGTAATTTATTGGTGCCAATGTGAGGATGGGATTCGTACAGGATCTCTTCAGGCGCACCAAAATGTACGAACAGGTTCAGGATGCGTTGGATATTGCCCCTTTTATTGCTCCGGGTGTAGAGTTTTCCATCGCTGTACGTGCCTGCGCCCCCTTCGCCAAAACAATAATTACTGTCGGGGTTGATGATGCCTTCCTTATTCAGCAGGGCCAGGTCGCGTCGGCGTGCGCGTACATCTTTACCCCTTTCCAGGATGATGGGTTTGATACCGGCTTCCAGTAATGATAATGCGGCAAATAAACCGGCCGGGCCGGCACCCACGATGATGACGGAGTGTTTGGCTTGTTGTACTTGTTGAAAAGGGAAGACTGTCTTATCCCTTTCTGAAACAGGTTCTTTGATAAAAACGGTGAGGGTGAGCTGAATGAAAACAGACCGTCCCCGGGCATCGATGGATCTTTTGCTGATCCTGTATCCTGAGATATCCTGTATCCGGCATCTCAAAAAATGCGCAGCCTGTTGCCTGATGGATAAATCATCAGCGGCCATGGAAGGGGTCAGCTTCAGGGAGATCGTTTGTTGCATGTGTTAGGAAGTTATCCTAAAAACAATAAAGATGTAAGGATGACTTAGAACGGAAGGTCATCTACAGCATCGGGAGCCGTGGAAGAAAAAGTATCCAGCGGTTCCAGGTATTCATTGCCGGCCTGGTTTTTAGATGCATTCTGCAGGATCTGTTCAATTCTCCAGGCATCCAGGTTGGTAATGTAGTTGGTTTTACCGTCGCGCTCCCATTTACTTCCTTTGATATTGAAATACACTTTTATCTCATCGCCGGTATTCACCCGGTCAATAATATTGGTGCGGTCCTGTACACATTGGAACTTCACATAATTCACCACGGTACGGCCATTGATGTCTTCCGTTTTCTCCACGACAAATTCCCTTGTCTTGAATGTTTCGGAACGCTGAACGGTATCGTATTTGGCAATCAGTTTGCCTGTCAGTTCATAACTCATAATAAGGCTCATTAAGCCATCAAATGTACTGGTATTTCATGATACGGCCCGTTATAAAATTTTATTCGGAATAACCCAATTTTTTTCTGGTTTTTTCATAGAGAAAATTATCCGGAAATAAAAAAAAACTTGACCGGATATTGCTAATTTTTCGGAAGTTAACCGTCTATGCAGGCCCAGTCTGGCTATGCGTGGCGGAAGGATATTTTTCTGTTGCAGGACGTAAAAAAACAAGGGAATAAAAAATTTTTTTTTCAACATTTTAGTTTGATATTCGCTGTCCTGCCAAAGGCAAGGTGGTTCAACAGGAATTGGCCTTGCAAAAGCGGCTTCTGAAATTACTACTGTATCTCAATATATAAACTGCTTAAGGTATAATGGAGAAGACTTTTGATAAAGTTTGGAGCAATTGTTTAGAGATCATAAAAGATATTGTAGAATGGCAACATTTTAAGACATGGTTCGAACCGATCAAACCGGTCGGTTTAAAAGATAAGGTTCTCACCATCCAGGTTCCCAGCCAGTTTTTTTATGAATATCTCGAAGAGCATTATGTTTCCCTGCTCGCAAAAACGCTGAAAAGAGAATTAGGAAAAGAGGCAAGGCTTGAATACCGCATCATGGTCGACAGCGGCAACAGCAAGAACAAGCCTTTGACCATGGATATTCCCGGTAACGGCTATAAATCATTTTCCAATAATGAAATGGATTTTCCGTTGGTGATCAACAACCCGGTGAAGAACCCGTTTGTGATCCCCGGTCTGAAGAAAATGCAGATCGACCCCCAACTGAACAGCGCATATACATTCGATACATTTATTGAAGGCGATTGTAACAGGGTGGCCCGTCGTGCCGGTAAAACGGTGGCGGAAAAACCGGGTACGACCTCATTCAACCCGTTGGTGATCTATGGCGGCGTTGGATTGGGTAAAACCCACCTGGCACAAGCCATCGGAAACGAAGTAAAAAGGTTATATAATAATAAGGTGGTGCTGTATGTGAGTTCCGAGAAGTTCATCAACCAGTTCATCGACCACAGCCGCAATAATGCCATTAATGATTTCATTCATTTTTATCAACTGATCGATGTGCTGATCATTGATGATGTTCAGTTCTTCAACCGCGCGGAGAAATCACAGGATGCCTTCTTTTCGATCTTCAATCACCTGCACCAGAGTGGCAAGCAACTGATCCTGACGAGCGATAAATCGCCCAAAGACCTGGAAGGCGTGCAGGAAAGGCTGCTGAGCCGTTTCCGTTGGGGCCTGAGCGCCGACCTTCAGTTGCCGGATTATGAAACCAAGATCGAGATCCTCGACAATAAAATGAAACAGGATGGATTTGACATGCCTCGTGAGGTGGTCAAATACATCGCATATAATATTAACAGTAACGTTCGTGAACTGGAAGGAGCGATGATTTCACTCCTCGCCCAGTCTTCACTGAACAAAAGAGAGATCGACCTCGAACTGGCCAAGAAAGTACTCAGGAATTTTGTAAAATCTTCCAGCAAGGAGATCACCATTGATGCGATCCAGAAAATGGTATGTGAGTATTTTGATGTTCCGTACGACAAGCTCCTGCAAAAGACCCGCAAGCGTGAGATCGTGCAAGCCCGCCAGATCACCATGTACCTGTCTAAGGCGTTTACCAAGAATTCGTTGAAAACGATCGGGGAACATTTCGGTGGACGCGATCATACCACGGTCATTCACAGTTGCCAAACGGTAAAGGATCTTATGGATACCGACAGTCTTTTCAAGGAAAGTGTATTGGAACTCCAGCAGAAAGTTCAATTGGCCGCTATGTAATTTACATACTACAGGGAATCCGGGCTTTAAGCCCGGATTTTTTGTTTTCAGACCCATTTTTGATTTGGGCAATTAGTATTTGGATTGTATTTTTGCAACCCCTGTAAAGGAAAGTTCTTATTCGGAGAGGTGCCTGAGTGGCCGAAAGGAACGGTTTGCTAAATCGTCGTACGGGTTAAACTGTACCGTGGGTTCGAATCCCACCCTCTCCGCGATAACGATAACCGTTTTTTTGTTCGGGATGTAGCGTAGCCCGGTTATCGCGCCTGGTTTGGGACCAGGAGGTCGCAAGTTCGAATCTTGCCATCCCGACAAACAACAACGAGCCCCTCTGACAAGAGGGGTTTGTTATTTTGGGTAGGTCGTCCCGATTTGAATCGGGACCATCCCGACAAACAACAACGAGCCCCTCTGACAAGAGGGGTTTGTTATTTTGGGTAAGTCGTCCCGATTTGTATCGGGACCATCCCGACGATCAACAACGAGCCCTTCTGACAAGAGGGTTTGTTTTTTGGGAGGTCGTCCCGATTTGTATCAGGACCATTCCGACGATCAACAACGAGCCCCTCTGAAAAGAGAGGTTTTGTTTTTGAGGAGAGTCTTCGATTTGCATCGGGACCATCCCGACGATCAACATGGAGCCCCTCTGACAAGAGGTGTTTTTTGGGTAGGTCGTCCCGATTTAGCGGGACCATCCCGACGATCAACATGGAGCCCCTCTGACAAGAGGTTTGGTAAGTCGTCCGATTTGCATCAGGGACCATCCCGACGGTAGCATGGAGCCCTCTGACAAGAGGGTTTGTTTGGGTAGGTCGTCGATTTGTATCGGGACCATCCCGACGATCAACAACGAGCCTCTCTGACAAGAGGGGTTTGTTTTGGGAGGTCGTCCCGATTTGCATCGGGACCATCCCGACGATCAACAACGAGCCCCTCTGATAAGAGGGGTTGTTTTGAGAGGTCGTCGATTTGCATCGGGACCTTCCGACGTCAACAACGAGCCCCACCGACAAGAGGGGTTTGTTTTTGGGTAGGTCGTCCCGATTTGTATCGGGACCATCCCGACGATCAACAACGAGCCCCTCTGACAAGAGGGGTTTGTTTTGGGTAGGTCGTCCCGATTTGTATCGGGACCATCCCGCCTTTAAAATGTTTACTCCCGAAAGCTTTTTTATCGATCTCCGCTAACCAATAACGGTCAACCAGGTCGGAAGTGTAACTGTTTATGCCTGACTTTTTCCTGGTATTTGCTCTATTGGTTCATGGCCGTAATCCAGTTGTCTTAACTTCTGGGTTCATCAAATCTGCATGAATGAGCTCAGCGGAATTAACAGGTCAATAACCTATGCGACCGGTATTGCAAAAGGGATCGTCAGCCATTTTCGGATAAATGAATATGGCTTACTCTATTTAGGGTACTTCATTCTATCTTTTTGTAAATGAAAGTATTACATGCTATTTCATCCATAGTTGCCCATGGTTGCAACAAAAATCGGTACTATTTATTGTGTATGCGATACTTTTTCTGTTTGAACTACGTTTATAGGGTTGATCCATTTTAAGATACCCGTCAATTCACTCCTATGAAACAATGTTTAGTATTCTTCGGTCTGCTCTTTTGCATGTATTTGCCATCCAAGGCCCAGACAACAAGCTGGAAAGGAACCACCAATACCAATTGGAGTATTGCGTCGAACTGGACTAATGGTGTTCCAAATGCCTCAGTAGCAGTCATAATAGGTGATGCCAATTTTACGGGATCATTTCAGCCAAGGGTCAATGCCATTGGAACCTGTAAATCGCTGACCTTGGCTTCAACCGTTCCCGCTACGCTTACTTTGACAAGGAACCTGACGGTGAACGGGGATGTGAACATAGGTTCAGGTGCAACTATGATCCATCCTGGGTCAAACCTTTTTTTGACGGGCTCCTGGTCGAATAGCGGCACTTACAGTGCCATAGCTACCACCTCGAGGGTGATATTTAACGGCACAACTCAGTCAGTTGGTGGAAATAATGAAACTGTTTTCAGGCGAGTGGCGATCAGTGCAGGGTCTACACTGACCTTGAATCAGCATATGACCGTAGACAGCACTTCCTGCTTACTGGATGTCAGCGGCACGATCAACCCCGGTCAATCTCCAGCTTATACCCTGACTTCAAAGGGGACCAATAAGATCAATCCAACGGCCAGGCTGTTGATATACACCCCGACATTTTCGGGGAATTACGTTTTTACAGGAGCCACCACATTCTATGCCGGATCCGTAGCGGAATATGCCTCTGCGGTTAACAACCAGGTGGTCAGTTCTTCCTATTCTTATTCGACCCTGGTTATCAGCGGCGGAACAACAAAAACATTATCGGC
>JAXLUE010000032.1:0-24204 GCA_046329695.1 Ferruginibacter sp.
CCGGAATAGCAAGTGAAATGATAAGAATGGTATTCATTGTTGTGAAGTTTAGAAATTCATAGATAATGACGCATCGCTTTCCTATCCCTGGTCTCTTTCTTCATGAATATATTACTAATATCAATATCTTTTATTATAAATTGAATAAAGGTTCTCCATGGCTATGATTTATGCCTTCATTGTTGTATGTATTCCGCAGGATCACTTGCACCATTGATGTGTTGAAAAAGAAACGTAGTGGGTTTTGAATTCTGATGCAATCAGAGCAGTATTACCGATGCACAAATGACTGGTTGTGCCGAACACCAGTGCCGTGTTGTTTTACAATCTTCCATTCCCCATATTTCCAACCTCCACCTCTTGACGCACGAATCCCTCACTCCGTATCA
Source organism: Ferruginibacter sp. (assembly GCA_046329695.1). GTDB lineage: Bacteria > Bacteroidota > Bacteroidia > Chitinophagales > Chitinophagaceae > Ferruginibacter. The sequence continues at coordinate 390 of JAXLUE010000032.1, forward strand.
TACCTGTCTACCCGCTCAATCCCCGGTAAGGCCAGCAGGCGGTTCACCAGGTTGTCCAGTTCGTCTTTGTCGTGTACAAATACTTTTACATTCCCTTCAAACACGCCGTCTTTGGCTTCAATGGTCATTGCGGAAATATTCACTTTCAGTTCGCCGCTGATGAGGTTGGTGATTTTGTGAATCACGCCTACATCGTCCAGGCCAATAATCTTTAAACCAGTAAGGAAGGATATCTCTTTATTCTTGGCCCACTTGGTTTTTACCACACGATGGCCGTAATTGGCCAGCAGTCGTGCGGCATTGGGGCAGTTGGTCCGGTGGATCTTCAGGCCTTCGCCGGTGGTGATGAAACCAAATACGTCGTCGCCGGGAATGGGCTTGCAACAGTTGGCCAGCGTGTACATGATCCTGTCGCTGCTTTCACCAAAAATGATCAGTTCCGCATCTTTTTTTGGCAAAGGCCTGTTGTCGCCCGTTTCTGTTTTTTCTTCGACGGGTTTGATGATCTTCGGCGCTATGACCTTGTCGCCATGAACGGTAAATTCCTTGAGTTCTTTCAGATCGATCTTCTTGATCGCTATCTCATATAAGAGGTCGAGGCTGCTGTTGATCTTGTAGAAGTTGGCGATCTCTTCCACATTGGTCTGGTTATACACCGCATTCATTGATTCCAGCTTCCGCTGCAAAATATATTTACCGTCTTCGGCAATGTGTCGTTTTTCTTCTTTGAGCGAATCCTTGATCTTTGAACGGGCCTTGCTTGTCACCACAAAATTGAGCCAATCGCAATTGGGCTTCTGCTTTGCGCTGGTAATGATCTCGATCTGGTCGCCGCTTTTGAGTTTATAACTGATGGGTACCAGTTTATGATTCACCTTAGCGCCGATGCATTTGGTGCCAACGGCCGTATGTACGCTGAACGCAAAATCCAGCGCTGTGGCGTTTACGGGAAGCATCTTGACGTCTCCCTTCGGTGTATATACATAGATCTCTTCGGCGAGGAAGGATGTTTTGAAATCCTGCAAAAAATCCAGTGAATTCGTGTCCTGATTTGAGAGTGCTTCCCGTATCTGGTGGAACCACTGATCAAATCGGCTCTCATCGTCTTTACCCTCTTTGTATTTCCAGTGTGCCGCAAGGCCTTTCTCTGCGATCTCGTTCATCCGCTTCGTGCGGATCTGCACTTCAACCCATTTACCCTGGGGGCCCATAACCGTAGTGTGCAATGCCTCATAACCGTTGCTTTTGGGATTGCTCAACCAGTCACGCAAGCGCTCCGGTGATGGGTTGTATTCATCCGTGATCAGGCTGTACACCTTCCAGCAATCTTCTTTTTCTTTTTCGGGCGCTGAATCCACTATGATGCGGATGGCAAACAGGTCATACACTTCTTCAAAGGCTACGCCTTTCTTTTTTATTTTGTTCCAGATGGAGTGTATGCTTTTTGGCCTGCCGTATATGTCAAAGTTGAGTCCTGTTTTTTCGAGCTGTTCTTTTAATGGCCTGATGAAGTCGTTGATATAGCGGGTACGTTCCCTTTTGGTATCCTGCAGTTTCTGGGCAATGTACCGGTAGGTATCCGGTTCCATGTATTTCATCGCCAGGTCTTCCATCTCCGTTTTGATATTATACAAGCCCATACGATGGGCGAGGGGTGCATAAACATAGACCGTTTCCGAGGATATTTTGAGTTGTTTTTCCCGCTTCATATGATCCATCGTCCGCATATTATGCAGTCGATCGGCCAGTTTAATGAGTATCACTCGGGGGTCGTCGGTGAGGGTGAGCAGGATCTTTTTGAAGTTTTCGGCCTGCTGGCTGCTGTTGGCGTCCATGACATTGGAGATCTTAGTCAGACCGTCAACGATTTTGGCTATTTCCGAGCCGAATTCCCGTTGAACGTCCTGCAGCGTCACGTCCGTATCTTCCACGGTATCATGCAGCAGGGCGCAGATCGAACTGCGAACACCCAGGCCGATCTCTTCCACACAAATCTTGGCCACGGCCAGCGGGTGCAGAATATACGGCTCGCCGCTTTTCCGGCGCATGGTCTTATGAGCTTCCGCCGCCATTTCGAAGGCGTTGCGTAACAACATCTTATCTCCCGGTTTCAGCTTTTGCTTCAACACCCGGAGCAGGGCACGATATTGCCGGAGGATCTCTTTTTTCTCTTCTTCCTCGTTCAGGTTATATACTGGTATTTGTTCTGATAGTTCCATGCAGGTCTACGAATTTACTGAAAATAGGCCAAAGGCTGCAAGCTCTTACCACCGATTTTGGCCGGATGCCTGCATATATGGAAACTAGTGACGAAACGGATATCCATTTCGCCTAAAATCCCTTAATTTTGCGACCCCTCCGGGAAGCTGACATATGGTCATTTTCCGGGGACCGGCGGATGTGGTCTCGCTTGAAGCGAGAGCAGACGCACCAGGAACAATAGCGGATGTGGCGAAATTGGCAGACGCACCAGACTTAGGATCTGGCGCCGCAAGGCATGTAGGTTCGACCCCTATCATCCGCACAAGAGAATATTGAACGAATAACGTTACAAGAATAACGATAAACAAAGTACCAGGAATATTGAATCCACTCTGTATTCAATTCCTGGTCTCAAAAAACAGTCAATTATAACAACATGGCAACAGTTGCAAGGGAAAATATCGGTATCCTGACCGATAAAATCACCATTAAGATCCGCAAGGAAGATTACCTGCCTTCCTTCGAAAAGAAATTGAAAGAGTATAGTAAAACCGCGAATATCCCCGGTTTCCGCAAAGGGATGGTGCCCCCAGGTCTGATCCGTAAAATGTATGGTACCAGTATCTTCAACGATGAGGTACTGAAGACAGTTGAAAAAGAATTGTATGGCTACCTGACCACTGAAAAGCCAGACATCTTCGCGCAACCCCTGCCCATGGATTCCAATGCGCTGAACATGGATATCAACAACCCGTCTGATTATGATTTTGGTTTCGAGATCGGCCTTAAGCCTGCTTTTGAACTGCCGAATATCACAAAAGGGAATTTCACCCTGCATAAAGTGGAAGTAACCGACGACATGATCAATGAGGAGATCAGCCGCATGCAGGTCAAAGGTGGTAAAATGACGGAGCCGGAGATCATCGATCAGGATGAGAACGTTCTGAATGTGCTGTTTACCGAAACCGATGCCAAGGGAAATATTGTCGAAGGCGGCATCAGCAAAGAGAATTCCGTACTGCTGAAATATTTCACACCCGCCCTGCAAAAAGAACTGAAGGGCAAAAAAGCGGGAGATAATATCGTCTTCCAACTGAAAAAATCATTCGACGCAGATAAGCTCGAAATGATGCTGCAAGACCTGGGTTTTGCCAAAGATGATAAAGAGGCGGCTTCTAAATATTTCAAACTGGATATAGTCAAGATCGGTTTGATCGAAAAGCGCGAGTTGAATGAAGAATTTTTCCAGGAAGTTTTTCCGGGAAAGGGCATCAAGACTCTCGATGAATTAAAGGAAACGCTGAAAGCCGAAGTAGCCCAGTATTGGGAAGGGCAGAGCCTGAATCAACTGCACGACCAGCTGTATCATTTCCTGCTCGATGAAACAAAGATGGAATTTCCGGAGAGCTTCCTGAAACGCTGGCTCCAAACCGGTGGCGAAAAGCCCAAGACGGCGGAAGAAGCCGAACATGAATTTCCCGGTTTCAGTAACCAGTTGAAGTGGACGCTCATCAGCGACAAAATCATCCAGGATAATAAACTTGATGTCAGTGCGGAAGAACTTCGCGAACACATGAAAGCGGATGTCATGCGCTATTTCGGAACCATGCAGATGGATGACATGAGCTGGCTTGACAGCTATATCGACCGCATGATGAAAGATGAAAAACAGGTTGACGGAACCTATCGCCGCCTGGTTACCGAAAAGCTTTTCACATGGGCCGCTTCACAGGCAAAGCCAAAAGAAAAGAAAGTGACTCCTGATGAGCTTGTTGCTATGCAACATAACCATCAGCACTAAACGAAGTTTTATAAGAATAATGATCCCTCCGCACAAACGGGGGGATTTTTTTCATCCATGGATCCAATATAGTTATTCACCTCTCCCTGTAGTATACCGCTTTCAAGGTTCAGGGAAAGGCACCTGGAATCAATCGCTTTCTCATTGGTCATGTATCACCATGCATCCATTTATTCACTAAATCACATTTTTACATTCTCTAATCACGACGCATTTCGTTTAACAACCCTTTGGCGCTGGTTTCTGTTTTTGGGTACTATCTTAGGTTCCCGCACAATTCTACCTGAACAAATCCATCAACCATGTTTTATGTACGACCCGCATGCATATGCGTGATGATCCTTGCCATGTCTGGATCTGCCTGCAGGTATCCCGATCGTAAGCATGATCCTTCTGCACAACGAAAAGCGGATGTCGATACCGCAACCAATCTCTCCAGGATCGAAATTCCGCCGGACCTCAGGGCTTTTTTTGACGGGAATCATTTGTATATGTCTCAGCATTTTGACGTGACCGGAGGAGGAAAACAGGTTGTTGTAGCGCAGGGCGGATTGAAAATTACGGTCGATCCCTCCTGCCTGGAATATGCCGACGGTTCTTCGCCGAAAGGTGACATTCATGTGCGCATCGTGGAGTTGCGGAACAGCAGAGATTTCTTCCGTCATAATATGGCTACGGTAAGCAATGGGCGGTTGCTTATGTCGGGCGGGAGTTATTTTATTGGCATGAGCTCGGGTGGCCGAGAACTGCAGATCAGGAAGGGGAAAACACTGCAGACGCAGTTTCCCAAACTGGTCCGCGATGAAATGGAACTCTTTTACGGGAACCGTGATTCTTTGGGCAATATGAACTGGGCAAGGGCCGGCCTTTACCTGGAAGACGAGGATCAGGTTGAAAGGGTGGATTTCACGGAAACCGCACCGGCAAAGAATACCGGCCAGGATTTGCTGAGCGCATTCGGGCGCAGAATATTCCGTACAATGAATGCCCCGGTATATTACTATAACCAGCGGATGAGCCTGGCAGACCTGCTGGATACCATCAACCGGCGCCGCCAGGTTCTTTGCCTCGACAGTATTTCTTTTTGGCCGAAGAATTTGCCCACAGGCGTCACCCTCGATACCAATTACCTGGTTTATTTATATGGGCCCAGGTATCAGTTCATGGTCCGCCGGTGCAATTGTGCGGAGGATAGTGTGGGGCTTTCCGCGGTTAAGACCATGACCAGGAAAGACAGCGCCATGTCATTAGCTGAACGACTGGCAAACTATTATGCCCCTGCGGAGATCGGGAGGCTTGGATGGATCAATTGTGACCGGTTTTACAAGACCGAACGGCCGGTTGAGATGTATGTGGATCTGCCGCCGTATTTACAACGGTCATGCGTATCCTATTTCCTTATCTTCAGAGGCTTCAATGGCCTGTTGAATGGCAGGGCCATTACCGACAGTTCCGGGTCCTTTGCCTTACAGGATTTACCGGAAGGAGAGCCCGTTTCCCTTGTTGCGTTTGTAAAAAAGAAAGGTGTGATCTATCAGTCAACAGCGGATTACCGCATACAAAAGGGGAAACGGCAAGCGCTGGAGTTCAGTGAAATTTCCGTCAACGAACTGAACAGGATGTTTGGAAGGAATATCAGAACCTGATCAATATGCTTGTTTTGTTGTGGTTTATGCTGTGCGCATCTGTGTTTTCTGTAAGAACCAAACCATGTCTGTAACCCATACTTGCAGGAAATGATGAAAAACCCACAGATGGCACAGTTTTTTTAATGCTTATGAAGGTTTCTTTGGCCTATAGTAAATGTATGTAGTTGGAAGAACCTTGATGATCACGGCAAGCCGGGAGGCCGGTAAAGAAGGGGTGATTGCGGAGAATTACAGCTTGATCTCTTCGTTACTGTCGTCGTAGAAACGGAAGTCGGTGAAATGGCAATTGCTGTTTGATTTTACTTTGATGATCTGCTTGTATTTCCAGCACCATTTCAGCCTGCGGGAGGGGAAGCCGCTGGTGAGGTATGTGTACAGGATGGGGTTGACTTCAATGGTCAGGCCTTTGTGGCGCTGATTGATCAGGTAATTGAGGTTCTTCTCAATATCATCTTCCAGGATCATGGTGGAAGATATTTTACCGGTGCCCTGGCAGCTTGGGCAGATCTCGCTGGTATTGATATTGGTTTCCGGCTTCATGCGCTGGCGGGTGATCTGCATCAATCCGAATTTCGTGATCGGCAGAACGGCGTGCTTGGCCCTGTCGAGCCGCATGAATTGGTCCATGGCATCCGCCAGTTTCTTTTTATTTTCAGGCAGTTTCATGTCGATGAAATCCACGACGATAATACCACCGAGGTCGCGTAGACGCAGTTGCCTGGCTATTTCTTCCGCAGCTTCCAGGTTTGTTTCCAGTGCATTCTGTTCCTGGTTGTTGCTCACACTCTTGTAACCACTGTTCACATCAATGACATGCAATGCCTCGGTGTGTTCGATGATCAGGTAGGCGCCGCTGGGAAGGTTCACGGTTTTACCGAATGCTGATTTAACCTGTTTGGTGATGCCAAAATTGTCGAATATGGGCACCCCGTTGTTATAATAGGTTACGATATCGGCTTTGTTCGGCGCGATACGCTGGATATACGTTTTGGTATCGGCGAAAATATTCCTGTCGTTCACCACGATGCGGTTGAAATCCTCGTTCAACAGGTCGCGCAGCATGCTGGTGGTCTTGCCCTGTTCGCTCAGGATCTTTGTGGGAGCAACGGCGCCGCGCAGGTTTTGCTGGATGGTCTTCCAGGTTGTTTCCAACGCCAGCATATCTTCATGCAGTTCCGCCGTGTTCTTTCCTTCGGCCGCAGTGCGTACGATAACACCCAGGTTTTTGGGTTTTACCGATTCCACGATCTTTTGCAGACGTTTGCGTTCTTCGGAAGAATGGATCTTTCTGGATACGGCAACAATGTCATTAAACGGGGTAACCACAACAAATCGACCGGGCAGGGAAAGTTCGCAACTCAGTCGGGGGCCTTTGGCTGCGATCGGCTCTTTCAGGATCTGAACCAGAATGTTCGGCTTGCCATTCAGCACTTCCGTAATCTTTCCGGTTTTAATGATCTCCGGTTCCACTTTAAACCTGGCAAAATCATAAGGATCGCCGGCTTTCATCTGAATGGACTGCTGGGTGAATTTGAGGATCGATTTTACGTAAGGGCTCAGATCGGTGTAATGCAGGAAGGCATCTTTTTCAAAACCCACTTCCACGAAGGCAGCATTCAGCCCCGGGATCAGTTTTTTTACTTTTCCCAGGTACAGGTCTCCCACGGCAAAACTGGCGTCAGCTTTTTCACTGTGCAGTTCCACCAGCTTTTTATCTTCCAGCAGGGCTATCTCAACACCCTGGGGCGCTGCATTTATGATCAACTCCTTGGTCAAGCGTTCAAATGTTTTGGACCATCACTGGTTAAGGAAGGATGCATGTATAACATCAATGACCTTATGTACATCACAGTCACTTATGTATATATGGAAATGGCGGGCAAGGGCTGCCCGCACTTCAGTTAGAAGAAGTGGTTATTTCTTCTTATGACGATTCTTTCTTAAACGTTTCTTACGCTTATGGGTAGCGATTTTATGACGTTTTCTTTTTTTACCACAAGGCATACCTGGTGTTTTTTAAATGATATAAATAAGTTTCAAATACAATGTTTACCGGCTCAGTTCCTGGATCCTCTGGTCAACTTCTTCGCTGTAATGCGGATTGTTAACGAGCCTTTTGCTGATCTTGTACCACTTCACGGCTTCGGCTTTGTCGCCTTTGGCGGCATAAGTGTCAGCCAGGAAAGCGATCGCTTCCAGGTTGCCGGGTTCTTTCTCCACCACGGTCTTTAACCGTTCCACAGCTTTGTCGTACTGGCCTGAAATAAAACCTCCCACACCAAGCATCAACTGCGCTTTCATGTTATTCGGGTCTTTTCTCGAAACGGCCAGCAACTCCTGGATCCCTTTCATGGTCTCCTGCGGGTTGCCACTTCGGCCACGCCCGAAAATGTAAGAACTACCTAAACCAATACGCAGATCATCATTGTCTGGATTCAGCTCGATGGCCTTTTCAAACAGGGAGATAGCGAGACCGGTTTTCCAGTTTAATTTAGCTTCGTCCGGCTCAGACCGGAGGTTGTCTAAAATCAATTGGGCTGCGAAGTTGAGGTTTTTTTCTGAATTCTCCAACTTAGCTGCTTCGGAGAGATAATAAACGTAGGGTTCAAACACAACGGCGCTGTCTTTCCAAAACGCCGCCAGGTTCTGGTAGGCGGTCAGTTGTTGCGATTTGACATCACCCCGGGTGATGCCCTGTTCCAGTGTGGTGAGATATAGCGATTGGGAAGAACTGAGTTTTTTCTTTGAATCGTTTATAAAGCCTTGTATGTCAAATGATTTGGCAGTTGCTTGCGGAGTGGGTGCAACTGTTTCCTTCGGGGCTGAGTGGCGTCCGAAAAAAAATAAGGCCAGCACCATACAGGCGCCGGATATGAGCAGGATGATTCTTTGTTTCACTGTGCACACCGTCTTTTTTATACAGGCCGGGGCGCAAAGTTACATTAGTCTTCGGGTTCTTCCTTTACTTCCGGGGCTTCTTTTATGTTCGGAGAAGATTTGATCTCCTGAACAAATTCCCTGGCCGGTTTAAATGCCGGGATGAAATGCTCGGGTATATTCACCGCCACATTCTTTTTGATGTTCCTGCCGATCTTGGCAGCGCGCTTCTTGATGATGAAGCTTCCAAATCCGCGTATGTAAAGGTTTTCGCCTTCCGCCAACGTAGATTTGATCTCTTTGAACATCGTTTCCAGCGTAACCAGTACATCCACTTTGGGTATGCCTGTTTTCTCGGAGATTTTGTTGATCAGGTCTGCCTTTCTCATATTAAAAGGTTTTGAAAAGTAAGTTAGGAAAATTTTCCTGAATCTACAAAATAAAAGAATGATAATCAATAGGTTTGTACTAAAATTCCACTTTTAGCCCATGAAAGGGGACAAAAATGCCCATTTTACTAAGTGCCTGATGCTCTGGCACAGGCGTCAAAACCGGCGTGAAATGCCCTGGAAAGGGGAGAAAGACCCTTACCGTATCTGGCTCAGCGAGATCATCCTTCAGCAAACCAGGGTGGAACAGGGCTGGGATTACTACAACCGTTTTGTCAATCAATATCCAACGATCGTTCAACTGGCCAATGCGCCAGACCAGGAAGTGTTCAAACTATGGGAAGGCCTTGGTTATTACAGTCGTTGCAGGAATTTACTGGCTACCGCCAGGCTCGTGCGCGATCAGTATGGCGGCCATTTTCCTCACACATATGATGAAATACTGTCACTTAAGGGCGTTGGGCCTTATACAGCCGCGGCGATCGCTTCTTTTGCCTATAACCTGCCCTTTGCGGTTACGGATGGCAATGTAATGAGGGTGCTGGCCAGATATTTTGGTATTAAAACGGATATCCTTTCTACCAAAGGGAAAAAGCAGTTCGCCGATTTATCGCAATCACTTTTACCCGCCGCCCGTTCGGCAGAATTCAACCAGGCGATCATGGATTTTGGCGCCACCGTTTGTAAACCGGCGCTGCCGCTTTGTAAGGATTGTCCGCTTTCCGGCCAGTGTACCGCATATGGAGAAGGCAGGACGGCCCAATATCCAGTCAAAGCAAAAAAGGCGGCACGCAAAAAGCGGTTCATGTATTATATCATCCTGGAATACAGGGGAAAGATTGCGGTGAGGTTGCGCGAACAAAAAGATATCTGGCGGCATTTGAATGAGTTTGTGTTGATCGAGTTGGAAAAAAAATCCATACCCGGCGCCATTGTTAGGTCCGATGCTTTCCGGAACCTGGTGGGAGCCGATGCCGATATTGTATACACTTCACCGGTCATAACGCAGGCATTGACCCATCAACAGATCGAAGGGTTATTCATTCATGTCAAAGCAAATCGGTCATTGTTGCCGGAAGGCTATCGCTGGATAAGTAAAGGGGCCATGGCTGAGCTGCCATTCCCCCGTTTCATCAACCAGTTTATCCAGGGATACCATATTTAGCAGGGTGGTTGGCCTTTACTTGAAAATAGAATTATGTATCTTTAATCCTGTTCCGAAATTGTTTGGGTTTTTATCAAATCCATTGAATCAATGTAATTATGAGAGGCGTAAATAGGGTCATGCTGATCGGTAACCTGGGTAAGGACCCGGATATGCAATTCCTGGAGGGTAATATTGCGGTTGCCAAATTTTCACTGGCCACTACGGAAACATACAAAGACCGCAGCGGGAAGCTTATCTCACAAACGGAATGGCATACGGTCGTGCTCTGGCGCGGACTGGCCGAACTGGCCCAGAAATACCTGCACAAAGGAAGCCTGGTGTATATTGAAGGCCGGCTGAAAACGAGGAGTTGGGAAGATAAGGACGGAAATAAAAAATTCGCAACAGAAATAGTGGGCGACAACCTGATCATGCTGGATAAAAGAAATGACGGTCCGCATGGCGGGGAAGGATCCGACTTACAGGGACCCATGGACGAACCGCCTACCGATCTGTCTGGCGGAGACAGGATACCATTCTAAAGGAACGGGCACAAATAAATACAGCGCCCGATTATTCACTTAAACTGATCACGTTGGATTATCATTCGGTCAACACTTACCTTCAAACCTTTAGCCATATACTGGTCATCACACCTGCTGCCACCACTATACTGATCTTTGCCCTCTTCATGTTTTTCATACTGTCCTTTTTTATTGCCGGAAGTGAAGTGGCTTTTTTTGCCTTGACGTCAAAGGATATCAATGTGCTGAAAACAAAAAGAAATCCATCATTCCGCAGGATCGTGACGTTACTGGAGGAACCCAGGATATTACAGGCTTCCATGATGATCGCCGGCACCTTCATGAATATCGGCATCATCCTCGTATCCAACCTGCTGATCAACGACTGGCTGAACCATTACGATTTCGGCTTCTGGGTCGATTTTACGATCAAACTGGTTGCCGTAACATTCTTCCTGGTGCTGTTTGCCGAAGTACTGCCCAAGGTTTGGGCCACACATCATAAAATATGGTTTGCATCCAATGCCTCGCTGGTGGTGGACGTATGCAATAGTCTGCTCTATACCCTGAGCCGCCGGATGGTTCGGTTCAGTGACCGTATCGAAAAGCGCCTGTCTCCGCCCAAATCGGCCAACCGTGATTCCAGTAACCTCGATTATGCCATCGACCTGTTGCCGGAAGACGAAGCCACACCGGAGGAGAAGCAGATATTGAAAGGGATCAGGAAGTTTTCGGGAACCACCGTCAAACAGGTAATGCGTACACGCCTCGACGTGAGTGGTATCGATTTCAACATCGATTTTACGGAGGTCAGGGGCCAGATAGAATCGCTGCATTATTCGAGGTTGCCTGTTTACCGGAATAACCTTGATGAGATCGCCGGGATGCTGCATACGAAAGACCTGCTGCCTTTTCTGGACAGGCCCGCAGACTTCGACTGGCACAGCCTGATGCGCACGCCTTATTTCGTGCATGAACAAAAACAGATCGAGGACCTGTTGCAGGAATTCAGGTCGCGAAGGATACACTTTGCCATTGTGGTGGATGAATTCGGGGGCACATCCGGTATTGTAACACTGGAAGATATCATGGAAGAGATCATCGGCGATATAAAAGATGAATTCGATGATGAAGAAAGCAATAATAAAAAGATCGACGACTTCAATTTTATTTTTGAAGGAAAGACCATGATACACGATGTCTGCAAGGCCATGAACCTGCCGGTCGGCACTTTCGATGGCGTCAGGGGCGAAAGCGATTCCCTGGCCGGCCTTGTCCTGGAGATCGCCGGAGAATTCCCGCAGGTCAATGAATCCCTGGTCAGCGGCGATTTTATCTTTATCCCCCTTGAGATCAATAAAAACCGCATTGATAAGGTCAAGGTAACCATTCAACCCACGACAGTTAACCCAGCGTAACCCATGAAAAAACTGTTTCCCGTCCTGTTCATCAGCATGATCGTTTTTGCGGCCTGCAATTCACCATACGTGTCCAAGAAAAAAGGGTACTACCGTATCAGCTTTCCCGGGCATCAGTATACCCGTTTTGAAAAACCCGGGTTCCCTTACAGTTTTGAGTATCCCGTATATGCAACTGTAGTGCAGGACAGTACCTACTTCGACAGTACGCCTGAAAACCCCTACTGGATCAATATCGACTTTCCCCGTTACCAGGCCAGGATATTTTTGAGCTATAAGATCATCGGCGGCCGGGCCATGTATAAGGTCAAGCAAGCCGACGGAACGTACCGTGATTCTTCCGGCACCAATTATTTCGATAAAATGGTCAATGATGCTTTCAACCTGACCAACAAAAATGATGTCGTTGCTTCATCGATACGTGACAGCCTGATACGGACGGCCAATGGTGTTTCAGGTATTTTCTTCCGGGTAGGTGGCAATGCCGCTACGGCCCGCCAGTTTTTCCTGAGCGATACGGCCAGGCATTTCCTCCGCGGGGCGCTTTATTTTGATGCCACACCCAATGCCGATTCCCTCAGGCCCGTGCAGGATTTTCTGCAAGAGGATATCCTCCACCTGATCAATACATTTCGCTGGGTTAACAACTGATATCAATTTCACTCCATGTAACGTTCAGGCTACCTGCTTATGTTGTACTTTTGCAGGCATGATAGCCATTGGACATACCCTGATCTCCGACGAAGTAATCAGCGAACAGTTTGTGTGCGACCTCAATAAATGCAAGGGCGCCTGTTGTGTCGACGGCGATGCGGGCGCTCCGCTGAATAAGGAAGAATTGAAAAAGATCGATGAGGTCTTTGACGTGGTTATTCCCTACCTGAATGAAGAGAGTGTTCAAAACATCAACAGGCAGGGCCGTTACGTATACGACAGGGAGTTCGGCTGGGTCACGCCAACCATCAACGGCAGTATTTGCGTTTATGGCATAACGGATGAAAAAGGTATCGTGAAATGCGGCATCGAACAGGCCTACCGCGATGGAAAAATCGCCTGGAAGAAACCTATCAGCTGCCACCTGTTCCCCATCATCATAAAAAAAAGCTCCGACGGGGAAACCGACTATGTGAATTACGAACCCCGGGAAGATCATTGCAAGGCCGCCTGCACGCTCGGCAAAAAGCTGAAAGTGCCGGTATATGAATTCCTGAAAGAACCACTGGTCCGGAAATACGGGGAGGAATTTTACGAAGCGCTTGATGCCACCGCACATCATCTCGGTAAGAAAAAGAAAGAACAGGTAGACTAACGTCAACGAATAAATGTAAATCAATGAAAAATATCAATCGGGCCTCCTTGCTTTTGTTGTCATCCCTTATCTCCCTGCTGTTTAATTCCTGTAATGTGAACAAGGCAAAGATAGACGACGGCCTGAAGAAATATTTTGATGCAAAGAACGTCGACGGCTGTTTCACCATGCTGAACAATGCCGACGGCGCCATCACCGTGTATAATATGGCGCTGGATACCACCAGGCTCACACCGGCTTCCACCTTTAAGATCGTCAATTCCCTGATCGCCCTTCAAACCGGCGTGGCCACCGATGAAAACATGGTCATCAAATGGGATGGCATTACAAGGCCGGTGAAAGACTGGAACAGGGATATGAATATGAAACAGGCCTTTAAAGTAAGTTGTGTCCCTTATTACCAGGAGATCGCACGCAGGATCGGCCCCGATACCATGAGGCGCTGGATCGACAGCCTCTCCTATGGTAACAAAAGGATGGACGGCCCCATCGACTCCTTCTGGTTGAACAACCAGTTGAAAATATCACCTGATGAACAATTGGGGCTCATGAAAAAACTCTATTTCGACCAGCTCCCGTTTCGTAAAAGCGTGCAACAGGCTGTTCGCGATATGATGGTGCAGGAGAATAACACCGCCTATAAGCTATCCTATAAAACAGGCTGGGGTTTTGATGAAAAGGGCGATAATGTGGGATGGATCACAGGTTGGATCGAGGAAAACCGGCATGTGTATTTTTTTGTAACACTCGTAAGGACGCCCGATAAAAAGATCGATATGCAACGCGTCAGGCTTGATATCACGCGTGATATCCTAAAGGAATACGGTTTCTTTGAAGGAAAGAAATAGCCAGTCCGCGGCTTCTTATTTTTTTTTTAACAGATAAACATCCGGATTAAGTTAATTTACGGCCTGTCATGCCAAGCTTTCAATTTCCTGCCTTGTTATGGTTGTTGGTGGTTCTCCTGCTGCCGGCATTTTTATATGTGTATGCACTCAGGCAAAAGAAAGCCACGGCGGCGCGTATCGGGGAACCCCGGTTGGTGGGTTTGTTGCTGCGGGGATATTCCAGGGCTGCTTACCGGAATAAATTCCTGCTCGTTTTAATCTCCATGACATTGTTGATCCTGGCATTGGCCAATCCCCGCAAGGCCGGAGGTACTCAGGCTGCACAACGCCAGGGTATCGATCTGATGATCGCGCTGGATGTCAGCAAAAGCATGCTGGCCAGGGATATCAGTCCATCCAGGCTCGACAGGGCTAAGCAGTTTCTCGCTCAATTGGTCGATCAGCTCGGTGAGAACCGCGTAGGACTCGTACTCTTTGCCGGCAGGGCCTATCTGCAAATGCCATTGACATCCGATCTGACAGCAGCCAGGATGTATATCGGGATTGCATCTCCCGATAACGTTCCCACACAAGGCACCGTGATCTCCGAGGCATTGGCCAGGTGCAACGGGGCATTTAGCAGTCAGGAAAAAATATAAGGCCATTGTGCTTGTCAGCGATGGGGAAGATCATGATGAATCTGCCGTAAAAACGGCCAGGGAACTGGCATCACAGGGAGTCATCATACATTCGATCGGTATCGGATCTCCCGGAGGTTCGCCTTTGTTTGATGAAACAACGAACGACTACAAAAAGGATAATGAAGGCAATACGATCATTTCAAAATTGAACGAATCATCTCTCAAGGAAATTGCGGAAGCAGGTAATGGAACATACCAACTCTATGGTCAGTCTCCTGGCCTCGTTTCTTCCATACTGGATCAATTGGCAGGCATGGATCAGCGTAGTATCCGCGACGATGCCCAAACCGATTATTTCTATTTTTTTCCCTTCCTGCTGGCCATGGCGATCTTGTTGCTGATGATCGAACCATTTATCCGCGAACAGTCAGCCCGCAGATTGTCTGCAGGCCCCGTAACCTTTTTTGTAAGCACGGCCTTTTTATTGTTAACCGCCTGTACGGCATCCGCACAGGAAGCGCCAGCTTTGATCAAAAAGGGTAATCAGGCCTACCGCTCCGGAGAGTTCACTGCGGCCAGGGATCAGTACCAGTCTGCACTCAACATAAAACCAGATTATGCTCCTGCCAGGTTTAACCTCGGAAATGCCCTCTATAAATCGGGGGAAAAGGAAAAGGCAATGAAAGAGTATGAATCTTCGATCGAAGGGCTTTCTGATCCGTCAGAGAAAAGCAATGCCTGGTATAACCGCGGCGTGATTCTGCAGGGAGATAAGAAATTACCCGAATGCATAGATGCCTATAAAAGGGCTTTGAAACTCGACCCGTCCAACCAGGACGCCAGGATCAATCTGCAGCAGGCATTGAAAGAACAGCAAAAGCAACAGGAGAAAGAGAAGCAGAAGCAGGAGGAAGAAAAAAAGAAAAAACAGGACCAGGATAAAAAGGAACAGAACCCGAATAAGCAAGACAAGCAGCAACAACAGGAAAAACAACCGCCGCCCAAACTCAGTAAGCAGGAAGCGGAGAACAGGCTGAAAGCATTGCTCCAGCAGGAAAAATCCCTGCAGGATAAACTCCACAAGGCCAACCAGGCCATTTCTAATAAGCCAGAGAAAGACTGGTGAGGAAATGAGGCCGTTGATTGGGTTGTCATTTCGCACAGCGGGCAACAGGTATGCTGGCCTTAACCGACACCCTGCGTTCATGCTTCGGCGTCTTATAGTAACTTTGCCCAACAATATCAGGGGTTAATTGTTCTTGATAACCGGAACGGTTCCGCTCCTTAAAACAGCCATACATGCAATTTTACAGCCCTTCCCTTACTGAATATAAAAGACTGGTTACCCGTGAAGTGACTGTTGGAAAATTAAAACTTGGCGGCAATAACCCGATCAGGGTGCAAACGATGACCACCACAGATACCATGGATACGATGGGCACCATCGAGCAATGTATCCGTTGCATTGAGGCCGGTGCCGAGTTAGTGAGGATCACGGCCCCATCGAAAAAGGAAGCCGAAAACCTGCAGCTTATCAAAGATGAACTGAGAAAGCGGGGTTATGACACACCACTGGTGGCCGATATTCATTTTACGCCCAACGCAGCGGAGATCGCTGCCCGCATCGTGGAAAAGGTGAGGATCAACCCGGGTAATTATGTTGATAAAAAGAAATTCGAGCAAATAGAATACACTGATGAGGAATATGCCGAGGAGATCGACCGGATCAGGGAGCGTTTTATACCGCTCGTGAGGATTTGTAAGGAGCATGGAACGGCCATGCGTATCGGTACCAACCACGGAAGCCTGAGCGACAGGATCATGAGCCGCTATGGCGATACGGCCATTGGCATGGTGGAAAGCGCCATGGAGTTTCTTCGCATCGCCCGGGAAGAAGACTTCCACAATATCGTGCTGAGCATGAAGAGCAGCAACCCTCAGGTGATGGTCTATGCATACCGATTGCTCATTCACCATATGATGTCCGAATTCGGTGAATGTTATCCCTTGCACCTGGGCGTTACGGAAGCCGGGGATGGGGAAGATGGGCGCATCAAATCGGCAATCGGTATCGGAACATTGCTGGAAGACGGCATTGGCGACACGATCCGTGTATCCCTTACGGAAGATCCCGAACTGGAGATCCCGGTTTGCCGCCACCTGGTATCAAGATATGATGCCGGCAGAAAGGTTACAGGGAATGGCATACTGCCCGGCATAGAAAAATTGCCTTATTCGCCTTTTGACTATAAACGCAGGGAAACTTTTGCGGTGTCTAATCTTGGCGACAGGCACGTGCCGGTTGTGGTGGCAGACCTCAGCAAGTACGATAAACTTAGCCCGGAATCGTTGCGGCCCATCGGTTATAGTTATGATGAAGTTTCAGACAAATGGGCCATAGGAGACGCCGCCGCAGATTACATTTATTGCAATGAAGAACCTTCTTTTGCGCTGCCGGGTACCCTGGGCGTGTTGCTGAACCAACGTCAATGGATAAACGCAAAAAACAGATCGGCATGTTTCCCTTTGATGGAAGCCTCCGAATATCTGGACGCGAATGTGGAGAAATCAGGTAAGATGAACTGGGTTATGGTGGACGCATACTCAGGAAACAGTCCGCAACCAGCATTGCCTTTGCTTTTGGAGGAAATAGCCAAAGACCCCACTGTGGTGATCTGCCTGAGCAGTAACAACAGCAATGCCGTTCAGAGCATTCGCCGGATGATGATGGAACTTGTTGCAAGGTCTGTCAGGAATCCGGTTGTTTTCATATGCGACAGTCGGCATGAAACCTCCGATGCCAGCCTGATCCACTATGCTGTTGAGACCGGTGCGTTGTTGCTCGACGGCTTTGGCGATGGGATCTGCCTGGGGCATCATTACGGCGATCGCGAAGTATTGCCACAGCCGGCTCTCCTGAATTCCATATCTTTTGGCATACTGCAGGCAACGCGTACACGCATTTCCCGCACGGAATATATCAGTTGCCCCAGTTGCGGGCGCACCCTGTTCGACTTACAGGAAACCACGGCGCGTATCCGGGCTGTCACCAATCATCTGAAAGGCGTAAAGATCGCCATCATGGGATGCATTGTCAATGGCCCCGGCGAAATGGCGGACGCCGATTTTGGTTATGTGGGAAGCGGAGTGGGTAAGATCACCTTATATAAAGGCAAGGAGATCGTCAAAAGGAATATCAATAGCCATGTGGCGGTAGATGAACTCATTAACCTGTTGAAGGAAAATGGAGCTTGGGTTGAAGCGCCTGCCAGTATTTAATAACAGCCCTTTCAGGGTAAACCCGAATCATGCAAACAGACTTTCTCGTCATAGGATCAGGTATCGCTGGGCTTACTTACGCACTCAAAGTTGCGGAACAATGCACGGATAAAAAGGTCACCATCATTACCAAAACGCAAAGCGACGAAACGAATACCAAGTATGCACAGGGTGGCGTTGCCGGGGTGATGGATTTTGACCACGACAGTTTCAATAAGCATATTGAGGATACACTGGTGGCAGGCGATGGACTGTGCAACCGGGATGTGGTGGAAGTGGTGGTGAAGGAAGGGGTTGACCGTATTGAAGAGATCATTGCCTGGGGTGCCCGTTTCGACCGTGACAAGGATGGCGATTATAAACTCGGTAAAGAGGGCGGGCATAGCGAAAGCAGGATACTGCACCATAAGGATGTCACCGGCAAGGAAATGGAAAGGGCGTTGCTGGAAACCATCCGCAAATGCCCGAACATCGAGCTCATCAGTCATTGCTTTGTACTGGACATCATAACCCAGCACCACCTGGGCTACCTGGTCACCAAGTCTACACCCGATATAGAATGTTATAAAATAAGGGGAATTAACCCGAATACCCGGAAGATCGAAAAGATCCGATCCCGCATCACTATGCTGGCAACGGGCGGAAACGGACAGGTGTACCGGACGACCACCAATCCTGCCATTGCAACGGGAGATGGGGTGGCCATGGTTTACCGCGCCAAGGGCCGCATTGAAAATATGGAGTTCATCCAGTTTCACCCAACGGCTCTGCCAACCCGGTGTGCGTGGGCATTCATTTCTGATCACCAGCCGGGTCAGGGGAGATGGGGAATACCTGCAATGCTTCCTGAGGCATTTCATGGAGCGTTACGACAGCCGCAAAGACCCGGCCCTGCGATATTGTTGCCCGGCGATCGATCATGAAACGAAGATCAACGGTACCGAATACGTGTATCTCGATTGCCGGCACACGGATATCGTGCACCACCGAGCATTTTCCCAATATCTACGCCAAATGCCTGAGCATTGGCATCGATGTGTCGAAAGACATGATCCTGGTGTCGTATCGCCGCACATTACAGCTGTGGTGGGTTAAACGGATATTCTACGGGCAGACGTCCACTGCTATATCTGTTTGCTTCGGGCGAATGTGCCAGCACCGGACTGCACGGGCCAACAGGCTTGCCAGTAATTCTTTGCTGGAAGCGATGGTGTTCTCTCACCGCAGCTACCTGGCATCAGTGGCTATGATCGAAAATCTGACATTCTGCCGACAATATACCTGACTGGAACGCAGAAGGAACCACGGCGCGAAAGGAAATGATCCTTATCACCCAGAGCCTGAAAGAACTCAAATTACTGATGAGTGATTACGGTGTGGGTATCGTTAGAATAATGATACGCCTGCGCCGGGCCAATAACCATCTGGATCTGTTATTGCATGAAGAAAACCGAAGCCCTGTATCAGCGAACCGAAGTGTCTCCCCAGCTCTGCGAACTCCGCAATATGATCACAGTGGCATACCTTATTGTAAAAAGTGCGGAACTCAGGCATGAAAGCCGGGGCTTACACTTTAATACTGATTTTCCCGGCAGGTCTGCCATCCTGCAGAATACGATCCTTTGATTCCGTCATTGTTTCGCAGTACCTTTGCCCGATAACCGGTACGTATGTATTATTTGATTTACGGCCTTCTTTACCTGATATCGCTCTTACCCTTCTTTATCCTGTACCGGATCAGCGACCTTGCTTATTTTATCATTTATTATCTATTCGGGTACCGGAAAAAAGTGGTGATGCATAACCTGGATATCGCTTTCCTGAAAAATCATCCGCGGAAAAGAACAGGATCGCCCGGGAATTTTATGCAGGACTGGTGGACACGTTCATCGAAACCATCAAAAATGCTGTATCTCAGAAAAAAACTTCCTTAAAAGGGTATCGATAGACTTTATCGAAGTCAATGCCCTGGCAGATAAAGGCATGAACATACAATTGCATACGGGCCATCATTTTAACTGGGAATATGGAAACTGATCGTGGCCATGAATATCAAAGTATTCTGGATCGGGATTTACATGCGCATCAATAATCCCGCATTAAATAAGATCTTTTATAAACTCAGCGTAAAGCGCACCACCTGCGTGGCGGCACAGGAATCTTAAAACAAGGGTGCATGATTTGTTCAGGAGCCAGTATTGCCTGGGCCTGGTGGCCGATCAAAATCCCGGAGTAGCACATCATTCCTACTGGTTGAACTTTTCAGCCGGCCGGCACCTTTTGTAACAGGACCGGATAAAGGGGCCATCCGCAATAATACGGCCGTGGTGTTTATCAGGATGTCGAAACTGAAAAGGGGTTATTATCAACTCATCCCGACCATTGTTACGGAAAATGGCGCGTCTATGCATAAAGGTGAGCTCACCCGGCTCTATCGTGATTTCCTGGAAGAGAACATACGCCTGGAACCTTCCAATTATTTATGGAGCCACCGCCGCTGGAAATGGGCCTACAAGCCTGAATATGAAAAAGAATGGTGGGTCGATAACCGCCCACCATTGAATGTATAATGTATGCCGGCTCTTAATTCAATACGCTGGCTTCTTTCACGATTTTCACTTTTTCCTGGTTCTTGATCGATGACCATCCGCCCAATACGTTTCTCAGGTTATGGATGCCCTGTCTTTTTAAAAGTGAGGCGGCTATCACGCTGCGGTAACCACCCGCACAATGCACATATAACTGATGCTGCTCTTCAAACTGAGATATTTTTGCCAGGTCTGTCATTTCCTGCAGCGGCAGGTTAACGGCATCGGCCAGGTGGCCATCGGCAAATTCCGTTTCCCGCCGAACATCCAAAACAACGAGGTTAGGGTCATGGGGAATATCCATGATCAGTTCATCGGCTTCCACATCAATGATCATATCGATCGTTTCTCCGGCTTGCAGCCAGGCATCAAACCCGCCCTTCAGACAGCCTTCCATATTATCGAATCCAACACGGGATAATCGGATGACCGCTTCTTCTTCTTTTCCAACCGGGGTAACCAGGATGATGGGCATGTCAAAAGGCAGTAAACTGCCGGCCCATTCTGCAAAACGTCCTTCAAGCCCTATGAAAATACTGCCGGGGATAAAGCCCTGGGTAAATTCGGTTGCCGGGCGCGTATCCAGGATGATCACATCGCGGCGCATGGCTTCCTTAAAATCCGCCACGGATAATGGTAATGATCCTTTCCTGATGACGTCGGCCACATCATCATAACCCTGTTGGTTGATGCGGGCATTCACGGCAAAATATTTTGGCGCTGACTGAAGGCCCTGTGTAACCGCCTTGATAAAGTCTTCTTTACTCTGTGGTTGCAAAGCGTAATTTGTTCTCTTTTCCTGTCCGATGCTGCTGAATGTTTCGGGGCCCAGGTTCTTGCCACAACTGCTGCCCGCGCCGTGGGCGGGATAAACAATGATATCATCTTCCAACGGCAGGATCTTTTGCTGGATGGTCTCGTACATGATTCCAGCCAGTTCTTCACTGCTCATATCGCCGCTGCTGAGATCGGGGCGTCCTACGTCACCCACGAATAACGTATCTCCCGTAAAAATCGCGTGAGGTTTTCCCGCTTCGTTTTTCAAGAGGTAACAACTGCTCTCCAGTGTGTGGCCCGGGGTATGCATGACCTCTATGCAGCATTGCCCAAGCTTGAATGTCTCTCCGTCTGTTGCCCTGTATATGCTGAAACGGGTTTCTGCACCCGGTCCGTATATGATCGGCGCACCGCTCCTTTTGCTCAGATCGATATGGCCGCTGACAAAGTCGGCATGAAAATGCGTTTCAAAAATATATTTGATACTGGCCTTTCTTTCAGCGGCCAGCGCGATATATGCATCGATATCCCTGATCGGGTCGATGATGGCAGCCTCCCCATCACTTTCGATATAATATGCCGCTTCGCTCAGGCAGCCGGTGTATAATTGCTGAATGTACATGACTGTGTTTTTTAATCCTGGTACAAAATAAAATGAAAAAAGCGGTTGAATACTCAACCGCTTTTCTGAATTAGGGAAATTCTTAAGCTACCAGTTGTTCCACAAAATGGTTGATCTCTTCAATGCGTTTGTGGTTGATCGTATAGTAAATGAATTTACCATCGCGTTGCGTGTTCACAATGCCTGCCCTTCGAAGGATGGCAAGATGCTGGGATGCAACGGATTGTTCGAGCCGGAGCCGAACATAAATTTCTGTTACGGTAATCTTCTTCTCTGTTTCGATCAGGGCCAGGATTTGCTGGCGAAGCTTGTGGTTCAATGAACGCAATACCAGCGCGGCTTTTTTCAGATTGTGAAAGTTGATCTTCAGTGTGTCCGTGGTCCCGTTCGCAGAGGAGGTTACCTGCTCATTAGACTGTGTCGTAATGATCATAGGAGTAAAAATTTTAAAGGTGCTTGAACAATTATCTTCACTGCAAATATACAATCAGCTTGATATATATCCTTTTTATGTATTGTTAAAATCATTTAACTGTAAAAGGGAAATATTATTGTGCGGGATTGTAAAATTCTTTTACATAAAATGGTTCGCTGGCAATAAGATCTGTCAATTCCTGGCGGGTAAATTTTTGAAAACTGAGGGCGCAAAGTGATGAAGATAAATTAGTTACCGGTTCATATCGGGCGTGGGGTGAAGGATAGAGGCTGAGCCATTTATCGACTCCGTTTCCGGTAAACAGGATCGTTTTGTTTTCGAGTATTTCTTTGTATGAATGTTCATCGAGTACCCTGGCATGGGGAGGCATTACTTCCCGCAGTTCCATGTCGTACAGGGCCGTAAAAACTTCCATTCTCCTGGCATCGATCATCGGACAGATCATCGCATATTCGATTCCTTTTGCCTGGATGATCTCCCTGGCGCCATATGCCATGAGTTCCAGGGTGTTAACCGTAATGAAGGGTTTTTGTAAAGCATAAGCAAAGCCCTTTGCACTAGCCATGCCAACCCTCAGGCCAGTATAGGAACCTGGCCCTGAGCTTACGGCTATGGCATCCAATTGGTCAAACGTCAGGCCTTGTGACTGCATCAGTTTCTCCGCGGCGGTCTGCAGGAATTCAGCATGGCTTTTCTGACTGTCATGTGTCAGCACTGCCCTTTCCTGCCCATTCTTTGCCAGGCTGACGCTGGCTACGGTCAGTGCCGTATCGATGTTTAAAATGAGGCTCATGCATTGGCTGCCTCCTGTGACAGTGTGGGTGAAGGTGTGTAACGGGGATCAATAGACGATAATTCAGACAACAGGGCATGTATTTTTTTCAGGCCGATCAGCCTGGCCCATTCAAAAGGCCCCAGGGGATAATTGGTGCCGAGTTTCATGGCAATATCGATGTCTGCTTCGCTGCTTACTTGCTCGCCCTTGGCATAATATGCCTCATTGATGATCATGGCAATGATACGTGCGGCTATGAACCCGGGTTCGTCGGGTACCTGTGTATGTTGTTTGGCCAGGGCATGGAGCGCCTCCCGGTGCGATTCCGTCATTGTTCCTGCAAATTCCCAATGCGCCCTTTTCAGAAAACCCGGCCAGCCGTTGATCCTGATGGCCGTTGGGGGCAGCTTTGCCTGTTTAGACGTTGCGGTTACACTATGGATGAACAAGGGCGCAGTGACTTTGGCATAATCCCTCCCGGTTTTGGGTTCTTCCAGGTTGAACAATACCTGTGCTCCCGAATCAAGGAAAGCATCCCAGGTTTCCGGGCGCAG
>JAXLUE010000033.1:0-21408 GCA_046329695.1 Ferruginibacter sp.
TACCTGGTGGAAACCCTGGGTATCAGCGCCGACAGGATCACAACCAACTGCGAAGTGGGTGGTGGCGACAAAAATACCATCGATATCAAGTCTAACTAATCATAACTCACTTTTTGCTTCAGATAAAGCCCCGGTTTCGGGGCTTTATCTTTTTATCAAATGGTTAACAGCCCGATTTAGGTAAATTATCCGTTATTAGGCATTTTTGGCCAAAATTGATTAACTTTGCCAACCTTTATGCGATCCATTACATTCCTGCTTTCACTGTTCTCCATCATGCTGATCCACACCTCGTGTAATAATTTCAGCAAGATCCAGAAAAGCAAGGACTACGAGTATAAACTGTCAAAAGCGGACGAATTCTATTCCAAGAAAAAATACCGGTTCGCCCAACAGTTGTATGAAGAGCTCTTTCCCGTTTTCAAGGGAACGCAAAAGTTCGAAGATCTGTACTATAAATATGCCTATTGTTTTTATAACATGGGCAATTACCAGGATGCGGAAAATCTCTTTAAAGGTTACCTGGAAGTATTTCCTTCCAGCAACCATGCCGAAGAGGTTGATTATATGAGGGCCTATTGCTTTTATAAAATGTCGCCCCGTATTGAGTTGGAACAAGTGAACACGGTCAAGGTCATGGGTATGATGCAGGCATTCATCAATACCCACCCCAATTCACCCAAGGTGAAGGAGGCAACGGATATCATCGACCAATCCAGGAAAAAACTGGAATTAAAGGATTACCGCAGCGCCAGGTTATTCTATGACCTCGGACAATTCAGGGCTGCAGCCGTATCTTTTGAGAACCTGATGAATTCGTATCCGGAATCAGCTACCGGTGAAGAATACAAACTCATGGTGGTAAAATCATATTACCGGTTTGCTAAAATGAGCGTGGCGGAAAAACAACTGGAGCGTTATGAAAAAGTGGTGGAACAGTATCATGATTTTTTAGACAGGTACCCTGACAGTAAATTTCTGAAGGATGCCGAAGAATACAGTAAATTAAGTCAAAACCAAATCAAAGCTTTACAAAATGAGCAAAATTCGTCGTCAGTTAAGCGCTAATACCAGCAGTTCAGTTGAGCCTAAGAAACTGGCCGACCTGAAAGAAAAGACCGGTAACATTTACGAGTCTATCGCCGTTGTGGCCAAGCGCGCTAACCAGATCAACATTACGATCAAGGAAGAGCTGCATAATAAACTCGAAGAATTTGCCAGTCATACCGACAGCCTGGAAGAGATCCATGAAAATAAAGAGCAGATCGAAATTTCACGTGCCTATGAGCGTATGCCTAACCCGGCATTACTCGCCACCACCGAATTCCTGGAAGACAAGGTCTATTTCCGCAGGAACGATGAGAACCTTTTCGTATAAACGAAAAGCTTCGATTATTTTGCATTTTCCTTTAGAGATTTAATCATATTTTTAATCCCGCTTAAGGCGGGATTTTTTCATGTTAACAGGCAAGAAAATACTATTGGGCATTACGGGCAGCATCGCTGCCTATAAATCTGCCAGCCTGGTCCGCCTCCTGGTCAAAGCCGGCGCGGAGGTAAAAGTGATCATGACCCCGGCTGGATCACAATTCATCACGCCGCTGACCATTTCCACGCTGTCCAGGCACGAAGTTTTATCGGATATCGCTACCGATGATTCATGGGCCAACCATGTGATGCTGGGCCGCTGGGCCGACCTGATGCTCATTGCACCACTGAGTTGTAATACCTTGTCTAAAATGGCCCAGGGCGCCTGTGATAATCTGCTGATGGCCGTTTACCTGTCGGCCACTTGCCCGGTCATGGTTGCCCCGGCGATGGATGAGGATATGTGGAAGCACCCTGCCATTCAAAATAATATACGATCACTGCAGCAATTTGGCAACCATATCATTCCGGTTGCGCATGGCGAGTTGGCAAGCGGCCTGACCGGTAATGGGCGAATGGCCGAGCCTGAAGATATCCTGCAACAGGTTACGGATTTTTTTTTAACCAGCCGCCAATGGGAAGGTAAACGTGTATTGATCACGGCTGGCCCAACGTATGAGCCCATTGATCCCGTCCGATTCATAGGTAACCATTCTTCCGGTAAGATGGGGATTGCCCTGGCAGAAGAATGCAGAACAGGGGAGCCCGGGTAACGCTGGTATGCGGCCCCGTTTCCGAACCAATGCCCGCCGGTGTGGATATCATGCGGGTGCAAACGGCTTCCGACATGTATGAAGCCTGTATCAACCTCTTTCCTTCATCCGACCTGGCCATTATGAGTGCCGCAGTTGCAGACTATTCGCCCAGGGAAAAAGCTACCGAGAAGATCAAGAAAAAAGAAGAGGAGTTGAACCTGACCCTGGATAAAACGAAAGATATACTGAAATCGCTCGGAACAATGAAAAGGGAAGGACAGTTCCTGGTTGGATTTGCACTGGAGACCAATAACGAACGGGAGCATGCATGGCAAAAACTCCAGTCAAAGAATGCCGACCTGGTGGTACTTAATTCCCTTCGGGATGAAGGTGCCGGCTTCGGCCAGTCTACCAATAAAATAGTTATTTTTGACCGCGAGGGACAAGCGTTTCCCTTCGGACTGAAATCCAAAAAAGAAGTCGCCCGTGATATCATTAACACGATCCAGCAAAAGCTACATGCATAAAATAATCCTGACCATCTTAAGTGCCCTGACCATCTTCAACACCAGGGCGCAGGAACTCAATGCACGGGTGACCGTTTCCGCCAACCAGGTATCCAATACCGTTAACAGGAGTACTTTCACCACACTGCAAACAGCCCTGAACAACTTTCTGAATAATCGTAAATGGACAAAGGACAGTTATGCCCCGAATGAAAAAATCGACTGTACGTTTTTTCTCAACCTGGAATCAGCCGGAGAGCCGAATGTATATAGCGGTTCGCTCACCATACAGGCTGCCAGGCCGATCCTGAATTCAACCTATCTGTCGCCGATCATCAATTTCAAAGACGATAACTTCACTTTTAAATACGTGGAATTTCAGCTGATGGAATTCAATGAAAACCGCATTACGGGCAATGATCCGCTGGTGTCGAACCTGACGGCCGTTTTTGGTTATTATGCCTATGTGATCCTCGGTTTTGATTATGCGTCCTTTTCACTTCATGGCGGCGATCCGTATTTTCAAAAAGCCCAGAATATCATCAACAATGCACCCGAAGGAAGGGGCATCTCCGGTTGGAAGGCATTTGACGGTATGCGTAACCGTTATTGGCTTGTTGAAAATATGCTGAATACCAGGTATTCCGTCATGCATGATATCTATTACAACTATTACCGCCTGTGCATGGATAAGATGTATGACAAGGAAAACGATGCCAGGGCCGAAATGCTTAACGTATTGAATCTTCTCGATAACTTCAATACGGAGAACCCGAATACCATGATCAATCAGTTCTTTTTCCAGGGTAAATCCACGGAACTGGTGAAAATATTCTCCAAGGCGCCGCCTCCTGATAAGGCCAGGGCCAAAGAACTCCTGGTGAAAATGGATATTACCAATTCCGCTAAGTACAATGATGAACTGAAATGAGAATACTCACCTGCCTGTTATTGTTCATGCTGTTCTTTGTTTCCTGCAGGCAAAAGCAACCGGCGGCCATCATACCCAAAGCTAAAATGGAACTCATACTTTGGGATTTTCTCCGGGCCGAGGTTTACACGTTCCAGTATCTGAAGAAAGACAGCCTGACAAATGATACGCTGGCCAACATCGCATTACAAAATAAAATTTTCCGCAACTATAAAACCAGCAGGGAAGAATTCAAGCGCAGTTATGAATATTACTTAAACAGGCCTGAAGAAATGAATGCAATACTCGACAGCATTGTTTCCAGGCAAAGCAGAAATTCCCAGCAGAGTAAAATAAAAGAACTAAAGCAATATGAATAAAAAGCTGTTTCGCAACGCAGACCATGCCATTGAAGACATAAAAGACGGGCAAACACTGATGCTCGGGGGATTTGGGCTTTGCGGCATACCGGAGAACTGTATAGCCGCATTGGTCAAAAAGGGTGTGAAGGATCTTACCTGTATTTCCAATAATGCCGGTGTTGATGACTTTGGCATCGGGCTTATGCTGAAACAAAAACAGGTGAAAAAAATGATCTCTTCCTACGTGGGCGAGAATGCCGAATTTGAAAGGCAGTTACTCAGCGGAGAGCTGGAAGTGGAACTGATCCCGCAGGGAACACTGGCAACGCGTTGCCTGGCCTCAGGGTATGGCATGCCTGCCGTTTTTACACCGGCCGGTGTAGGTACGGAAGTTGCCGAAGGAAAGGAGGTCAGGAATTTCAACGGAAAAGATTACCTGATGGAATACGCATTTGATGCTGATTATGCCATTGTTAAAGCCTGGAAAGGAGATACTATGGGTAACCTGGTTTATCGTGAAACGGCCAGGAATTTCAATCCCATGATGGCCATGGCAGGTAAGATTACCATGGCTGAAGTGGAAGAACTGGTTTCCGGCAGGAGAGCTCGACCCTGATATGATCCACCACCCCGGGTATTTATGTTCACCGCATATTCCAGGGAGTTAATTATGAGAAACGGATAGAACAAAGAACGGTGAGAAAAATGTAGAATAAAAAATAAGGAATAAGGAATAAGAAATAAGGAATAAGGAATTGGATGTAGAGTTTAATGACCAATAAACACATTGGCAAATTTTCAAATTTCCAAATCAAAAACGTGGCTTTAGATAAATTTCAGATCGCACAACACATTGCCCGTGAATTGCAGGATGGTTTTTATGTCAACCTGGGCATCGGTATTCCAACTTTTGGTGGCCAACTATATCCCGGAAGGCATGGATGTTGTTCTTCAAAGTGAAAACGGCTTATTGGGCATGGGGCCTTTCCTTTGGAAGGACAGGAAGATCGGATCTGATCAACGCCGGAAAACAAACCATCACAACGGTACCGGGCTCGTCTTTTTTTGACAGTGCCATGAGCTTTGAAGTATGATCAGGTCTGGCAAGGTTGACCTGACCGTTCTCGGCGCCATGGAGGTGAGTGAAAACGGCGATATTGCCAACTGGAAGATACCCGACAAAATAGTCAAGGCATGGGCGGTGCGGTAGACCTGGTGGCAAGTGCCAAAAATATCGTGGCCATGATGCGCACCCGTCCCAAAGGAGAGTAAGCTCCTGCCTTCCTGCTCACTACCGTTAACGGGTGTTCGCTGTGTTAAGGTTGCCAGACGACCTCTGCGTGATGGATGTGCGGAATGGCGCCTTTCACTTGCTGGAGCGGGCACCGGGAGCATCGGATTTTGAAGAGATCAAAGCTAAAACGGCCGGCAAACTCATCATTGAAGGCGATGTGCCGGGAATGCGGTTTTAATTTGTAAGTCCGACTGGCGCAATGAAACTATGCGGTAGCTCAATGAATGAGTGGATATTGAGCGGTAAGGCCAATACCTGATTCAAATAAAAAAAATACGATTTTCACCGGGGCCTTTTTGTTGTTTGTGGCTCGCCTAAACTTTTGGGGCCGCGGCGAGGATCTCATCCGTCACACCGCTGGCGTATTTCTCAAAATTCTTAATGAACTGTCTTGCGAGGTCTTTCGCTTTTTCATCATATTCAGCCGGGTTCGACCGTTATTCCTTGAGTTCAATACTTCGGTGGGAACACCGGAGCATTCCTTCGGCATCATCATGCCAAATACTTCATGTTTTCAAAATCAACCTCATTCCAGTTTTCCTTCCAATTGCGGCGGTGATCATGGCGCGCGTATAAGGTAATTTCATCCTTTGCCCGACACCGTAAGGGCCTCCGCTCCATCCGGTGTTGATCATCCAGACGTTGACATCATGTTTGCGCATTTTTTCGCCCAGCATTTCGGCATATTTTCCGGGATACGGCAGCAGAAGGGAGCGCCAAAGCAGGCGCTGAAAGTTGATTTGGGTTCCGTCACACCGGCTTCCGTTCCGGCAACCTTGGCGGTATAACCGCTGATGAACTGGTACATGGCCTGTCCCGGGCTCAGTTTACTGATGGGGGGCAGTATCCCGTAAGCATCGGCGGTCAGGAAAAATATATTCCTGGGTGTTTTTCCAATAGATGGTTCCAGGGCATTACTGATGTATGAAAGGGGATAGGAAACCCTGGTGTTCTCCGTGATGGCCTTACTGCTGAAATCGATCTGGTTCGTTCCTGGGATGAAACAGATGTTCTCTACCAGTGCGCCCGGTTTGATGGCCCTGAAGATCTCAGGTTCCTTTTCTTCCGTCAGGTCGATCGTTTTTGCATAGCAACCACCTTCGAAATTGAATACGCTGTTTTCCGTCCAGCCGTGCTCGTCATCCCCGATGAGTTTCCTGTTAGGATCAGCACTCAGGGTGGTCTTGCCTGTCCCGCTCAGTCCAAAGAAAATGGCGGTATCGCCCTCATGCCCCATATTGGCGGAACAATGCATACTCAGTACATTCTTTTCATGCGGAAGGATATAATTCAGAATAGTGAAGATGCCCTTTTTCATTTCGCCGGTATAACCGCTTCCACCCACAAGGATCATTTTTTTAGTGAAATTGACGATGGCGAAATTATGTTGCCTGGTTCCGTCGGTTTGCGGGTTAGCGTGGAAACTGGGTGATTGAATGATATGCCAGTCTGGTTGAAATTGTTCCAGCTCATCTTCTGAGGGCCTGAGGAACATGTTATAGGCAAACAGGTTATTGGCCGGGTATTCGTTGATCACACGGATGTTGAGACGATAAGCGGGTTCCGCGCAGGCGTAACAGTCACGCACCCAAATTTCTTTCTGACTCAGGTGCTTCATCATTTTGTCGTAAATGATGTCGAAATAGCGTGCTTCAATAGGGATGTTGAAATCGTTCCAATGAACCGTGTTTTCGGTAATGGAATCTTTAACGGTGAATTTGTCCTTAGGGCTTCGGCCAGTGAATTCACCCGTATTAATGCACAGGGCGCCACTGTCGTTAAGCTCTCCCATTCCGCGGGCCAGGCAATGGTCGGCCAATTCCTTGGGCGATAACTGGTAATGAATGGGTTGGGTTGAATGAAGGCCAAGATTTTGCAGTGCCTTTACGGGCACTTCCGGCATGGTTGATACTGACATGTAAGGCAATCGTTTGGTTAAGGCCACAAAGGTAGGGTTTCATATTTTTAAATGAAAGCCCCGAAAACAGGGGTGATTTTTGAAAAAATTCAATAAAATTCACTTGCATTGAATCTTGTTTACTGTATGAATAAATTGTTATGTTTTTTCACTTCAATGGGCCGGTTTTATTTAACAAGTTTCATTCACAGAAATTTTATGCCCGGGTTTTTCCACAAACGGCTAAGGCGGTATACGTCGCTAACCTGTATCTTTACCTGATACTCAACCCGTTTTAAACAGATAACCCAGATACATGAAATATCTTCCATTAAACCCAGAGATCTTCATTCAGAACCGTAAGCGTTTTGTGGAACGGATGGACAACAATGCCATAGCCATTTTTAACAGTAATGACGAATTGCCTACGAATGGCGATCAAAACCACAGGTTCAAGCAGAATTCTGATCTGTTCTGGCTGACAGGTATTGAACAGGAAGACACCATGCTGGTTTTATTTCCCGGCAATCCCGATCCCAAATACCGCGAAGTGCTGGTGCTTGTACGGCCCAATGAAATGAAAGAAAAATGGGATGGGTACCGGTTGCGGATAAACGAAGCCAGGGCCATGTCGGGCATTCATACGATCGTATGGCTCGACTCCATTGAGTCGATGCTGCAGCCCTGGGTTCACCTGGCAGATGTCATCTATCTGAACAGCAATGAAAACGACCGCAAGGCTAACTGGGTGCCGGTCAGGGATTATCGTTATGCCGAGTTGATGAAACAACGTTACCCGATGCACACGTTCAGGAGGAGTGCCAGGATACTGAAAGACCTCAGGGCCATTAAGACGGCAGCGGAGATCGAGGTCATGCAAAAGGCCATTGATATCACGGAAACCGCTTACCGCAGGGTCATGCAGTTTGTCAGGCCGGGTGTCATGGAATACGAGGTTGAAGCCGAGATACAGCACAGTTTTTTGATGCAAAGGGCCACAGGGCCCGCTTACAGTTCTATCATAGCCAGTGGCGACAAGGCCAGGATCTTACATTATGTCAGCAATAACCAGGTATGTAACGAAGGCGAATTGCTGTTGATGGATTTTGGTGCGGAATATGGAAATTATTGTGCGGACCTTACCCGTACCATTCCGGTCAGTGGTAAATTCACACGCCGCCAGAAAGCCGTTTACAATGCCTGCCTGCACCTGCATCATTATGCCGCCAGCATCCTCAAGCCGGGCATTTCCATAGTCGATTATACGGAAAAGGTTGGTGATGAGGCAACGGTGATATTTCAGAAGATCGGCCTGTTGCGCAAATCAGATATTAAGAATGAGGATCCGGAGAACCGCGCATACAGGAAATATCTGTATCATGGCATTTCCCATCACCTGGGCATCGATGTACACGACCTCGGAACCCGCACGGAACCCATCAAGGCGGGCATGGTCTTTACCGTGGAACCGGGTATTTATATTGAAGAGGAAAAGATGGGCATACGGATCGAAAATAATTTCTGGATCACCCGCAACGGCAATAAAGACCTGATGAAGAATTTCCCGATCACCGTGGAAGAGATTGAAGCGTGCATGAAAAAATGATCCGCTTCCTGCATATTACGATCATGATCCTTTGATAACAATGATGAAACAAATTCCCAACCTGTTTACACTGCTGAACCTGATTTTTGGATGCCTGGCGATTGTTGCCGTGCTTCAGAACGGTATCAGTATTCAATACGACCCGGAAGGGACACAACTGGTGAATATCCCTGAAAAAGTATGGATGGCCTCCGTGTTCATCGGTGCCGCGGCGCTGGTTGATTTCCTGGATGGATTTGTGGCCCGCCTTTTCAATGCCAGTTCCGAACTGGGGAAGCAATTGGATTCCCTGGCAGACGTGGTCAGTTTTGGCGTGGCTCCTTCCATGATCCTGTACCAGTTCCTGCGTTTAAGTTATGCCCGGCAGGAAGATGGACTGGATGTGGCTGTGATATGGCTCCTGCCTGCCTTTATCGTTGCAGCCGCTTCGGCCTACCGGCTCGGTAAATTTAACCTGGATGCCTCCCAGCAATACGGTTTTAAGGGAGTGCCCACCCCGGCGGTTGGTTTACTCCTGGCATCACTCCCCATGATTTACTGGGTTCATACCGAAGCATGGGTTATTGGTCTGCTCCTGAATAAATGGGTCCTGGACGGGGTCATTGTGGTGGTATCCTGGCTGATGGTTTCAAACCTGCCCCTGATGGCGCTTAAATTCCGATCATCATCCCTGTCGGATAATTGGCCGAAAATTGCACTACTGGTCATCTCGGTTATCTGTATTCTATTGCTTCAGTGGTTGTCGGTTCCCGTCATATTTATCGCCTATATTCTGTTATCTTTGGTCATCAAAAAACAGCGATCATGAATTATACGGTTCAGGTGAAAGTCATGCCATTGAAAGATCTGCTTGACCCACAGGGCAAAGCTGTATTGGGTGGACTGAAAAACCTAGGCCTGTCAGGTGTTTCCGATGTACGTATCGGGAAACATATCGACCTGAATATCGATGCGGCTTCAGCTTCGGAAGCATTACAAATGGCTACGGAAGCTGCACAAAAGTTGCTGGCCAACCAGGTCATGGAACAGTTTGAGGTAAGCCTCCTCGCCTGATCATACGGAGGTCTGACTAACGCGACTGACTAAACGAAAACTCCCATGTTGTATATCGTCCCTTCACCCATCGGTAACCTGTCGGATATGACATTCCGGGCAGTGGAGGTATTGAAAAGCGTTGATCTGATCATGGCGGAGGATACGCGTACTTCCTCTGTTTTACTGAACCATTACGGCATACAAAAGCCGGTAACGCCGTATCACCAGCATAACGAACATAAGATCGTATCACACCTGGTCAGTCAGCTGGCAGAGGGAAAAACCATGGCAATGCTTACCGATGCGGGAACACCGGGCATATCGGATCCGGCATTTCTCCTGGTCAGAGCCTGTGTGGAAAATGACATCAGGGTGGAATGCCTGCCCGGGGCCACAGCCTTTGTGCCCGCGCTTGTCAATAGCGGGTTGCCCATGAACCGGTTTTGTTTTGAAGGATTTCTTCCATTAAAGAAGGGGCGACAGACGCTATTGAAAAAACTTGCGGATGAAGAAAGGACCATGGTCTTTTATGAAAGCCCGATGCGCCTTGTCAAAACACTAGCCCAGTTCATCGAATATTTTGGCGCTGATAGAAAATGCTGTGTCAGCAGGGAGCTCACCAAAAAGTTCGAAGAGAATAAAAGAGGAACCCTGCAGGATGTGCATGATCATTTTAATGAAAAAGGGGTGAAAGGGGAGATTGTCATTGTGGTGGCTGGAAATGAAGATTGATCTGTTGCATCCATTCAACAATCACTTCAGTATGTGATTTTCCATATCTGCCTTAATATGCGAACAAACATTTTTAATTACTTGCTTGATAATTTGCTTAATTATAAAAAATAATTTAAAACTTCAGAACTATATATAAAATTATAAAGTGATTATCAAAAACCACTTCTTTATTTAATCTTATTTTTAATACAGTATATAATATGTCTCTTGAAATCAAAAAAAAAAGTCAATTTAATATTTCAACATATTTTGTCATTTTCAAGTTTCCAAAAATTATTTATTAACTGGTATCTGAAAATTGCTCTCTGTCTATTAATTATTATGCCCAATCCGGTTACTGGCAGCAGTCGGTAAAATATATGATGAATATCGATATGGATGTCAAAACCAACAGTTTACCGGGAAGCAAGGAGCTGGAATACAGCAACCAGTCGCCGGATAAATTGAACCGTGTATTCTTCCATCTTTACTGGAACGCCTTTCAGCCCAACAGCAGTATGGATGTGCGAAGCAAGGAACTGGGGAAGGTAATGGTCAAAGCTGAGCCGGTCCGACTGGGACGGTCGTGTGCGTGACAGGATACAGCATTTGAAAGATGATGAGATCGGATATCAAAAGTGCTGGTTATCAAAATGAATGGCGTGCCGCAAAGAGACCATACTTCGTGAAGCCATCCGGAAGTGGTTTTTGGATAACCCGATCCTGCCAAAGACCAGGCTGGTTTTTGACGTGGAATTCGAGGCCACGGTGCCGCTGCGGGTTCGCCGCAGCGGGCGTGATAACCCGCAGACAGGGGTCCGTTACAGCATGATAAAGTGGTACCCCAAAATTTGCGCATACGACAGGAAGGGCTGGCACCCGACACCCTATGGCAATTCTACGGAGAATGGGGCGATTTCGATGTGAGCATCAACATGAACAAAGATTATAAGCTGGGTGCTGGGTGTACTGCAGAATACAGCTGAGATTGGATGGGGTTATGATAAGCCGGAACAGAATTGAGCAACAGTGTCGGCTAAACGAAAATGGAGATTTGTCGGAAATAAAGTACATGATTTTGTTTGGGCAGCGGACGGATTATAAGCATATCAGCCGCAAGGTGACGGGTAGCGGATAAGCGCTAATTTTTTATTATAAAGCGGACGATGAGTAAAAATGACAGCTGTACCTGGATTGAAAATTGCCGATGCGGCGATGACGAGTATTGCCATTCGTGAAAAAATTTTGGCAAATACCCTTACCCGCAATGCTCGTTCATAAATGGCGGCGATGGCGGCGTGGAATATGCCATGGCCATGATCAGCAGGCCTTCTCGGGAACCACTTTTCCCGAATGGATGCACAATTGGTATCAAATGATACTGGGAACCAATGAAAGCCTGTACCCCTGGATGGATGAAGGATTTACCAGCTATGCCGAAGACCTTGTTTCAAAATTCTACAATAAGAGATCTTCCCTGGATGATTATAAAGATGCGTTGGCTGAAAACCCGAAAAATGACAACCTGAAACAATTGATCACCTCACTGCCCGAAGATCATGCAGGGGCTTACGCCAGTTATTTCAGCCTGGTAAAAAGCGGTTTGGCAGAACCACTGACCACGCATTCGGATCCTGCAACAGTAATTTGCCTATAGCATCAATGCCTATTCAAGGGAGGTTTTTATGGAACAGTTGGATTATATCAGTGGGAGCCCCAACACGCGACAGGATTTTACTCGAATATTATAACCAATGGAAATTCCGTCACCCTGATGCAGACGATTTTATTCGGGTATCCGAAAACGTGAGTGGCATGAAACTTGACTGGTATAAGGAACTATTGGGTGAACGGAACCAAAACGATCAATTACGCGATCGACAGCCTGTGGCAGGAAGGCGACAAAGCCCTGCTCCGCCTCAAAAGGATCGGCGCCATGCCCATGCCGGTGGCTGGAGATCGATTTCCGCGATGGATCTAAAGAATCGCATTACATCCCCCTGAACATCATGTATGGTTCCAAACCCAACGAAACGCTTGCCACCCGGAGGATCGACCACGAAGAATGGCGCTGGACGCATCCCACATACGTCATTGAAATCGACCGGAAACTCACGGATATCCTGAAGGCTGAGATCGATCCTACAAAGCGGATGGCGGATGTGGAGCGGAAAAACAATCTGCTTGAATTGAACTGGTAAGGTTTCGGCAGTATTGTCGGATTCAGGTAAAACCTCCATCCCGATTCAATGTATCCGGGTATACATGGTACAATGAAAATGTATGCGACTCCTTGAAGTATATCTCACATGATGTATTATCATTCATGTTCCCTCATTTGGCAAGATGACATTTGAAGAAATACATACCGAACGGTTGATCCTGCGCTCCCTCACCCAGGATGTGTATGATCATGTATTTTCTGTCTATTCAGAAGATGCACTCCAGGATTTTTTTGGAGGCCATGAAGCTTTGGAAAGAATCGATCCGGTATGAAAAGGGCTTGACCGCGCAACCGCTCCTTTCATAATTTCCAGCTATTGCTTAAAGATTCTGGCGAACTGATCGGTACCTGCGGTTTCCATACCTGGTATACGGAGCACAGCCGTGCGGAAATCGGGTATGATATTACCAACCCGGGCCATTGGGGTAAGGGATATATGTCGGAGGCGGTTCGTGAGATAATCCGGTATGGCTTTGAAAGATTATCTCTCAACAGGATCGAAGCGTTGGTTGCGCCCGGCAATAACGCGTCTTTATCCATCCTTCAAAAATTTGGATTTGTAAAAGAAGGCTACCTCAGGTCTCATTACTTCAAGAATGGCAACATGGAGGATTCGGTGATGTATGGGCTGTTAAAGGAGGATTTTGAACAACAGAAAAGAGGAGAAGGACAGAAGTAAATCGTTCAATGATGACTGCGTCATTTAGTAAACATCATACAAATCATGTTACACCGATCAGGCCGTCATCTTCCAAAATATTTATTCACCGCCTCCACACGATTGGATACGTGTAGCTTGTTGTAGATATTGTACACATGTTTGCGAACCGTTTCAGAGCTGATCGACAGTTCGTCGGCAATTTCTTTATAGACAAGTCCTTTTGAGAGCATTTCCAATATCTCGGCTTCCCGCCTGGATAATCTTTCCAGCGTTTCTTCCGATGCCGATGATGGCTTTACAGAAAATGCGGAAACAACTTTTCGGGCGATCTGGCTGCTCATCGGGGCACCCCCATGATGCAATTCCTTGATGGCTTCGATCATCTGACCCGGGGCTGTTTTTTTGGTGATATAACCGCTGGCACCGGCACTTAAGGCCTCAAAGATCTTTTCATCTTCTTCATAAATGGTGCACATCATGAATTGCGTTTTTGGCAACTGTGGTTTCAGTTCCCTCACCACTTCAATGCCATTGATGCCGCCCAGGTGAATGTCCATCAAAACCACATCGGCATGGCAAGCGGGCAACCGCTGAAGGGCCTCCTCACCGCTGATACAGGAACAGCAGAGCTCGCATTCATCCGTCATCCCTACGATCTGTTCCAGTGCCTGCAGGATATCCTTGTTATCTTCCACGATGGCCACTCTTATTCTCATACTTGCAAATCTGGGTTAATTCTCCGTGAATGCCAATACCGCAAAACGGTAGGGTTATTTTTTATAAGGCTGGTAGATCAGGTATTTTTCTTTGAAATATGGCTCGGGGAAAAAATCATGGACTTCCCGGGAAAAAGGCTTGCAGCCACTTTCATAGATCTCCTGGCTGAGGTCGCCACCTTTCAAACATACCAGTCCATTGGGTGTATCCGTTCCGATAGCCGTCATTTTTCGCAGAAGGGGGCGGCTCCAGCGCCAGAGATCTTTTAACGGGGCCACTGCGCGAGACACCACCAGGTCGAATTGACGTCCCTTGATATCTTCCGCACGGCTATGCAATGTTTGAATATTATCGATCTTGATCGACTGAGCAATTTCTTTGATGACAGTCAGTTTTTTATTGATGCTGTCCACCATCAGGAATTCGGTTTCGGGAAAGAAAATAGCCAGCGGTAAACCGGGAAAGCCGCCACCACAGCCCAGGTCCATCACCTGCATGCCAGGTTTCAGGTCAAATGCTGCGGCGATCGTAAGCGAATGAAGAACATGGTGCAGGTAGAAATTATCCATGTCTTTTCGGCTGATCACATTGATGCGGCTGTTCCAGTCTTGATACAATTCAAACAGGGCGCTGAACTGATTCTTTTGCTGAGCGGTAAAATCGTCAAAATATTTCCAGACGATATCGGGTGTCTGATATGTGGGTAAATGGTCCAAGCTGATGAACTTTATTTCCAGGTAGCCCTGGGTTTACGAATGAGGGCCGGTGCAAAGATGAGGTAATAAGCAAACATCCAGATGTCTAAAAGGGGGAAAAGGGGGAAGAGGTCCTTCTCGTTAAGTTTGCGTGTGGTTCGCCAGAAAACAAATGCCTGTATGAGGAAGCGCAATCCGTATACGGCCAGCGCCCATATCCAGCAATAAAAGATAAGGCTGGCAACCAGTAACGGAAAAAACAGGAACTGGGTCAGGGAATAGAGCCCCAGGAAGAACTTATGTTTGGCCTTATAATACCTTCCTGTACTGTAGTGCCTCATTTTCTGGTTCATCCATTGCCTCCAGGTGCCGGCGGGTTTGCTCAGGGTAAAACTGTCCGGATCGATATTGATAGCCACGTTTTTACGTGTGGCCGCCATATTTATGAAAAGGTCGTCATCACCCCCGGGTATGTGGTTGTGCGATGAGAATCCCTTGTGCCTGAAAAAGACCGATTTCTTATAACTGAGGTTTCGCCCCACACCCATATAGGCCATCCCGGCCAGGGCATAACTGAAGTATTGCAGAGCGGTGTGAAAGGTTTCCCAGCGGATGAGTTTATTCAGCAACCCCCTCTTTTTATGAAATGCGCCGTAACCCAGAACAATCTCAGTTTGTTCTTTGTAAGAACCCTGCATCTTTTGGATCCAGTGTTCGCTGGCAGGCACGCAATCGGCATCTGTGAGAAGCATGATCTCGTGTTTGGCCGTTTTGATACCTACACTTAGGGGGAATTTTTTCCCGGGGATCATTTTGGCTTCCTGGGTGAGTTCTACCAGTTGAAGTTGTTTATATGATTTGCGGAATTCCTCAAGCAGGTATTTGCTTTCATCGTACGAGTTATCATTCACCACAATAACCTCATGTGTGGTCGGGTATTCCTGCACAAGTATGCCGGGTAAATTCACAGCGAGGTTGGCCGCTTCGTCGCGGGCGCAAACGATCACACTCACTGCGTGAGTCTGTGATTGTTCCCCCGGCTTGTTCCTGAAAAAGCAAAGCCTGATAAAGAAAAACAGGTAATAGAACAGTTGTATGAAAGCAACCGCACAAAATACGAGGAAGATCAGCAATCGCCAGTCAGTCAGAATGTCGGTCAGCATCATTGCCGCAAAAATACGGTAACTGATCTTTCATGTGGTGGTATGGCCTCATTTTTAATGATGTATATTTGCAGCCTTTATTTTTATCCTATCAAATCATGGCCGCTTATCCTTTCAAGTCCATCAATCCGACAGGGGAACCCGTGCAAGGGCCGGCGGTTTTAAAACGGATCATGGGGAGGTGCAGACGCCCATTTATGCCCGTGGGCCTGGTGGGCAGTGTCAAGGCCGTTTCCAGCAGCAATTGAAACAGGATGTTCAGGCCCAGATCATACTTGGCAATACCTATCATCGCCTGAGGCCGGGGCTCGAGGTGCTGGAATCAGCGGGCGGACTTCATCGGTTCAATGGCTGGGACAGGCCGATCCTGACAGACAGTGGGGTTACGGTATTTTCGCTGTCGGGAACGAGAGGAATATCGGAAGAGGGGTTACTTTCCAAAGCCATATCGATGGAAGCCGTCATTTGTTCACGCCGGAAAAAGTCATGGATATCCAACGCATCATTGGGGGAGATATCATGATGGCTTTTGATGAATGTCCGCCGGGGGGAAGTGAATATCAGTATGCCAAAACGTCGATGGAACTTACGCACCGCTGGCTCGACAGATGCCTGGAACGATTCGGAGCGACACCTGACAGGTACGGATATACGCAAAATCTTTTTCCCATCGTGCAGGGCGGCGTGCATCATGACCTTAGAAAATTTTCCTGTGAATACATCAGTTCGAAGGGGGCTGTGGGAAATGCCATAGGCGGACTGAGTGTCGGGGAACCGATCGATAAGATGTATGAGATCTGTTCACTTTGTTGCGACCACCTGCCGGCAGATAAGCCCCGCTACCTCATGGGCGTGGGCACGCCCTGGAATATCCTGGAATGCATTGCCATGGGCGTTGATATGTTCGATTGCGTTATGCCCACCCGAAATGGCGCAATGCCATGCTCTTCACCAGCGGGGGATCGTGAATATTGATAATAAAAAATGGGAAAAGGATTTTTCACCCATCGATGAAGGCATAGAGATTCCGGGGATAGTGCCTATTACAGCAAGGCATCTATGCGCCACCTGATCAAATCAAGAATATCTCCGGAGTTGACGATCGCCAGCATTCATAAGCAATATTCTACCTGTGGCTTGTCCGCCAGGCAAGGGAGCATATCATTGCCGGTGATTACCTGTCCTGGAAAAATGACATGGTTGTGAGGTTGCAAAAAAGGTTGTAAGGGAGTTGAAAAATGTTGAATCTTATATGCTAAATGTTAAGTGGTAAGTATTAAGTGGGCTGCTCCTTTACAAATTTGATATTGTGATTGCGTAACCTGGTGACCTCTCCAATATCATTTAAACCTTAAACATTAACCTGTTAAGGAACTTTAACTTTACGCGCCCATATTTTCTTCTTTTTTTTACCTTCGGTTCTAATATTCAACCCAACACAACATGATTTACCTGACTTCTCGTCTCACTGGCCTTTTTGCTGCCCATCGCTGTATCGGCCCAAACGCAGCCCGTTCGAATCATCCCACTTACCCAGACGCGCCTGTGGATGTATGCATGACCGATTTTAAAGGCAATCCGCAAAACAACGAGATCATTGTATTCACAGTAAAGGGAAACGACAGGGACTACCAGGGCGTTACCAATGAACAGGGCAGGTTTACTGTCCGGCTGCCGGCAGGGGATGAATATGAGGTTGTTTCATCCTCGGATTCAAAGATTCAACCAGTTACAACGTGTTGAAAATTCCTGGCCTGACCGGTAATGCATATTATAAGAACCCGTTCAAAGTGAACATCAAATTCCAGCCTTCCAAAACCTTTGTGCTGGAGGATTGCAATTTTGAGACAGGCAAGGCCAACTGAGCCGGAATCTTATAAGGTGCTGGATGAACTGGTTGCATTCTGACCAGAAAGGAAGATGTGAAGATCGAAGTGGGGGGGCATGCCGATAATGTCGGCAAACCGGCCGCTAACCTGAAACTCTCGATGGAAAGGGCCAACGCGGTCAAAGATTACCTGATCGCGAAAGGGATCAAAGAGAAAGGCTCACTGCCCAAGGGTTACGGCCAAACGGAGCCCATTGCTGATAACAAAACCGAAGAGGGAAGGGCAACGAACCGCAGAACCGAAGTGAAAATTCTGGATTGACCATATAAACCTATCAAAGAAAAGGGCGACCCATGGGCCGCCCTTTTCTTTTGAAATATCCGGTTGGGATCAACGTATGTCGGCTGATTTTAAAAGGGTTTGTGTGTTGATATCCACGGAAGCAAGGGAGCAGTAACTTTATGCCCCGTCGCCTGGATCTGTCCTACGCGGCGGGCATAATAACGCGATATCGGCCACGATGGTGCCTGCAGGGGAGCCCGGTAACGGAAATATCCGTTTTAACGGTGATCACATCAGTACGTTAACGCCCATGACCGTTTTGCTGATCCCTTTTTCAATGATGGAATTGACATCGGTAACCGGCAGGGAGCCAACACCCGGCACATCAACGGGTATGGTCTGAGACCAGTAGGTGCCCACCGCGGCGTTATCTTTCAGGTATAGTTCTTCAATGGTCAGGTCCAGTCCGGCTCCGCCATTCGCTTTCTGGAAACGGTAGTAGTCATTTCCACTGTTGAAATAATAATCCTGGGCGCCATTTCCGTGTTTGAGTATGCGGTAAACCCTGCCGCTGATGGTGGTATCGGTATTGGTGACCGTAACGGTGTCAAGTACGGATGAGGCGGTGGATGTGCCGGGGTCGGTGGTTACCTCATAGATCCAGCGGCTGTCGGTGGTCAGAGACATGTATTTTTCTGCCTCCGGTGTCGATCCGCTGTCTTTTTTGCAGGAACTGGCCAGAAAAGCCAATGCCAAACATCCAAATAAAACTTTTTTCATATATGATTATCTTTTAAAGGTGTAATATCAGTATTTTTTGGTTTATTATTCAAATTTTCCTCTTATCTTTGCGCTCCCAATTTTATGGCTAAACAAACACTCATTAAACAGGACGGAACCATTGTCGAGGCGCTCAGTAACGCCATGTTTAAAGTAAAGTTAGAAAATGGCCATGAGATTCTGGCAACCATTTCAGGCAAGATGAGGATGCACTACATCCGTATTCTGCCGGGCGACAGGGTGGGTGTGGAGATGAGTCCGTAT
The DNA here is from genome assembly GCA_046329695.1 of Ferruginibacter sp. Classification (GTDB taxonomy): domain Bacteria; phylum Bacteroidota; class Bacteroidia; order Chitinophagales; family Chitinophagaceae; genus Ferruginibacter. The sequence continues at coordinate 19,063 of JAXLUE010000033.1, forward strand.
GATTTGACGAGGGGAAGGATCATCTTCCGTTACAAGTAAAGAATCGGCCGGCGACGGTCATCAAAACTATAAAAAACAACATCATGAAGGTAAGAGCTTCTATCAAGAAACGCAGCGCCGATTGTAAGATCGTCAGGAGGAAAGGCCGCCTGTATGTGATCAACAAGAAGAACCCACGCTTTAAGCAAAAGCAGGGATAATCAGCATTAACAGAAAACAAAAACCAATTAATAAATTCTATGGCACGTATTGCCGGTATTGATTTACCAAAGAATAAAAGGGGTGAAGTAGGTCTGACCTATATCTATGGAATCGGACGTTCTACAGCCCAGTACATCCTGACCAAGGCTGGTATCGACGTTAACAAAAAAGTTAACCAGTGGAATGATGATGAGCAAACAGCGATCAGGAATATCATCAACAATGAATTCAAGACCGAAGGTGCCCTTCGTTCAGAAGTCCAGATGAACATCAAACGTCTGCTGGATATCGCCTGCTACCGTGGCCTGCGTCACCGTAAAGGCCTGCCGGTCCGCGGACAGCGTACACGTACCAACAGCCGTACCAGGAAGGGTAAGCGTAAGACGGTTGCCGGTAAGAAAAAAGCTACGAAGAAATAATATCGCAGATGCCGGGTTTCATGACCCGGTATTTGTGTGTATAACGACTCGGTTTTTTTTGGGCCAGCGCCGGATCGCATGAGTCGGCAGGAGGGTTGGTTCAAATCCCGCTTCAACGGGAATATTTATTAACGATTACCTATTTTTCTACATCATGGCAAAAGCACAGGGCCAAAAGGCATTAAGTGGCAAGGCGGCATCCAAGAAAAGGATCGTCAAAGTTGACAGTTACGGTGATGCACACATCACGGCCAGTTTCAACAACATCATTATCAGTCTGACCAACAAGCAGGGACAGGTTATTTCCTGGTCATCTGCCGGTAAAATGGGCTTCAAAGGCAGTAAAAAGAATACTCCTTATGCCGCCCAGATGGCCGGTGCAGATGCTGCCAAGGTAGCGTCTGACGCGGGTCTGAAAAAAGTGGACGTTTACGTTAAGGGTCCCGGAAGCGGCCGCGAAGGCGCCATCCGTTCACTGTCTCAAAACGGCATCGAAGTGGTTATGATCAAAGACGTAACCCCACTGCCGCACAATGGCTGCCGTCCGCCCAAAAAGCGTAGGGTATAATAGTTGTGTTAGGTGTTGTGTGATAAGTGATATGTTACAATCAGCATCACTCAACACAAATCACTTGGCACATATCACAATAATAAAGGTGGTTGATTCATTTTTTACGATTTTTTACTGATCAGCCATCTTTCATAAAAAAATCGAAAACACTTTATTATCATGGCACGTTACATCGGTCCAAAAACAAAGATCTCCAGGCGTTTCGGTGAATTGATCACCGGCAACGGAAAGTGGTTAACCAAAAACAGCAACCCTCCGGGTCAGCATGGCGCCAACAAGAAGCGCAAGACCCTGAGCGAGTATGGCCTGCAGCTGAAAGAAAAGCAAAAGGCGAAATACACGTATGGTTTGCTGGAAAAGCAATTCCGCAGAACATTTGATGAAGCTGCACGCCGTAAGGGTGTAACTGGTGAAAACCTGATCAAACTGCTGGAAGCACGTCTCGACAATACGATTTACCGTATGGGCATTGCCCCGAGCCGCCAGGCTGCCCGCCAGATGGTCAGTCATAAGCATATCACGGTTAACGGCGAAGTGGTGAATATCCCTTCATACAGCTGCGTACCGGGCGATGTGATCGGGTTAAAGAATAAGAGTGCGGCCAACAGCGCCATCACCAGCGTGGTTAAGGGTAAGAACCCGAAATTCAACTGGATCGAATGGAGTGAAACCGAGTTAAAAGGAACATTCATCGCTTATCCTGAAAGGGAAAGCGTTCCGGAAAACATCAGGGAGCAGCTCATCGTCGAATTGTACAGTAAATAATCCGGAGGAGGCTTAGGCCTCTTCTGTGTTGTACACAGGTGCCCGCTTTTCATTATTCAATTAAACCAACATCATACAAATGGCCATTTTAAATTTTGTTAAACCCGATAAGATCGTTTTACAAAAAGCCACAGATTTCGAGGCCCAGTTTGAATTCCGCCCGCTGGAACCCGGATACGGTGTGACCATCGGCAATGCCCTCCGCAGGGTGCTGCTGAACTCACTGGAAGGGTATGCCATCATCGGAATCAACATCGCCGGTGCCGATCACGAATTTGCCACCATCAAAGGTGTAACGGAAGACGTGACCGACATCATCCTGAACCTGAAGCAGGTTCGCTTCAAACTGAAAGTTGACCACGAAGTAAGTACGGAAAAGATCACCCTTTC
>JAXLUE010000034.1:0-21053 GCA_046329695.1 Ferruginibacter sp.
CGATATTGTTGTGAGTAATGGGGTTGAGAGAGCATGACCGATGTGCCGGAAAACATAGCCCCTTGTCAGGACATCTTCTGAGAGAGAGGAAAAGAAAGTTCCGAAAGCAAAGAGCAGGAACGGCCCCGCGAAATCCCTGGCTGCGGGTATATGTATCACTTTTTCGAAACCTACTGTTACGCTGCAGATAAAATAGATGGTATAAACCAAACCGCCGGCCAACAGTCCGGTTGCCAGATTTTTTAATGCGCTTTTTTTACCAATGATTCCCCAGGCAGTAAGTCCCTGGTATCCCTGCATCCTGGCGATCAACCAGGCGGAAGCAAAAAAGAGGCCCTGCAGGAGTAAAAAGAACTGGGGTTTGTAGTTGAAAATAACAAAATACTCTGCGGCATGGTAGCATGCGAAAAGCCACGCAAAACCAACCAGCGCCATTAGGTTTTTAGTTGCTTTCATGAAGTTGATTTATATATGAAATGAAAGAAAAATCAACCAAAATTCAACTGTATAGGTATGTATGCCTGATATATGATGATGAATGAGGGTTGTCGGTCATTGTCGGGCAACCCGTTTTTTATCTGCCCGATCAGCCCAGAATACGAGTAACCATTGCGAAAGCCCGACCCAGGCAATAGGCTCAATGGTATTGGGGGGCGGGCCCAAAACATTCATGAGGTGAATGACCAGCAGGAAACCAACCAGCGACCATAACACCCATTGGCTTTTTCCTGCAACGGGTTTGGTGGACGAAATGTATAAGAACAGGCCTCCTGCAAAAAGCGTCAGTTCGATGATCAGGGCCAGGTAGGGTTGGTTCCACAGGCCAAGGCCGAAGCGGCTATCTGAAAAAGGGCTGATCGGCAGGTCGGGTACATGCACCAGCAGGTCCAGCAACCAATGGCTGAGCACCAACAGTCCGATGATGATGGCCGCCCTTCCTTTCTTCTTGATCAGATAATAGATCAGCGCGATTAAAACCGCCCACCCGGTCACAGCCAGCAGGCTATGCGATACAGGGTAATGAGTAAAAGAGAGTGGAATCGGGGAATGCGGGTCTGAACGAAGCTCCACTTTTTCCGTACCCGTGAGCAAAAGAACCGGCCACAGTAAATCGAGCCATTGGGCGGCAAAAAAGGCCCAGCCAAGGGAAATGGATTTATCGGCTTTTTTGGAAGCCAGTCCGGCAGCAAAATGTCCTATGAACATATTGGTTTGATTATGATGGTTACCATGATAATATCAATGATATCTTATCATTGATCAATGGCTCTGATAAGTTCCATTATGAAGAACTATTCGCCATCCATCGGGGTCTTCAAAGGTTTCACTTTTTCCCAGCCAATAGGGGTTTTCGGGCTCCACCGGCTTTACGCCAAATCGGATCAGTCTGTCAATGGCAGTCAGGTATTTGGCGGGGTCATCATAATAAAGTACCAGCAGGTTATCTTTCGTAGGGGCTGGGCAGGGACTGCCTTGTTCAAATTGGGTAAATTCCAGATGATGGCCAGCCGATGGCAAACCAAACATCACGCCATCATACCCGGCGTGGTTTTCAAATGAACCTATTAAAGGTAAACCAAGACCCTCCTGATAGAAACGAAGGATCTCTGATAACTGATTGGTAGGCCTGGCAATACGGAACTGGACAGCTTCCATATTTCAATATTAATTTGGGCAAAATTAAACCGGGATATGATACAAGATAAAAAATATCTACCTGCGGACCAGTTTAAAAGCGATATTCCGGCCATGCCCCTGTATGATCGCCAGGTTGATCCATGACAGGGCGAATTTTTCAAGCAGTTCAACTTTGTCGGATTTGCCAAAATCAATACAGGATCCAAGGCCGGCATCCAACGCCAGTTGCAGGGCCACCGATTTGGCCTTTTCACTGTCTCCGGCCATGAACATATCGATGGCAACGCCCTGGTAGATCGGGTTGAGCATATTTTCAAAACCGGTGTTATTGAAACATTTGACTGGTTCTGCCTTTGTTTTGTCGGCTATGCAGTGATATACCGTTTTGTAAGGGTCGGGGTTATGCATGATTGAATTGGTGGCATCAATGACCACTTTACCCGACAGGTCGCCCAATTGTTCCAGTATATCAAATATGGCCGCCGGCGGGGTTGCAATTAAAACCACATCGCATTGATTTACTACGTGCGGGATGGCGCCGAACCTTTCTTCACCAATCCTGCCCGCCAGTTCAATGTTCTTTTTACTTAGCGGAAGCTTTGCTCCAATGAGTACCGTGTGCCCGGCTTTGATCCATTGTTGTGCCAGCGCACCGCCTACATTACCCGAACCAATGATCGCTATATTCATAGTTATTAAAATTCGTAGCGCAAAAATCCTCCAATATTCGATGTGTTTCTGAAAACTTCCCGGCCTGTTTCCGTCAGATCCATGCCTGCACCAAACTGACATGCATCCCGTTTCAAACCCAATCGTATGCGTTGTACAAAATTAAAATTATTCACGGAAGCCGAAGGGAATGCATTGACAAATTCAATCTGAGTAAACAGACGGAATTTTTTGTTCAATGCCGGCGTGTACCTGGCTAGTAAAAAGAAATCAATATTGGGTTTTGTGAGTGTTTCACATACCAGCCAGCTGAAAACGGTGTAATGTTTATCTGATCGTGCATATTGGATACCGGCTTTGGGATAAATTCCTTTATTGACTATTTGCACAACCGCAACAGGTGCAAAGCCTTTTAGTTTTTTATGATTGTAGCTGATGGCTTCGGTAAAACCAAATTGCGGCAAATCGGTGGTCTTCGTCATGGCGTAGTCAATACTTGCCCGGTTTCTATTAAAAAACAGGAAAGCAGAAGGATGTTCTTGTTTGTTTTTAATGAACCGGAAGAACATGATGTCAACACTGGCCTTCTTATGACCCGCCAGTATTTCCAGCGGAATTTGAGCGTTTCCCTTAGCACAGGGTTGTAACATGGTCACCAAGAGTGAACATATCATCACAAAGTGCTTCATCTATTTTATCTGGTTGAGAATGGTTAAAAACTCCCCGGGTTTTACAACAAAGGGCAGGTGTGAGGTTTCCAGCTCAAATACTTTTTTGACGGTTCCGTTTGCGGTGATCATTTGTTGCTGCAAGGCATAAGGCACTGCAAGATCATTCCTGGTACTGATATAATACTTGGGTATCGCATGGTATGCCGATGTAAGTGTCACTTTATCGTTCAGACCTTTTACAGGTTCGGCCCGGTGGTATTTTACAAGCAGTTCTTTCATGTAATCGGGGCAATCGCCACAAACAACGTTACCGATGGCTTCTTTTTTAATGCTCACCAGTGAATAGTCTTTATTAAACTCCAGTATTTCGAGTGGTTTGTTGTTAAGGAATTTGTTGGTAATGGAAGTGAGGTCTTCTCCATTTTTAGGTAAATAGGCCGAAACGTATATAAGCTTGTCTATTTTATTGGGCATATTTTCGGCCACCTGGCTGATGATCATACCGGCCATTGAGTGACCAACCAGTATCACTTTTCCGGTTGCTTTCTTCACGGCGTCACCGACCGTTTTAACATAATCAGCCAGGCCGATTCCCCTGCCATCGATATTGTCGGCCCCGTGTGCAGGAAGATTCACAACAATCACGTTGGCATTTTTTGCCAGGTCATTCCGAACAAAGCCCCAGGCGCTTTCATCGGCCCAGGCTCCATGTACCAATACATAGGTGGGATATCTTTTTTTATCATCTTCCAGGGCTTTCAATACCAATTCAGCCGCTTTGGCTCCTGAATTTTGTTGCTGACCTGTTATTAGATTTCCATCACGTACAGCAAATGATTCAAACATATGCGCCACCTGAAATTTTGAATGGGGCATTTTCCTTGCTTCATCTTCTATCCTGAAGGGCTGAATTTTTTTTCCTACATACGCATCCGCATAATTCTCTTCGCTGTTGGCGAAACCGGTCCAGCGTTTACCTTCAACCAGAAATTTTCCATCTGGTAGTTTGGCATCGAGCAGCACACATGTACCATGACAAATCGCGGCCGTAGGTTTGCCTGTCTGATAAAACCTGGAAACAAATCCGCTTATTTCCGGGTTTTTATACATGGTGTACATCGGCCCCTGGCCACCACAAACAAAAATGGCTTTGTAATCATCCGGCTTTACCGACGAGAGTTTAAGGGTGTTTTTTGTTAACGCCATTTTACCGGGATCCTTCTTAAAGCCCAGTGAAATGTAATCAAAGGCAGCATACCTGCTTTCGTCTTCCGGGTCACTGAATCCATCAAATAATAATTCGCCGCCTTCCAGGCTGGCAATATCCACCGTATAACCGGCCTCCGTAAATACCCAGTAGGGATGTGTAAGTTCTGCGTACCAAACACCAATGGGCCATCCCGTTGTTTTGGAAACCGACGGATTGCTCGCGATCATTAATATCTTTCCGTTATTTCCCGCATTGTGCTGCGCTATGACCGTCATGCCCAGCAACAAGGCGAGCATGACCAGGATATTTTTTTTCATATAGACATGTTTAAAATGTTCCTTGCAAAAGTGACTACTATATCTACCTTTGCCAATAGTTAAACCCAAAAGTGCGATACATACTTTTTGGAAAGTATCAATGAAATCAACACGTTAAGACGATGCCTGACTTTAAATACAACGGTAAGATCTATTATAACCCGGTTCAATTGGTGATGGACCAGATAGGGGGAACCTGGAAGGCGCCGATTCTCTGGCGGTTAAAAGACAACACATTACGGTATGGTGAATTGAGAAAAGATATACCGCATATTTCAGACAAAATGCTCACCACCCAACTGAGGCAATTGGAGGAAGATGGATACATCATCCGGAAAGTGTATGCCGTTGTACCTCCTAAAACGGAATACAGTCTGACAGAACAGGGCAGGGATATCATCAAACTCATCACGGCTATCAGGAATTACGGCCTTAAAATGATCGAGAAGAACGGAACGGGAAAGTGATCATACATCAGGTATTTTCGGGGCATTCGGTATACATTTTATCAGGCTTTTGAATGATGCTTCACTTCTTATCTACCTAATACCTCCAGTTGTTGACCCCGCCGGCAGGTTTGCGTCCCCGTTATATGTTAACGTTTTTTTAAAAAGGGATGTGGGCTTATATAGAATATCTTTTACATTAATTTTGCCCGATCGATGAAAGCTAAGCTGACATATTTCCTGGTCCTGGTATTGTTTGCCTGCAAAGGGTTTGCATATACTTCCCCGGATATTTCTGAAAATGCCGGCATCATTGCCATTGATGACGTGCAGCAGGTCATGGATCAGCCACACGTTTCTATTCCTGTGCATGAGCTTGAAGGATTAATGGAAACAGATTTATCCGTTGATAACGACAATGACGAAGAAGAATCAGTGCGGGATAAGAAAAGGGATTTAGCCGTGGGGGCTGCATTTACCCGATTCGCATTTCTTCTCACCGGCAATCATGATCAACCTGCATTAACGGATAAGTACTTACCCTTTCCCATACTGCAAGCATCCTCCGCCAGGTACATTTTCCTGTGTGTGATCAGGATTTAATTTCTGTTCGAGCCTGCATGACAGGCAGTTCCCTCTTTATTTACAGCATCCTTACAATCAGGCACGTCATCCGGAGCCATTATAAGATTATATATCCGTCTGGCTAAACGTCCCGGATCATTCTTTCGAGCCTGTCTACTCAAATCATTACACTCATGAACAGAATTGCGTTATTACTTGGCCTGTCCGGCCTGCTTTATTCCGTTGGTTGTACGTCTAAAGGTGAACAAAAGGAAGAGAAGGCCAGTTTCACCGTTACCAGTCCTTTACAGGCAGACACGTCATTTACAAAAGAATACGTAGCACAGGTGCAATCTGTGCGTAATATCGAATTGCGTGCACAGGAAAAAGGCTACCTGCAAAATATTTATGTGGATGAGGGACAGTCCGTAAAGGCCGGGCAGCTGCTATTCAGGATCATGCCTTCGGTGTTTGAGGCCGAATGCCTGAAAGCGCAGGCGGTGGTGAAAGAGGCTGAGCTGGATATGCTCAATGCCAAAACGCTTTCGGAAAAGAATATCATCTCGGCGTCGGAACTGGCGATCAAACAGGCGAGGCTAGACGAAGCGAGGGCCGATCTGGCACTGGCAAAGCTGCACCTTTCTTTCACAGAGATCAGGGCGCCTTTCGATGGCAGTATCGACAGGATCCGGTTCAAAGCCGGGAGCCTGATCGACGAAGGTTCTCTCTTAACAACCTTGTCTGACAACTCTTCCGTTTTTGCATATTTCAACCTGACGGAAAATGAATACCTGAACTTTAAATCGCGTTCGGATTCTTCCCGGAAGGAACCCGTTGGACTACTGATGGCCAATGGTAAACTGCATGCATACCAGGGTTTGGTTGAAACCATTGAAAGTGAATTTGACAATGAAACGGGGAACATCGCCTTTCGTGCCAGGTTCCCCAATCCCGGGTTATTGCTGAAGCATGGGGAAACAGGCAAGGTGCAGATGACCGTCAGGCTCAATCATGCATTGATCATACCTCAAAAGGCAACGTATGAAATACAGGATAAGCAATATGTATTTGTGGTGGACAAGAATAATACTGTCCGTTCGAGGAACATCATTGTTAAACAGCGGTTGCCCGATATCTATGTGGTGGATGCCGGTCTTTCGAAAGATGACAGGATATTGCTGGAAGGTGTACAGAATGTAAAGGATGATGACAAGATCCAATACAAATATATCGAACCGGAAAAGGTCATCTCCAACCTTCAGCTCATCAGGCAATAATGATTCCAGTACCTCAAACAACATTTCATGTTCAATAAATTCATACACAGGCCTGTACTGTCTATTGTGATATCGCTCATCATCACCCTGTTGGGTTTGGTGGCGCTGGTTCAGTTACCGGTCACGCAGTTTCCTTCTATTTCACCGCCTAAGGTCAATATCACGGCGGAGTACCCGGGCGCCAATGGCGAACTGATGGTCAAGGCCGTGGTGATACCGCTGGAAAGGGCCATCAACGGGGTTCCTGGTATCAAGTATATTGCTTCCGATGCCGGCAATGATGGCGAGGCTTCGATACAGGTGGTGTTCAATTCCGGTGTGGACCCTAACATCGCTTCCGTCAATATCCAAAACCGGGTTGCCTCTGTCATCAATAAACTTCCCCCCATTGTTGTGCGGGAAGGCGTGAAGATAACCCGCGAAGAGTCCAACATGCTCATGTATGTGAACCTGTACAGCACAGATCCGGGCCTGGATGAAAAATTCCTGTTCAATTTCGCCGACATCAATGTGCTGTCTGAGTTGAAAAGCGTGGATGGCGTGGGCGTGGCTGATATCCTGGGTAACAGGGAATATGCCATGCGTATTTGGCTGAAGCCCGACCGGATGACCGCATACAAAATTTCAGCCGATGAGGTGCTGAAAGCCCTAGATGAACAGAGCCTCGAGGCTTCACCGGGCAGAACGGGTGAAGCTTCCGGAAAGCGATCACAAACTTTTGAGTATGTGTTGAAATATCCGGGGCGTTTCACCAACAAAGAAGGATATGAGAACATCATCCTTCGCTCGAGCCCCAATGGCGAGATACTGCGTATCAAAGACGTGGCCGATGTTGAGTTCGGCAGCAGTTATTACGACATCTATTCAAAACTGAACGGGAGACCTTCCGCGGCCATCATGATCAAACAATCGTATGGCAGTAATGCCAGCCAGGTGATCAAAAACATCAAGGCCAAACTGGAAGAGATCAAGAGCAATTCTTTTCCCAAAGGAATGAATTATGAGATCAGTTACGACGTATCCACATTCCTCGATGCATCTATTGAAAAAGTATTGCACACGCTCGTAGAGGCATTTATCCTTGTGGGGCTTGTGGTTTTCATTTTCCTGGGCGACTGGAGGTCTACCCTCATCCCGGCCATTGCCGTACCGGTATCATTGGTGGGCACATTCCTCTTCATGCAGTTTTTTGGCATCACCCTGAACCTGATCACCCTGTTTGCGCTGGTACTCGCCATTGGCATTGTGGTGGATAATGCGATCGTGGTGGTGGAAGCGGTACATGCCAAAATGGTTGAAAAGAATTTATCGCCGTCGAAGGCTACGGAAGAAGCGATGCACGAGATCAGCGGGGCCATCATTGCCATTACGCTGGTTATGGCCGCGGTGTTCATACCGGTGGCATTCATGTCGGGTCCTGTGGGTATATTCTACCGGCAGTTCTCGATCACCATGTCAACGTCTATCGTATTGTCTGGCCTGGTGGCACTCACGTTAACGCCTGCCCTATGTGCCGCCATGCTGAAAAATACGCATGGAAAAAGGAAGAAGACATGGCTGAACCGGTTTCTCTCAGGGTTCAATCAATGGTTCGAATCCGTTTTGGGGAAATACAAATTCATTCTGGGACTGATCGTTAGCAGGCGGGTGGTGACGTTCCTGGCGCTGATCGGTTTTTGTGCCGGTACCTGGTTGCTGAATAAACAATTGCCATCCGGGTTCATACCCAATGAAGACCAGGGAATGTTTTACGCCATTGTACAAACACCCCCCGGTTCCACGCTGGAGCGCACCGATGAAGTGGTCAGGCGATTGCAGAAGATCGCGCAGGGTATGGAAGATGTGAAGTCTGTTTCCTCCCTGGCGGGTTTTGAAATTCTATCGGAAGGTACGGGTGCCAATTCAGGAACCTGCCTTATTAACCTGAAAGACTGGAAGGAGCGTAAGCACCATGTACAGGAGATCATCAGCGAGTTTGAAGAGAAGGCAAAGGATATTCAGGGTGCAACGGTGGAATTCTTTGCCCCGCCGGCCGTGCCGGGTTATGGCGCCGCGGGCGGTTTTGAACTCAGGCTGCTCGACAAAGCCGGCAGCGGTGATTACAAAAAGATGGAGGCCGTCAGCAATCAGTTTGTAGCGGAGCTGAATAAACGCCCGGAACTTGCTTCTGTGTTCAGCTTCTACAGTGCCAGCTTCCCCCAGTATATGCTGCAGGTGGATAACGACATGGCCCAGCAAAAAGGAGTGACGATCGAAAACGCGATGAACACCCTGTCGACTCTCGTGGGCAGTAATTATGAAACCAATTTCATCCGGTACGACAGGCAGTACAAGGTGATGGTGCAGGCATCCCCGGAATATCGCGCCCTTCCCGAAGACATCCTGAAACTATATGTCAAGAACGACAAGGGCGAGATGGTCCCCTTCTCGGCGTTCATGCGTATGGAGAAAGTTTACGGCCTCTCGGAGATCACCCGGCATAACATGTACAATGCTTCTGAGATCAGTGGTTCCGCCGCGCCAGGCTATAGCAGCGGCGCAGCCATAGATGCCATTTCAGATGTGGCAAAGAAAACCTTGCCCAGGGGATTTGGGATAGACTGGGCAGGTATCTCAAAAGATGAAGTGGCACAGGGTAACCAGGCCATCTACATATTCATCATTTGCCTGCTCTTTGTTTATCTCTTGCTGGCAGCACAATATGAAAGCTTCGTTTTACCGTTACCGGTATTACTTTCTCTGCCCGCCGGTATTTTTGGAGCATTCCTTTTATTAAAATTGTTTGGTCTCGAAAACAATATTTATGCTCAGGTTGCCATGGTCATGCTGATCGGGCTGCTCGGAAAAAATGCTGTATTGATCGTAGAGTTCGCCGTACAAAAGCACGGCTCGGGTCAATCTGTTTTGAAGGCTTCCATCGAAGGCGCGGCCGTGCGGTTCAGGCCCATTCTTATGACCTCGTTCGCTTTCATTGCCGGTCTTATCCCGCTGGTGGCAGCCAACGGGCCCGGTGCCGTGGGAAACAGAACCATCGGTTCCGCGGCGGCTGGCGGTATGTTCATAGGAACAGTATGCGGGGTTTTGCTCATACCCGGCTTGTATTACTTCTTTGCAAAGATCTCTGAAAAACATGCGATCGTGGAAGACGAATATGAAAACCCATTAACAGAAGAAATAGATAACAATGAACTTCAATAAACGGATACATTTACTGGCTTTGGCCATGGTGCTTTGCGCATACGAGGCATGCAAGACCCCTTCATTGGTTCAATCTCCGAATGTAAAAAATGCCCCCGGGTCCTATGCTCAGCCTGGCGATACATCCAGCAGCGCAACCATCCGCTGGCGGGAATTTTTTAAAGATCCGTATTTGATCAGCCTGATCGATACGGCCTTACAAAACAACCAGGAACTGGCCATAGCGCTCCAGGAAGTGGAGATCGCAAGGAATGAGATACGCATCCGTAAAGGTCAGTTGCTTCCAAAAGCGGAAGCGGGGCTTGGAGCCGGCATGGAAAAGGTAGGCCGGTATACCAGCCAGGGTGCCGGGGATGCATCAACCGACATAACACCCGGCAGGGAAGTTCCCGAGTGGTTGCCCGATTACCGCGCCGGTATTTTTGCCAGTTGGGAAGCGGATATCTGGAAGAAACTGCGGAATGCCAGGCAGGCTGCGGTGACCCGTTATCTCTCAACGGCGGAAGGCAGGAATTTTGTGATCACCAACCTCATTGCAGAAATCGCACATGACTATTACGAATTACTAGCATTGGATAATGAGCTGGAGATTGTCCGGCAAACGATCACGCTGCAGAAGAACGCCCTGGAAGTGGTCCGCATTCAGAAGCAGGCCGCGGCCGCCACGGAACTGGCAGTGAAAAAATTTGAAGCGGAAGTGCTCAGTTCGCAAAATCTTGAGTATGATATCCTGCAAAAAATCCAGGCAAAAGAAAATACACTGAATTTTTTATTGGGCCGCTATCCAACATCAATCGCCAGGGATACAACATTATTTTTGAAACAGGTTCCCTGGCATGTTTCTGCCGGACTTCCTTCACAGTTGCTTAAAAACCGTCCGGATATCAGGCAGGCGGAACTGGATCTGTCGGCCGCCAGGCTCGATGTGAAGATCGCGCGGGCCGAGTTTTATCCTTCTTTCAACATTACCGGCGCCATTGGTTTCCAGGCTTTCAATCCTGCTTACCTGATCAAATTCCCCGAGTCACTCCTTTCCTCTGTTGCGGGCGATCTGGCTGGTCCGCTCATCAATAAACATGCGATCAAGGCAGAATATAGCAACGCCAACAGCCGGCAGATACAAGCCTTGTACCAGTATGAGCGAAGTATATTGAACGCCTTTGTGGAAGTGTCAACGGAAATTTCCAACCTCGATAAATTTGACAAGATGTATGAAACCAAGGCAAAAGAGGTGGATGTGTTGAATGCCTCGGTTGATATATCAGGCGAACTTTTCAGGTCTGCCCGTGCCGATTACCTCGAAGTGCTGCTCACGCAACGTGATGCCCTGGAAGCAAAAATGGAATTGGTTGAAACAAAACTCAATCAATTCAATACCATCACCAATATGTACAGGACTTTGGGCGGCGGGTGGAATTAATGCAAACACGATCTTGCCGGCATGTGAACGTCCATCCCTGCAACAGGATCGGGTGGCTGTGCCAGGCTCTTTGTGGATGCCCCATCCTTCAAATAATTTGACTATCTTCCGGTAGAGAGATCGGGTCTTGCATTTCTGTAAGAGAGATGGTAAGTGCCCGTTCCTATTCCTTCATTGATCATCTTAAATCCATCAAACAATGTCGATAGTATCGAAGTCATTATCCGCATGTCTTTTCCTGATTGGCCTGCTCTCGTTTACTGCCTGCAAAGACCAGGATCATGCGGCAAAGCCTGAAGCGGAAAAGCCGGCAGCAAAAGCGCCGGATACGGCACAATATTTTCTCCTGCGCCCGAAGCTGGAAAAGGAGTATGGGTATTCTCATGCCGTCAGGATTGGGAATGACCTGAAGATTTCAGGCGCTGTCAGTATGGATGACAATGGCGTGATCGTGGCGCCGGGCAATATGGAGCAGCAAATGAAAAACTGTTACAGCGACCTGGAGAAAATTCTAAAGCATTACGGGTACAGCTATGATGATGTGGTGGTGGAGAATATTTATACCACGAATATGCAGGAATTTCTAAAAGTGTCGGGTTTCCGTAATACCATTTATACGAAGCAGTTCCCCACCGGTACCTGGCTGGAGGTCAAGGGGCTTGCCGTTCAGGGTCAACTGATCGAAATCGACATGGAGGCCCATAAGGCTGAATAAGGCCTGGCCGGTAAATAATTTATCTGACATATCGATGCATATTATTTCCAACATACATACTCATCGCAAGAACATATGAAACCGATCTGTATTTTTTTATGTGTACTGATCAGCAATATCAGTTTGTCTTTTGCCCAGGCGGTCAAATTATTTCATGAAAAAAAGGACCGGGGATATATCCTGTATGCGTCAAACCCTGAGCTTTATCCCGTGTCCGTTCAAATAGATTTTAAACTGACCAACCTGGCTTTATCGGAAGGCGATAAAACGGTCTTTGTCATTCCTTCCAAAACTGAGAAATTCAAATTGACAGAAATGACCGTTGCTGAACCGGGGTCGAGGTTTTCCTTTAATTACACGTATAAGTCAACTATGGGTGATGTTACGATCACCAACTATGATAAGACGGTATTGTATGATCTTCCGTTCCAGAAGGGAAAGAGTTATAAAGTGTACCAGGGATATAACGGACCTTTTTCGCACCAGAATGAAAATTCGCTCGATTTCACCATGCCGGAAGGTACGGAGATCCTGGCGGCAAGAGAGGGTCTTGTGGTGAACGTGATTCAGCATAACACGGAGGCCTGTCCGCAGGCGGAATGTAAAAAATACAACAATCTAATCAGCATCATGCATCCGGATGGCACCTTTGCAACTTATGCACATATAAAATATAACGGGGCCAAATGTAAGGTTGGCGATACAGTTAAAAGGGGCGATGTGATCGCGTTGAGCGGTAATACCGGTTGGACGAGTGGCCCCCATCTTCATTTTGTTTGTTTTTTGGGAGGCTTTGACCGCTGGAATACCATTGAAACAACATTTAAGATCAGAGGAGGCCAGGAATCGGCCATGCTGAAAGAAGGGATAATTTACGAGCGCCAATATTAAACGAATCCCTGGAGGTTTGACAGGTCAAACACACGCATATCAGTGCCGCTCATGCTACAGTGTGGAAGGTGATCAACATAAGTTGCACATGCGTACGCTTTATGCCAAAACTCCGCTATCATTTAATTTATTGATATTGCAAAACCGGTTTACTTATGCCGGGCATATTATTCAGAGACTGATTAATTACGATGTATCATGATCGGAATCAAATTTCTGGCAGGTCTCGGTACCATATTTATTTTTATCGGGTACTACCTCTACAAGGAAGCGTTTGGAAAAAAACCTGTGAATAACCTGCATGACGGTAAATCCGTTAACCGGCCAACAAGATACGGGAAGCCTGTTCAGGTTTTTTTAGGTACATTATGTGTTATCCTTGGTATTTTGTTGATATTGAAAGCGATGCGCCTGATATGAATTGGAGTGCCTGTTTAGATTGAATATGATCCACAATTCTTGTATTCACAAATCTTTCAACACTGTTTGATCTACTGTCAGATCATGGTTTATTTGATTTAAATTGGCATAGATTCACCTTTTGGTTGAAACCTCAAATATTACTTTAAATGATTGTTAACTTGAGACTAAGTATTTTTTTATTTGTTTTGACTTTTCTTTCATCAACAGTGTATTGTCAAACGAAAAATTTGCAAAACACCCCCGATAACAAGGTAAAGGGCAAATTATCAGTGATGGATGGTGCTATTATAATCGGTTATGTAAACAATGGTGCATTCCTGAATTTCTCTGGTCCAAATGTTAGTTTTTCAGCTAAAAGGCATAAAGTAATTATAGGAATGCTGCCATCATTGCGATTTAAAAAAGACAATTCAACAATAAGAAACTCATTTGTAACTCCTACTTTAGGTGTTGGAATTACATATTGCTATAAGAAATTGGCTCTGCAATTTCCGGTTTATTACAATGCAAAAACATCTAATAGTAATGGCAAATGGAATGCTGGATTTGGCATAGGTATTAAGTTTAAGTGATAGTTAATTGAAGGTCGCTCTATAAGTTTTAAAACTTACGCAGTTAATATTTAGGGAGTTTCAACCAACAAGCGCATTCAATTTCAAATTTCTTTTTTACTTATGAAAATTAGAGAAGCAAATATTGAGGACATAAAGCAAATTCAGTTCGTCAGAAATGCTGTAAAGGAAAATGTTTTATCAAATCCTGATCTGGTAACCGATGAAGATTGTCGGGTTTTTCTTACGGAAAGAGGAAAAGGGTGGGTTTGTGAAATTGACAACCGGATCGTAGGATTTTCAATTGTTGATCTTATAGAGAAAAATATTTGGGCTTTATTTGTCCACCCGGAATTTGAGAAAATGGGTATAGGTAAGCAACTTCATGACATCATGTTGGATTGGTATTTTAATCAAACTGAAGAAAATGTTTGGTTAGGTACAGCACCCAATACAAGGGCGGAAAGCTTTTATCGTAAAGCAGGTTGGCGAGATATAGGCTTTCATGGAAAAGGTGAAATAAAATTCGAAATGTCTTATCAAATCTGGAAAGAAAACCAGATACGCTAAATTGGCATAGGCTAAATTTGAGCGCAGCATATGTTTAAATATGTATAAAGTTCCGGTAATGGAGAGGCATTGAGTGCTAATCTTTTTGTGACATTTTTCTACGCATTTTGTACCATATCTTAGGTCCCCCAAGTTCACGGCAATCTGTTAATTTAGTACAATGGACAAAAGGAGCACTAATTTAACATTCGGTCTGCCGGTATATTAAAACTAAAGAAATGAAGAGAAGCCTGTTTATAGCGATTATTCTAAGTGCCTACATATTTGTAACCTCTTTCTGTATCAACCCCAAACCTCACCTGATCGTTGGGAATTGGGAATTAGTTGAAACTCAAAAAAGCCATCGGTTATTTGTCAGGCAGGGAATCGAATTTGAAATTGCAAGAATGACCTTTAGCAGTGATGAAATTACTTCGACATTTTATTTGAAACGGAAGGAGAAAATGGAGGAAGAAGAGCTGCGAATGGGGTTTAATATTTTTGAACCTTTCGATGAATTTAAACATCCGGTTCTTCTCATGAAAAATATTTGTGATGATAAAACGAGAATCGTGTTTTCCATAATGAAACTCACTAAGGAAACATTAAGACTGCAATTTGAAGTAAAAGATTCGGAAGGGGTTTCTTTAAAAGAAACAATTCTGGATTTTGAGAGAACAGCTGGTCCTCCGCAAAATATGCCTTAGTAGAGACAGGCAAACATTAATGGAGCTATAATGGAAATGAACAGCTAAAGAATTTTGATAAAAGCTCTTCTGCGTAAACCGGGTAATTTGATCTTATAGGAGAAACAAAAAAGCAGCTTTTAAGCTGCTTTTTGGAAATTAATGTTGTAAACGAACATTTATTGCATTTACCCCTCGGTTCCCGACTTCCGTATCATATGATACAACGTCGTTCTCTTGAATTTCTTCTTGTAATCCTGTTACATGAACAAATACTTCTTGTCCATCTTCTCCTTTAATAAAACCAAATCCTTTGGTCGTGTTAAAGAACTTTACTGTTCCTTTTTTCATTTTTTTGATTTTTCCCAATAAAATGGGTTTGATGTAAATAATTCTCATGCACATGTGTTAATGCGCAGTCTACCTGATTAAAAATTGTGAAACTAAACTGAAAGTATCGGCTGATACAATTAGATTGAGATCTCAATCTTCTCATGAAGAATATAAAGGTACAGCTTATTATCGGTGATTCCTAATTAATACTGATGTATTTAACTGGGTGACTGATTCGGGTATGATAATGTCCAAAAAATTCCGCGAAATTTTGGAACTTCACTTTACATCAGCATGAGAAGACGCATGATAGGGATGGAGATATCTTTGTATCATATCGGTTCTGAAATTGAAAGCCGAGATTCTGCTGTCGCATTCACGATTTGAAATAATGTAATGAAGTAAAATATGAATCGGATTATTCTATGGACAGTTGCTTTTATGGTTACAGGGTTGACTGGTTATGGGCAGTCAGCAGACAAAAAACTTATCATCTCACATTTGACCGGAGATTTCTATATCTATACAACTTTCAATACTTACCAGGGCGACCAGGTTCCTGCTAACGGCATGTACCTGGTTACCGACACAGGCGTTGTTATGTTTGACACTCCCTGGGACACAACCCAATTCCAGCCCCTGCTTGATAGTATTCAACTCAGGCATAACAAGAAAGTGCTCCTTTGCCTGGCTACACACTGGCATAGCGATAAAACCGCCGGCCTAGAATATTACAGGCAAAAGGGAATTAAAACCTTTACAACGGCTCTTACAGATGAATTAAGTAAAAAGAATAACAAAAAGAGAGCCGAGTTCTTGATGTCAAAAGACACTGTTTTTCAAGTTGGTCAATATTCTTTTGAAACATATTACCCCGGTGAAGGGCATACGGCCGACAATATTGTTATCTGGTTTAAAAAAGAAAGAATATTATACGCTGGTTGCCTGGTAAAAGGCGCCGATGACGAATCGTTGGGATATTTGGGTGATGCCAATAAAATGGCATATGAATCTACCCTTATCAATGTGAAGCGGAAATTCCGGAAACCAACATTTATCATTATTGCTCATAGCGACTGGCGTAACAAGCATTCATTAAAGCATTCCATCGAGATGGCAAGGGAACTCAGGAAAAAAAGTAAATCGTAACATTGAATGAACAGCATGCACAGTCCTTAGAGTTAGTTAACATTCCAATAAGCTTTTACAGTGATGGCGTACTTTTGATCATTCGTGATCATGCCTGATCGGAAAGGCAGATATTTGTTTGACCACAGAATGAAAAACTTAAATCAAATCTGGAAATATACAATGACAATCAGGCTGATTATCTGTGTACAATTGTTGATGATAATGACTGTTGGCTGTAATGACGCAGCAAAAGAGAAGCATGATAGTATTCCGGTGGATTCTGTCAAATCAACACAGCTGCAATTAAATCCGGACAGCGCCAGTCAACCCGTTATCCATTGGGAAGATTACTCGGCTTTAATGCCCCTCGAATTAAAAGATTCAACAAGTAACAACGTGTATGAAAAATACGGGATTGAATTTTCAGGCAATTGTTATGCCTGTGATTTGGCTGCAGTTAGTATTACAAAGGGGCAATTCGATATGATCAATGTCTGCGATGAAAAGGATGTGTTCAGGATAAATGATTTCTCCTGTTCAATGACTGAAAAGGAATTGACAATTAAGACGAAGGGCAGCGAATTTCATATTACTAAAATGGATGAGGCGCCGGTTTACCGGTTAGAGATTAAAGGGGAGAGATTGGAATTGAAGAATAAAAGGTTATCAGTCTACTTCACGCATAAAAGTGCGATCAACAAATTCAAGGAACACGATTGCGGGGATTTTCAAGGATAAACCGGTTTACTCAATGCCTGGTTGCTGAAGGGATCGATCAGGTTTCCTGTACGTAGCCTTTCTGTCATGCAGACCGTTCACCTGGTAGGGGTAGTACTTTCTTACGCTTACTAAAATAAAAAAGCCTTCAATGGTCGGTGAAGGCTGTAAGATTGACGGGATAAGAAACAAACTTGTGTCAAAAGCTCGGATCCGCATCTGCTAAGTGGTCTCACCAAGAATCGAACTTGGATCTAGAGTTTAGGAAACTCCTATTCTATCCATTGAACTATGAGACCATGGCAAAAACCAGAAATGCGCAATAAGGGCTCTGAACGGTTAACTTATTACAGCTTTTCTCATTTTCGGGAGGCAAAAATAAGGGTTTCCCCGGATTGGGAAAGGCTTTGACCCATTTTAAAGCCGAAATTAACGCCCGAAAGCCCCAGCCTGCCCTAATCCCGTATATTTGCGGCCTAATTGCAGATTTATGAAGTGGATGAACACCCTTATTAAATACCGTCTTTTGATCGGTATTGCCATGCTCGGACTGGCCATTTTTGTCAATTATCAAACCAGTTTCTGGCCCTCCTTTATATTATACTTTATTGCGGTCGTGCTTATTCTGGGTCATTTCCTGTTCGGACCCATGCGGTTGATCCAATCTGCCATGGAAGAAGGGGATATGGAAGGGGCCAAAAAAATCGTGGACTCCATACGTTTTCCGGGCTTGCTGATCAAACCCGTTCGCTCTGTTTATTATACCCTCCAGGGAAACCTCGCTATGATGAGCAACGATTACGACGCGGCGGAAAAGCACATGAAAAAGGGGCTCGAACTGGGCGGTGGCTCACTCACCAAACAGGCCGAAGGGCCCAATAAACTGCAACTGGGTATGCTCAGCTTGCAAAAAGGCGACTATAAACAAGCCGAAGCCTATATCCGCCAGGCATTAAAGGCGGGGTTACCTGACAAGGAAAATGAATCTGCCGCATACCTGCAGCTTTGCTCCATCATGATGAACAAACGCGAGTTCAGGGCCGCCAAGGATTATTTCCGCAAGGCCAAGGGCCTGAAACCCACAACGCCCCAGATCGTTGACCAGATCAAGCAAATTGAAAAATATATTACCCGGATGCCGGGTTAACATGCAATACTGCAGTAAGTAAGGATTTTTGTAGATTTACACTGTAGCTAACTAACCTATTTGCCCTGTGATAACGGATTACCGGTATCATTAAAAACACCTGAATTGAATACACTGAGTTTTGCCCGGGAGGAATGGAAGGAAGTTCACCTGGGAGAAGGATTTGTCAATGACTTCCGCCTGGAAGTTTCCAATTTTGGCCGTATCAGGGCCTTTAATAAAATTAATAAGGGCAAGATCCTAAAAGGGTCTATGATCAATGGCTACCGGATCATCCGGATGAAAATGTTCCATGCGCGTAATCCTGAATCCGAGGCCCGCCTTAAGGAAATGCAGGCATCACTATCCCTTTTGTTTAAAGAAGTGGTGGCCATCCGGAAAGAACTTCGCAATAATAAGATCAGTCCTGAACAGAGAGCCGATTGGCAAAAGAAACTGGAGGAGGCCGTCAGTTTGCAGGAAAGCAGGAAAAAAGAATACATGGTTGTGTATAACCAGGATCTCAAAAGCCGCACGCATTATTACGCCCCACTCGTTCATCGCCTGGTAGCCGAGTATTTTATCCCACGCCAGTCAGAAGAACATACCATTGTTGCCCACCTCGATTTTGACAAACTGAATAATGTGGTGACCAACCTTAAATGGATGACACCGCAGGAAAACAGCAGTCACCAGCAACTTAGTCCGCATGTGCAGGCTGATAAGGAAAAGAAAAAGCAAACCGTTCTCTATGGGCCCCGGACCGGTAAACTCACGGTCACCAAGGTCATGTTCCTGAAAAAGCTGCTGAATGAAGGCGTTTCCGTTAAAAAGCTGGCTAAACAATTCAAAGTGACCGAGACTCAGATCATTCGCATCAAAAAGAATCAAAACTGGTCATCGGTGGAAGCAGCAAAGTAGATGGTTTCTTTTAGGATTGAGAAAGTATTTATTCTTTAATTCTTTGAAATCATTAAAAGCGTTGGATGGTTGATATATTCTGTCAACATCTGTGAACATCTGAGCCATCTGTGAGCAACTTCCTGAACCCAAAATTGTGCAGATAAAAAAGAAGAATATCTGTGAAGATCTGTGCCATCTGTGAGCAACTTCCAGAACCCATATTCATGTAGACAAAAAGGGACAATATCTGTGAACATCTGTGCCATCTGTGAGCAACTTCCAGAACCCATATTCATGTAGACAAAAAGGGACAATATCTGTGAACATCTGTGCCATCTGTGAGCAACTTCCTGAACCCATATCCATGCAGTCAAAAAGGGACAATATCTGTGAACATCTGAGCCATCTGTGAGCAACTTCCTGAACCCAAAAGTGTGCAGATAAAAAAGAAGAATATCTGTAAACATCTGTGCCATCTGTGAGCGACTTCCAGAACCCATATCCATGCAGTCAAAAAGGGACGATATCTGTGTGCATCTGTGCCATCTGTGAGCAACTTCCAGAACCCATATTCATGCAGTCAAAAAGGGACGATATCTGTGAACATCTGTGCCATCTGTGAGCACCTATGTCATCTGTGAGCAATAATGATTTCAACCCTGGCCACCAGGTAGCACAGCAGCAATCTTATCATTTTATCCCACTCATTCTGAAATCACCATTATTTGCTTATGATTTTTTACTTTTGCCTTCATTCATTAAACCAGCCTGATTCATGTGCGGTATCGCCGGCCTGATCGATTATAACCAGACTTCTTCACCCGACATACTTAGCCGTTGCACAGACGTACTTGCCCACCGTGGCCCGGATGGAAGCGGATTTGAGTTTTTTACGGAAAAGGATTGCCAGGTAGGCCTGGGGCACCGCCGCCTCTCCATTATCGACCTCAGTAATGCCGCCTCTCAACCAATGAAGTACAAGCATTACAGCATCATCTTCAACGGTGAAATATATAATTATGAGGAGATCAGGGTGGAGTTGATGAAAGTCGGTCACGTATTTCACAGTCACTCCGATACGGAAGTGGTACTGCATGCCTGGGAACAATGGGGCCCCGAAATGACCGCCCGGTTTATCGGCATGTTCGCTTTTAGCCTCTACGATGCAAAAGAAGGTAAACTGTATTGCTTCCGCGACCGGGCTGGGGTAAAGCCTTTTTATTATTACTGGCATAACGGCCTGTTCCTCTTCGCTTCCGAATTGAAAAGCTTTCACCAGCACCCGGGTTTTGTTAAGAAGATCAACCACCCAGCATTAAAACAATTCCTTCAATACGGATATATACTGGCGCCACAATGCATTTTTGAACACGCGCATAAATTGCTCCCGGGACATTACCTCGTTTTTGATACACATCGGCGCGATTTTAGTTTGCATAAATACTGGGATGTGTATGATGCATACAACCAGCCCAAGATCGATATCACGGAAACAGAAGCCATTGAAGAAACGGAAAAATTGCTCATATCCGCCTGCCGTTACCGTATGGTGGCCGATGTTCCGGTAGGTGTGTTCCTCAGCGGGGGATACGACAGCACCGCCGTTACGGCCCTGCTG
>JAXLUE010000035.1:0-20472 GCA_046329695.1 Ferruginibacter sp.
TCGAGACAAGCTAAGCTTCGTCTCGACTAAGGAGGAATATTATTTTATTTTGCTACCCAAACCCAGTTTTGAACTGAGTGCCGACGCTTCCGGTCGGCATCGAGACAAGCTAAGCTTCGTCTCGACTAAGGAGGAATATATCTTTTAAACTGAGTCCCGACGATAAATGTCGGGATCTTGTTTTTCTATTACTCCTGCGTCGCAATGAAAAACTACGACTAAGGAGGAATACACCCATCCGTTTCCGGTTTAGGGAGGGCAAAAATAAGGGATTTTGCATTTTATCGGAAAAATTATCGCAACTATTTCAGCCAGTTAAGTAATCCGCCCGCCTCAATACCCACAAAAACACCGTCCGGGCGAACCTCTACGGGGTAGGTTTTGAGATAATAACCCTCCCCGGATACATTATGGCCCCTGGACAGGCTGAATTTGTACCGGTGCAGGGGACAAACGATATTTCCCAATGGATCGATAAATCCGGCTGAAAGGGCCCCTCCGGCATGCGGACATTTGGTCGCGCACGCAAAAACCTGTTCCCGGTGCAGGGCGATACATATTTTTTTCCCCCCGGCTTCCATTTCCGCCATCCCCGATGGATTTAAACGGATCTCCGCCACGGAATCCGCGATTTTGTACCAGGAATATTTTTTGTCTGAACTCATGAAAACTAAAGGTAACAGGTAAAATGAAGCACCAGCCAGGAGGATATCTCCATCAATCCATTGCAGAATCTAAATTTAAGGATCAACCACCCAACCCCCATCATTTAATAAAAATACTCTGCCTTATACGGATACCTGATCCGGTACATATCCCTGACCTTATTCAATATCGTCTGCCTAAGGCCATCGATGTTGGTTTTTTCCGTTGCCGATACAAATACACAGTTGCCTTTTGTTTCATGTTGCCAGCGTTCTTTCAGTTCACGGAGAATATCTGCTTTTACTTCCGGCTCCAGCCATTCATCAAAAGCCTCTGCTTCATATTTGTCCATCTTGTTAAAGATCGTGATAGTGGGCTTTTCTGCGCAACCCAGTTCAGATAAGGTTTTGTTGACCACGTTCCACTGGTCTTCATACAGGTTATGCGAGATGTCCACCACATGCAGCAGGATATCGGCTTCCCGGACCTCGTCGAGGGTGCTTTTAAAACTTTCCACGAGGTGGTGGGGGAGTTTTCGGATGAAACCGACGGTATCACTGAGCAGAAAAGGCGTTTGTTCAAATACCACTTTGCGTGTGGTGGTATCAAGTGTGGCGAACAGTTTGTTCTCGGCAAAAACATCGCTCTTGCTGAGGATGTTCATGATCGTTGATTTACCCACATTGGTATAGCCTACGAGCGCCACACGGATGAATTCGCCCCGTTCTTTACGTTGGGTGAACGACTGTTTGTCGATTTCGGCTAATCGTTTCCGTAATAAAGTGATCTTGTCTTTAACGATCCGGCGGTCGGTTTCTATCTCCGTTTCACCGGGACCTCTTGTTCCTACGCCACCGCCCTGTCTTTCCAGGTGTTTCCACATGCCTTTCAGGCGGGGGAGGATGTACTGGTATTGGGCCAGTTCAACCTGGGTTTTAGCCTGGGCTGTTTTGGCACGGCTGGCAAAAATGTCAAGGATCAGGTCGCTCCGGTCGATCGTTTTGACGCCCAGTTCTTTTTCAATATTAATGATCTGGGAGCCGGTCAGTTCGTCGTCAAAAATGACGATGCTGATATTGCCTTTTCGCTGGATATATTGTTTGATCTCTTCCAGTTTGCCCTTGCCTACAAAGGTGCGGCTGTCGGGGTGCTGAAGTTTTTGCGTAAATCGTTTAACGGCGTCGGCCCCGGCTGTTTCGGCCAGGAAGGCCAGTTCATCCAGGTATTCGTTTACCTGTTGTTCTGTTTGCTCCTTTTGAACGAGCCCAATCAGAACAGCCGTTTCGTGTCCGGTAAGTGATGTTTTTTTTTCTATCAAAATATTCCCTGTTTATGCTTAACCTATAGCAAAAATAAAGCGGATGTCCTTAACATCCGCTTCTGTCAGTATAATGATGTATCGGGATCAATGCCTGGCATTGGCATTGGAAATATCGATCCATTTGCGGATCGCCTCACAGTCTTTGTATTCGTCGTCGATCCTTATATAGTAGTCTTTGATCTTTGTATCAAACCATTTTTCCAGCGCCAGTTCCTTTTTCTCTTCGAGCGCACGTTGGGATACTTTGTTATAATCGTCTTTCAGGTTCTCGCGGTGAGGTTCTGTGCGGGTTTTGAGGTAAACGATACGCACTCCTTTTTTGCCCCTTTCATCGGTAAATTCAACCGGTTGGGAGTATTCGCCCTGGTTCAGGTTGCGCATCATGGCCACCATGTCTTTATCCAGCTGGTCGATGGTGAGGAAGCTGCCATCGCGGCCCTGTAACATACCGGCGGTGAATTTGCTGGATTCGTCATCGCTGTAACGCGATACGGCCGTTCCAAAATCCATCGTTCCGGCGATCAGTTTGGCCCTGACGGAGTCGAGTTTCATGTAACCGGTTTTCATTTCCACCTGGGTAACCTGCGGAACTTTCAGGATATGGCGGACGACGGCATCATCACCGGCGCGGCTGACGAGCTGGATGATATGATAACCGAAGCGCGTTTTGAATGGGTTTGAGGTCTGTCCTTCTTTCAGGCTGAATGCCTTGGCCATCCAAACCGGGTCGAGGTCTTTCTGGTTGCGGTTAATTTCGTACATGCCTCCCCGTTCTTTACTTCCGGGGTCTTCGGTGTACAGGGAAGCCAGTGAGGCGAAATCTTTTTTACCGCTTTCGATCTGGCGCTTATAATCGTTCAGTTGTTCGATGCAATATTCTTCAGCATCGCGGCTGGCTTTGGGATAAACCACCACCTGGCCGATCTCCACCTCCGATTCATAGAGCGGCAGACTGTCAACCGGTATCTTGTCAAAATATTGTTTCACTTCATTGGGGGTGATCTTGATACCGTCTACGATCTTATTCCTCATGGATGAAGCGAGTTTCCTGTCGCGGAAACCGTCTTTAAAATCTTCTTTAAGCTGGTAAACGGTTTTGCCGGCAATTTTTTCCAGTTCTTCTTTTGATCCGTATTGGTTGATGAAATAACGGATCTGGTTGTCGATATCTGTTTCCAGTTCTTCATCTGTAACGATGATGGAATCTTTTTCAGCTTGCAGTACGAGTGCTTTGACGCCGAGGGTCTGTTCGAGTGTCATGCAGGCGGCGTTGGGCGGAAGCTCGACCCCCTGGCGCTGCATATCTACCAGGCTATTGTCGATATCGCTTTTCAGGATGGCTTTATTACCCACCACGGCGATGATTTTGTCGGCCAGCATTTTTTTGGGCTGTGCAAAGGCGGAGGTGGCGGCCAGGCTGATACAGGAAGTGAGCAGAAAGATTTGTTTCATCATACGAGTATGCGTCTTAGTAAGATTTACCGGGGCCGTCAAAATTACGCTCCCGGCTTGTTTTTATTGGGCTGGCAGGATTCTTTAACAAAAGATTGTTAAGGCCCCGCGGGAAGATCGCTCTTCTTTATCAGCGGCTTATTAAAAAAGAGGTGGCACCGATGGTGACACCTCTGAACAATGATCTGTGTTGGTTTATAAGGTCCGTTTTACTTCAACTTCCTCAAACGCTTCCACGATATCGCCGACTTTGATGTCGTTGTAATTTCTGATCGTCAGTCCGCATTCCATACCGGAAGTCACTTCTTTGGCGTCGTCTTTGAAACGTTTCAGACTGGCCAGTTCACCTGTAAAGATCACGATACCGTCGCGTACGATACGGATACGGTTGTTTCGGGCGATCTTACCATCCAGCACCTGGCAACCTGCCACAGTGGCCTTATCGAACTTATAGGTCTGTTTGATTTCCACGTTGGCGAGTATCTTCTCTTCCACGGTTGGTTCAAGCATGCCTTCCATGGCGCTGCGGATCTCTTCGATGGCGTTATAGATGATCGAGTACAGTTTGATCTGGATCGATTCGCTTTCAGCCATACGTGCCGCCTGTATGGAAGGGCGAACGTTAAAGCCCACGATGATGGCATCTGAGGCGTTGGCGAGGGTTACATCACTTTCGGTGATGGCGCCCACTGCTTTGTGGATCACTTTCACCACGATTTCTTCCGTACTCAGTTTCTGTAATGAATCGGAGAGGGCCTCTACTGAACCGTCCACGTCACCTTTGATGATCACATTGAGTTCTTTAAAGTTACCCAATGCGAGGCGGCGTCCGATCTCATCCAGCGTGATATGTTTCTTCGCGCGCATACCTTGTTCACGGAGGATCTGCCCGCGTTTGTAAGCCGTTTCACGGGCTTCTGCCTCATCGGCGAAAACTTTGAAGGTTTCACCGGCCTGAGGTGCGCCGTTCAGACCCAGGATCAGTACGGGTGTGGAGGGCGGCGCTTTTTCGATGCGCTGGTTCCTTTCGTTGTACATGGCCTTGATCTTACCGAAGTATTGGCCAGACACGATCATATCGCCCTGGTGCAATGTTCCGTTCTGAACAAGGATGGTGGCTACATAACCGCGGCCTTTATCCAGCGAAGCTTCAATAATGGTTCCGTTGGCTGAACGGTTCGGGTTGGCTTTCAGTTCGAGGATGTCTGTTTCCAGCAGGATCTTTTCCAGCAGCAGGTCGATATTCAGGCCTTTTTTGGCGCTGATTTCCTGGCTCTGGAATTTACCACCCCAGCTTTCCACCAGGATATTCATGGCAGACAGCTGTTCCTTGATTTTTTCGGGGTTTGCCCCGTCTTTATCCACTTTATTGATGGCGAAAATCATCGGAACGCCAGCGGCCTGGGCGTGTGATATGGCTTCTTTGGTCTGTGGCATCACCGCATCATCGGCCGCCACCACGATCACCGCGATATCGGTTACTTTGGCACCACGGGCACGCATGGCCGTAAAGGCTTCGTGACCTGGGGTATCGAGGAAGGTGATGGCCCTGCCGTCTTTCAGCGTCACTTCATAGGCGCCGATATGCTGTGTGATACCACCGGCCTCACCGGCGATCACATTGGTATTACGGATATAGTCGAGCAGGGAGGTTTTACCGTGGTCAACGTGACCCATGATGGTAACGATGGGCGGACGCGGCGCCTGGTCGGCCGGATCATCTTCTTCATGATCCTCTTCCAGTTCTGCTGCATCATCTACCCCGATGAATTCAACTTCATAGCCGAACTCGCCCGCAACCAGTTCGATCACGTCGGCCTCCAGGCGTTGGTTGATCGATACCATGATACCGAGGCTCATACATTTTGAGATCACATCGGCAAAGCTTACATCCATCAGGTTAGCCAGTTCGCTTACGGAAACGAATTCGGTTACCTGCAGTTTGTTGCCTTCGGCGCCCGATTCTCCCATATGTTCGGCCATCTCTTCGCGTTTGGCCTTGCGGTATTTGGCTTTGAGGCTTTTGCCCCTTCCGCCGGCACCGGCCAGTTTGGCTTGGGTTTGTTTCAGTTTTTCCTGGATCTCCTTGGCATCGATCACCTTGTCTTCCCTGCGGGCAGGAGCCTGGCCAGGCCTGTTGAATCGTCCTCCGCCAGTACCCTGGTTGTTGCGGTTGCTCCTGTCCAGCGGATCAAACTGTGCAGGCCCACGCTGGGGTGCGCCTGGTTTCTTCTGGATGGGGATGCGTTTACGTTTATGTTTCTCTTCGAGAGATTCTTTTTTAGGGCGTGTGTCACTGTCAACCGGTAATTCGATCTTGCCCAGAATTTTCGGTCCGGTCAGTTTTTCTGCCTGTATATTGGTGATCACAGGCGCCACATGTTCTTCAGGGGCAGGTGCGGCAACAGGCGGCGGAGCGGGTGCCGGCGTTTCTGCAACCGGAGCGGGTTCTTCCGCTTTCTTCTTCGCTTTAGCCTTTTCAGCTTGTGCGGTATCCGCTTCGGCTTTTTCTTCTTCCTTGGTCTTTTTAGTGGTTTTCTTTGGTCGGGTAGATGAATCTATCGCTTCGAGGTCGATCTTGTCCAACACCTTGGGGCCTTCCAGTTCGGGAGCTTCAATTTTGGTGACCTCCTCTATTTTGGCAACCGGTGCGGCTTCGGGTTCCGGAGATGCAACCGGAGCTGCGGGCACTTCGGTTTCCGCCACTTTAGGTTCTGCTTTCTTTTCCTCGGCTTTCGCTTTTTCTTCTTTTTTCTTGAAAGACAGGTCCTCTTCGTCTTTTTTCTTCTTAGGTTCACTGGCTGCGGCGCCTTTCGGCAGGTCGATCTGTTCGGCTTTCTGCTTGGCCACTTTGTCCTGCTGGAATTCTGCCTGCAGGACCCTGTACATGGCTTCCGTCAGTTTGCTGGTCGGTTTCAGATCATCACTGCTGAAATTCTTCGACACAAGGAACTCGATCAGTGTGTTGGTACCGATATTGAATTCCTTGGCCGCAGCCATCAACCTGGGTGTATTAACTTCTGACATTCTGTTGTTTGACTGCCCGGTTAAGGTTCCAAGCCGGGCATGATCTATTTTTTGTTAGTGAATATGATGAACCTGTACTGTTATTCTAAAAATAATTATTCTCTGTCAAATTCTTCCTGGAGGACCCTTCTCACTTCCGTGATGGTTTCCTTTTCCAGGTCGGTGCGCCTTTCGAGTTCTTCCGGAGTGAGGTCGAGTACGGAACGCGCGGTATCACAACCAACACGTTTCAGTTCGTCGATCACCCATGGTTCGATCTCGTCTGTAAATTCGTCGAGGTCGATATCGAATTCTTCTTCTTCACCTTCATTGTCCCTGAACACATCGATGTCAAAGCCTGTCAGTTCGCAGGCCAGTTTGATGTTGACACCGCGACGGCCGATGGCAAGCGATACCTGGTCGGGTTTAAGGTACACGTTGGCATGTTTTTTCTCGTTGTCGAGTTCCATGCTGGTGATCTTGGCCGGCGTGAGTGAACGCTGGATCAGCAGCTGTATGTTATTCGTCCAGTTGATGACGTCGATATTTTCATTCTTCAGTTCCCGAACGATGCCATGGATACGGCTACCTTTCATACCCACACAGGCGATGCCCACGTAATGGATGCGGTCGTCGTGGAAGCCTTCACGGCCACTTTGGCCCTTCTCCCCGGATCGCGACGATCTTAACCACGATGAGGCCGTCAAATATTTCAGGCAATTTCCTGATCTCCAGCAGTTTCTCGAGGAATGAAGGACTGCGCGCGACAGGATGATCACGGCCTGGTTATTCTTCAGTTCCACTTTTTTCACCACGGCACGGATGGTTTCGCCTTTCTTGAAATAATCGAAGGATCTGTTCCGATTTGGCAGCATTTCGTTGCCGTCTTCATCGATGATCAATAATTTTTTCCAAACCTGCAACCTCACCGGTAACGATCTCGCCTACACGATCTTCGTATTTTTTGATGAGAATATTGCGCTTGAGGTCGTTGATACGCGGCCAGCGTTTGTTTGCCTGCGAGGATGGCGCGGCGGCCGAATTTTCTGGATGTCCACTTTTTCATAGAGCTCTTCGCTCTTACCTGGTAATCCGGTTCGATCTTGATTGCGTCGCTGTATTTGCCTCGGTGAGGTATTGTACAGGCTTTCTATCGTCTTCCACAATGGTACGGCGGCGGAAGATCTCCAGGTCACCCTTTTGGTCATTCACGATCACGTCGAAGTTTTCGTCGCTGCCGTATTTTTTCGGATCAGCGTTTTTAGCATGCATCTTCCATCACTTTCATGAGAGTGGGGCGGTCGATATTTTCCGCTCTTTGAACTCCTGGAATGATTCAATTGCTGATACTTTGGCTATAATCCTCACTGGCCTGATTAATCCCCGCCGGCTGGGGTTTGTGTGAATTCAAAATTTTATTCGAACAATGGTTTTTTTAATGTTGTTGTCGAACGGTATCGTTTCCTGTTTCAGAACGGCTTTATTTTCCCTTCGGTGTATTCCAGTGTGATATCGTTTTCGCTCACGGTTACCGCCTATGCGTGATCAGTTTATCATCTGACAACTGAACCTGTACATCGCGCCCGATATTCTTGTTATACTGGCGGAGCAGCTTCAGCGGTTCATCGATACCCGGGTTGACATTTCAGTGAAAAATCGCCGTTAGGTAAAGGCCCGCTCTCTATGCTTTTATATAGGGCCCGGTTGATCCTGCGCACTTTTCAATTCTAATCCCTTGTCGGCATCCACATATACCTTGATGTTGTTGGTGGGCTCGATCTTGATGCCTACCAGGAATACGTCTTCCTGTCAGAGGGGTTCCAGGAGTTTTTGTACTGTTTCTGTCTGTCCGCTTCGCGTCTATGTCGTTGGGTATAAAAAGAAGAAGGGAACGGCTCCGTTCCCTTCTGTTTCATCTTTATCTCGTTGCAAATGTATTACACCAGCTGAACGGCCAAAAATGTAGGAGAGATGCCCGTCGTAAAAATTAACAATGATCATTCAGACCCCGATTTTACCTTTGGCTCATGAATATTGTAAAACTCCTGTTTGAGCTCTTTATCATTTACCTGTTGTATAAATTGGTTTTCGAACTGATCATACCACTGTTCAATGCCACCTGGCAGATGAAGCATAAAATGGCGGATATGCAGGAGCAGCGAGAGAACAACAGGATCGTCACCAAGCCATGGAATCAGGCAAACGGGAAACGGTGAAATCAGGAGATTAAGGCATTGATTACGAGGAAGTTAAATGTAACCCACCCCCGGGCCTCCCAATCTTCAACCCGGGAACCTTTTTCCAGCCAGATGGTTTGAATCCCAGTTTTTTCGCAGCGTCAATATTCTCCAGAGTATCATCAATGAACAAGGTTTCGGGAGTGATCTCAGCCTGATGAACGACGTGCAGGTACGCGGATGGCTCCGGTTTCCTTCTCGATCAGGTGAGTAAAAGGCCTGGTCAAAATAGTCGTCCAGGTTATTCTTACCTGTTTGTTTCCTGAATATTTCCATGAAAGCCCGGTGATGAACGGCATTGGTGTTATCGAGCAGAAGCAGCGGTAAAGCCTGAAATCCTTTCTGATTTTTTCCAGTAAGGCCAGGCTGCTTTCCCGAAAGCCCAGTAGGATGCTGTTCCAGGCGTCTTCCAGTTCCCTGAATGGAAACCTGGCCGGGGCCCATTGATCAAAGCTTGGAAAATTCATCTCGTACCGATCAACCCTTTTTCAAGGTCCAGAAAGCGACCTGCGGCCACCTGAGAATAAGTTGTTGTTCAAAATTGCGGAATCCCAGTTTATGGAAAGCTTCAGCAGGTCGTTTATAATCGATAATGATGAGAACGCCACCAAGGTCGAACAGTATATTTTTAATCTGGTCTATAACATGTTACGGCCGCAAATATCAGGCATTCGAAGATTATAGTGATCACTGTTACCAGGAAAAGGAAATGTCGGGTCACAGACCCTTTGATTCAGATGGTCACCAGTCGTCCTTCGGAAGACTGGCGCCAGTATTATTTTCCAAAAAGCCAGGGCATAAGCAAAGTATCGGCGAGTGCTGGGTCCCAGGCATTGTGGTTGGCATCGGGGAAAAGGGTCAGTTTTACCTTGATATTTTTTTTGCGCATGGCCTTTACCATGTTCTTACTGAATGTATGGGATACAACATCGTCTTTCAAGCCATGATAGACGAACCAGGAAGTGCCGCCGAGCCTATTCGCCAGACCGGGCTCCGCACCTCCGCATATGGGAAAAGCTTTCGCAAATACACCGGGCATCCGGCTGACCAGTTCAAAGGTGCCCATGCCTCCCATAGATAACCCGCCAACATAAGTCCTTTTTGGATCTACGGGGAGATACTGACGGATGTGTTTTACAAGCGCCATCAACAGGAACATATCGCGTGTGGGGTCGCCTCCATTTTTAAATATGTACCGTTCCAGCAATGCCTTCGCATCTTCGTGTCTCTCCACATTGCTCCAATAGCCATTCTCGGAACATTGAGGGAACAGGACGATCGCTTGATATTGATGACGGAACGAGCTTGCGGCAAATATTTTTCCGGCGTGTGCGAGTTGGGCTTCATTGTCATTCCCCCGCTCACCTGACCCGTGCAGAAACAGGATCAGGGGATATTTCTTTGCCGGATCATAATTTTCGGGTAAGGCTAACCGGTATGGCATACTGTCGCCCGATAGTGTGAACCACTTTTTTTGATATATGGAAAGATCCTGTGCTTCTGCGGGCTGGCAGGCAAACAGGAAAATGAAAAAGGCAATGAATGAGGAGAAATTCATGTGTGTCTTGTCATTGAAGGGATATGCGATCTGTTATTGAACCAGTTCAAAGGTTGTTTCCATTACATCGCGGCTGTTGCCACCAACAAAGAGCGTGAATTTCCCGGGTTCAGATATGTAGGCTAATTGTTGGTTGTAAAAACGGCATTGCTTTTCATCGACCATAAAAACAATGGTTTTCGATTCCCCGCTTTTCAGCCAAATCTTGCGGTATTGTATTAGTTCTTTCACCGGTCTCGCCACACTGGCAGTATGATCCCGTAGGTACAGTTGCACGGTTTCTTCGCCGTCGTAACGTCCGGTATTGGTGACTGTTACGGAAGCCGAGAATGAATCTTTCCCTTTTCTGAGGGATGATTTGCTTAACGTAAACCCGCTGTATTGGAAAGGCGAATAACCGATACCGTAACCAAATGGATACCTGGGGCTGTGCAACAGGTCGATATACCCAGATACATAGAATAATGTGCTGTCGTTGGGTGCCGGTCGGCCTGTATTGCGGTAATTGTAGTAGATGGGCACCTGCCCGCCAGACCTGGGAAAACTCATGGTGATCTTTCCTGACGGGTTATAATCTCCAAACAATACGTCGGCGATCGCATGGCCCGCTTCAGAACCTAACCACCAGGTGTATACGATAGCTGGTATATTATCGGATGCCCAGGTGAAAACCAGCGGCCTGCCGGCATTGATCAGTAAAACGACCGGCTTGCCAGTGGCATGGATGGCTTTGATCAATTGCTCCTGTACGCCCGGCAATTGGATATTACTGCGGCTCTTGGCTTCCCCGCTCATATCACGCGCCTCCCCCACACTCAGAATGACCACATCGGCCTGTTCTGCTGCTGCCACGGCTTGTGCAAAGCCGCTGGAATCCTGGTCGTTGATGTGGCAGCCTTCGCATAATAGTTGCGATTCAGGAGATAACGCCTGCCTGATGCCCTGCCATTGTGTGACGATGGTGGCAGTGTCATCGGGCCATTCCATACTCCAGAAGCCAAGGTTATCCCGTACCGATTTGGCAAAGGGGCCAATGAAAGCTACGGTTTTTGTTTTTTTGGATAAGGGCAGCAGGTTGTTTTCATTTTTCAGTAACACGATGGATTTTCTGAGAGCGACCGGGCCGCATCTTTATGCGCCTGTACATTCTCCTGTGATTTTTCTCTGGCCTTATCAAAACCTGAACGGATCATCAAACAAGCCAAGTTCGAATTTTGGTCAGCACCCCGGCTACGGCTCTAATCGATCAGCCCTGCTTTTATTTTCTTGTTTCGCCAGTTCAGTAAGGTGGTTTTTGTAATGAACGGCTCTCCACATCGATATGTCGCAGCCAGTATCCAGTGCCGCTTTTGCGGCTTCTTTTACCATCGGCCATGCGCCGTGGTTGATCATTTCGCCGATGGCACCCCAGTCGCTGACCACGATGCCGGTATATTTCCACAGTTTCCAGAATATCGCGCAGTAAATAGCGGTTACCCGTTGCCGGTATTCCATTCAGGGCGTTGAATGAGGTCATGAATGAAGCGGCTCCCGCATCCGCCGCTTTAAAGGGTGGCAGGTAATATTGCCAGAGGGAAAGGTCGCTCATGTCCACATCGTTATAATCCTTCGCCTACGGCGGCTCCGTAAGCGGTATAGTGCTTGATACAGGCCATCACGGCATCTATATTGCCGTGTCCTTTTCTGAATCCCCTTACCCTGGCGGCGGCGATCTTAGATCCGAGATAAGGACTTTCACCTGAGCCTTCCATCACCCTTCCCCACCGGGCGTCACGGGCACAAGTTCGCTCGCGGGCGAAAAGGCCCAGTGTATACCATAGGCGGATGATTCTGTTCCGGCGATGCGCTCGGCTCTTTCGATCTCATCTGTATCCCAACCGCAGGCCTGCGCCAACGGAATGGGAAATGTGGTGCGTGAAACCATGGATCACATCCTGGCCAAAGAGCAGAGGTATTTTCATGCGCGACTTCCATGGCCTGTTCCTGCAACATCCGCATGCTCCACGCCCACCACATTGCCATGAGCCTAACTGACCACGGTGATCTGGGTTTGCTTGTCGCCATCTGCCGTAATGGGACCTGTATGCGACCAGTCGCCACTATATTGATTGAGCTGGCTGATCTTCTCTTCCAGGGTCATCAGTTTCATAACCGAGTCAACACGTTGAGCGATCGTTTTACGCGGAGCTTCCGCCTCTGCAAACAATGCGGTTATGCAATAAGTGGCGATCAGAAAATATCGAATCATGCAGGGCCTGTTAGCGGGTTAATGAATAAAGTGATGACTGAATATTATTTTGTCCAGTTTATCCTCGTGGTTTGTACCTGTTTCGAATCCGCCGATCATGATGTCAAATCTCGCCGGGTTCCCAGGTGTGCTCCAGGTTACTTGTTATAGAATCTCAGGTCTTCTGTACTGATCGTGAAACTGACGGTTTTGGTTTCACCGGCTTTCAGGCCGATCTTTTGGAATCCTTTCAGTTCTTTCACTGGCCGGGTGATTGAACCAACGACGTCGCGGATATATAATTGAACGATCTCTTTTCCATCGCGATCGCCTTTATTACCGTTACTGACGCGGTGATAATCTGGTTGCCATGCGGTTTAGCCTGGCTGACCGTCATTTTTCCGTAGTCAAACTTTGTATAGCTTAAACCATATCCGAACGCACAGCGGTTCATTGGAAACATCCAGGTAATTAGAGCGAATTTTCAAAACGCTTTCTTTCTCTCTCTCTCTCTCTCTCTCTCTCCCTCCCCCCCCCCCCCCCCCCCCCCCCCCCCCCCCCCCCCCCCCCCCCCCCCCCCCCCCCCCCCCCCCCCCTCCATTTACCTTCCCCTAAAGGCCGACCGGTATTTTTATGGGCGTAATAAATGGGAACCTGCCCGACGTTCTGCGGGAAACTGGTTGTCAGTTTTCCGAGGGGTTCACATCGCCGAACAGTACATCGGCAATGGCATGGCCGGCTTCTGAGCCACCGAACCAAACGTTGAGGATGGCCGGCAGGCTGCGTTCCTGTTCCCATTTCAGGGGTCATCGGCCTGCCGGCAAATAGTAACAGTACAACCGGTTTACCTGTTTTCAATAAGGCCTTATAAGCGGCGTTGTGTATCGGGTATGCCCAGGTCTGTGCGGCTTGATGATTCCCCGCTCATTTCTGATGCTTCCTCAATGCTGCAACAATGATATCTGATTGATTGGCCACGTTCAGCGCCGTCATCATTTCTTCGGCACTACGTTTATCTCTTGCTCTAGAACGGTCGAACATGGTGGCGCGTTCTTCATATGCCGGGTCGTCCATAAGGTTAGAACCTTTTGCATACAATACGGTCCCGTTGCTGCCCAGCGCTTCTTCCAGCCCCTGCTTAACGGTGATGGCTAGCTGAAAATCGGTGGCCACGCTCCAGGTGCCTGGCATATTCGATTTACTGTCGGCCAGCGGACCGATCAACGCCAGTTTCCCTGATTTACGAAGGGGCAATACATTATCCTGGTTCTTCAACAGTACAAAACTTTCCCCGGCGATGTGGCGTGCAGCCTTGATATGCTCAGTTGTATAAATATCTTTTTTCAGGCGCTCTTCTTTGCAATACCTGTATGGGTCTTCAAATAGACCGAGTTTATATTTGGCTTCCAGGATCAGGCGGCAGGCATTATCGATATCCTGCACCGTGACCGTTTTTTCGCTCAACGATTTTTTGAGTGTCGTCAGGAACCCTTCGCCAACCATATCCATCTGGATACCGGCTTTCAGGGCCAGCGCAGATACTGCCTGCAGGTTACCCATGCCATGATCGATCATCTCATTGATCCCTGTATAATCGGTTACAACAAAGCCTTTGAATCCCCAGCGTTTACGAAGTACATCGGTCATCAGGAATCGGTTACCCGTTGCCGGTATGCCATCCACTTCATTGAAAGAGGCCATGACCGATCCTGCGCCGGCATCCACAGCGGCTTTATACGGAGGAAGGTATTCGTTGAACATGCGCAGGCGGCTCATGTCGGTTGTATTGTAATCCCGGCCGGCTTCCGCGGCACCATACATGGCGTAATGTTTTACGCAGGCCATGATGGTATTTTCTTTGGAAAGGTCGTTGCCCTGGTATCCTTTCACCATGGCTTTAGCCACCTCAGATCCCAGGTAAGTGTCTTCACCGGACCCCTCTGCGATACGTCCCCAGCGTGGGTCACGGGCAATATCAACCATAGGAGAAAATGTCCAGTTTATGCCATCCGCGCTTGCTTCCGTGGCTGCAATGCGTGCGGATTGTTCAATGAGCGACATATCCCAGGTACAGCTCATGGCCAGGGGAATGGGGAATGCCGTTTGGTAACCGTGGATGACATCCATGCCGAACAGCAATGGGATCTTTAAGCGCGATTGCTCCACCGCCACTTTTTGTACATCCTTGATCTTGGCGATCGACTTAATATTGAAAAGCCCGCCTACCTGTCCATCTTTGATCTTTTTGGCGATGTCGGAATTGGAAGCCTGGCCTGTTACGATATCGCCTGCGCCGGGAAGGTTCAACTGGCCGATCTTTTCGTCCAGGGTCATCTTCTTCATCAGGTCACTGACAAACCTGTTCATGGCGGCATCGGACGGTTTTTTAACCTGGGCATTTGCCTGAACTACCGTAAATAAGCAGGCGGCTAAAAGAAATTTCTTCATGTTTTTTTTATTAATCTTTCAATAAATATGGGGTGATGGCTTTTTTCCAGATTTCATATCCCTGCCTGTTCATATGCAGGCGGTCTTCTACAAAAATATCCCTATTGATCTTACCGTTCTTGTCTGTCATTAAATGAAAAACATCCACGAAGCGGGTTTGTTTTTTGTGGCGCATGAATTTCCTGATGCCTTCATTGGCGGCCATTACTTTGGGCAACAGCCTTTCCCTGCTGGGACTGGGTTTGATGGATATATAAACAACAGGCACCCCGGGCATCTGCTGCCTGATCAGCCGGAACAGTGTTTTAAAGCGGTCTACCACCATTTCTGCCGTTACGGTATCGGAAGCAGCGAGGTCGTTTTCCCCGCAATAGATGACGATCTGCCTGGCCTGATACGGGAAGATGATATCCCTGGCAAAGCGAATGACATCCGGCAATGAAGATCCTCCGAAACCCCGGTTAATGATGGTATATCCCGGAAAATCCTCCTGTATAGTTTTCCATAACCTGAATGATGAACTTCCAACAAACAGGATGGCATTCCGGGGCGGGCTAATGGCACTGTCTGCCTGTTTGAATGCACGGATCTCCTGTATAAACGGTATTTCCTGGGCATGTACGAATACAGGCCGGAACAGTAAGATCAAATATAGTATGACGATCGTGTGCTTCAATTCACCGTTTCAATTTAATCGGCTTTGATAACCTTGGTTCTTTCTGACAGTCCATTTTCGTTGATGGCCTCAATGGAAAAATAATATGCCTTGTTCTTGTCCATGGTCTTCAGCCAGTATTCATTCAGGTCGTGCACCATGATGGAAGAATACAGTTTGTCGGGCGAGGTGCCGTAATAAATATTATAGGCATAGGCATTGTCCACCGGCCGCCATTTGATGTAGGCGCTGCGTTTATCCTTTTCCGTACGCAATACAATGAAATTCTGCACCATAGCCGGTTTGGAGCCGCTTCCAAAACCAAATACCCTCAACCCGCTTATGGCGAATTTGCCCGTTGGCATGTGGATGTTTTCCAGTTTGATATACCTGGCTTGTAAGGGCTTTTCCAGTTCAATATAATCATGCGGAACATCTGTTTTGTTCTGGCTTTTGTCTGCCAGTACTTTCCAGTTCTTCCCGTCGGTGGAATAGTATAGTTTGTATTGATGGTAAACGCCCAGCGATTTACCGAGGAATGATTGGTCCACATCCTGGTCGGCATAATTGATCTGCACGGCGTGGATGGTTGACACGGCGCCCAGGTCTGATTGTATCCATTCGCCTTTATCGGATGAGGAGGCGCTCCAGTATGTCTTGATATTTTCATCCACCGCATTATTGGCCGTATATGCGCCCAGTGTGGATGAAACAGTCACCGGCTTTTTATAATTCAGCAGCATCCATCCCGGGCCTGTATTACTATCATTGCGATAGGCGGGGAGGTACTGCGGGTAATCGCCAAAAGATGTTTCTGTATACATCATATCATCCCTGTCGAATCCGGCCGGCCAGATGCCGATCCTTCTTTCAAACGTATTCTTTACGCAAACGATGCTGGTGGAAACATGCCACCATTTTCCCTTATTATCCTGAAAGGAAGAGCCGTGGCCTGCGCCCCTGGAAAATCCGCCCGGCTTGAAACTGAGTGGGTCGGATTGAGGGGTAAAGGGACCCAGGGGAGTTTCCCCCACCAGTACGCCATCGGCATATCCGCTGAATTCGGTGCCAGGCGCGCCATATTGCAGGTAATATTTACCGTTATGCTTCGACATCCAGGCCCCTTCAATGAACGGGTCGAGGAACGTGTTGTCGGAATGTTCGCCAAATCGTTGCCATCCGTACCTGTCCTGTTCCAGGAAATACATTTCTTTTCTTGCGCCTTTGGGTTGCAATGTTTTTCTGTTAAGCTCCACGCCATAGAGCGGGTATCGGTTACTGCTGCCGTTGTACATATACAATCTGCCGTCGTCATCGGTGAAAAAGGCAGGGTCCCATCCGCCGATATCAAAGGAGTCCACCAGTGGTTTCCATTCATTGGCTTTGGGGTTGGTGCTCATCCAGATAGTGAACTGACTGGTGTATGTTGATCCGAAAACGATCATTGTATCGCCGATCACGCCTACTGCCGGGGCGCAGAGTTCATCATATCCTTCATTCCAGGGCCGCAGGAATTTTTTTGATATGAAATTCCAGTGTAACAGGTCGGGGCTCCACCAATAACCCCACTGGTTGGTGGAGAACAGGTAAAAGTCGCCCCGATAGTTTACGATCACAGGATCTGCGGTTGCCCGGTGCCTGCCCCATTCGCTGAAGTTAGGTATCGGCGTATATCCGTAATCGATATTAACGGGGTTGCAGAATGTTTTTTGCTGGCTGTAAGCCCCGCCCATACAAACAAGCGCGGCAACTAAGCAAGACAGTATCCGTATATTCTTTCTTTTCATATTTCGACCGGGATGAATTTTTATTTTGTCAGGTTTTTTACAGGTGCCAGGCTGATGGCGAATCCGCCACCCGGGGCCATTTTCAGTACAGACTTATCTTTCGATGTTACGATCAGTTTTTGGATCTTATATGATTCAGGGTTGTTTTTCCAGTCGGCATCCGGGCCATCGCTGTATATCGTAGCCATGTATTTAATTCCGGGATCGAGGAAAGAGAAATCGACGGAGATCGTTCGTGCGTTTTCATCCGTGATCCCGCCAACGAACCAGTTGGAAGCGTTTTTTTGTTTACGGGCCGTTAATACGTAATCTCCGGGTTCGGCGGCAAGGATCTTCGTATCATCCCAGTCGGTGGCTACGTCGCGGATAAACTGGAATGCATCGGGTTTGGCTTCATAATTCTCCGGAAGATCGGCAGCCATTTGTATCGGGCTGTAGAAGACCACATATAAAGCCAGTTGTTTGCACAAGGTAGTATGCACCTGTTCTTTTTTGTCTTTGTTGTAGTGGTTCATTTTGATCTTGAATATCCCGGGCGTATAATCCATCGGGCCACCCATAAATCGCGTAAAGGGAAGAACGGTTTCGTGAAAGGGCTGGTTGCCCACGCTCCAGGCATTGAATTCATTGCCGCGGGCGGCTTCGCTGGCCACCCAGTTGGGATAGGTACGGTGCATGCCTGTCAGCCTGACCGATTCATGCATATCCACCATGATGCCTTTTTCAGCCGTAGCCTTGGCGACCCTTTCATAATGACGGACCATCCACTGCCCGTCGTGATATTCTCCACGGGGGATGATGCGGCCTACGTATCCTGTTTTCACGGCATTCATATGATGATTCACCATGAATTTATATGCCGTATCCATATGGCGTTCGTAGTTGGTGACAGAAGAGGATGTTTCATGGTGCATGATCATTCTTACGTTCTTTTCTTTCGCGTACCGGGTGATCTCTTCTATATCGTAGTCGGGATACGGAGTAACGAAATCAAATACATCTTCTTTCCATTTTCCGAACCAATCTTCCCAACCCGTATTCCAGCCTTCCACCAGCACCGCATCAAATCCGTATTTGGCT
The DNA here is from genome assembly GCA_046329695.1 of Ferruginibacter sp. Taxonomy (GTDB): domain Bacteria; phylum Bacteroidota; class Bacteroidia; order Chitinophagales; family Chitinophagaceae; genus Ferruginibacter. The sequence goes on from JAXLUE010000035.1 coordinate 18,417, forward strand.
GCAAAGTCGATATAACGTTTTACATTGGCTGTATTGGCGCCATGCGGAACTTTTGACGCCTGCTGCGACCCAACCTGCCCGCCGCTGTAATCCCAGCTTGAAATGCCCACATGCATCTCCCACCATACGCCCACGAATTTTTGCGGTTTGATGAATGACGTGTTTTTCAGGGCGCAGGGTTCATTGCAGTTCAGGATGAGTTTGGAAGCGAGGATCTCCGCAGCCTTATCGCTGACAATGATCGTACGCCAGGGCGTTTGAGCCGGTGCGATCATGTAGGCCTTGTTTCCCACCGCATCAGGTACCAGGTGTGATGTGAAGACCATCCTGTTTTTATCGAGGACGAGGTCCATGGCCGGGTAATTGCTCAATGCGGCTTCGTGCAGGTTGATGTAGAGGCCATCTGGCGATTTCATCATCAGCGGTGTTTGCACGGCATTTTTATCAAAATAACTTTTGGCAAAGATCTCCTGCGCGGAACCCGCACCTGAGGCGTCGATATTTTTCAACGTACTGTTGTAATACGGGTATTCATTGGTATCGTAATCGCCCGGGATCCAGAAGGCGTTGTGGTCTGCCGCCATACCGAATTCGGATAATTCATCGGCTATGACGAAATGGAAGAGTTTGTCCTGCCTGGGAAACTGATAGCGAAATGCGACGCCGTCGTTATAAACCCTGAAATGTATATTGAGCAGGTATCTATCGTTGGAACGGCTGGTAAGTTGCAGGCGAAGCAGCTTATAGTGATTCCTTATCTCTTTCACTTCCCCCAGCACGGGCTTCCAGGTTTCATCCACCGCGCTGCTGTCAACCGAAACAATGTCGAACTGTTTTAAAGAAACAAGCGGCTCTTTTAATTCAAAACCAAGGGAGGAAGGGGTGATTACACTTTTCCCCTTATAATCCACCTGGTACAGGCATTTGCCATCAGGCTGCAAACTAACGGTGAGCCTCACCTGCTGATCCGGCGAACGAAGGATGATGGGGTTTTGCGCCAGGCAGTTACCGCTTACCATCAAGAACATGAACGCACCAACTAATACTTTACGCATATGATTACTTGATTTGAGGGGATTCGAATCCCAGTTTCTTTAATCCGTCTTTTATTTCAGGGCAACTCATGAACAGCTTCCACATCAAACCCGAGCGGTAGTTCTCGATCATGACGATGATCGGGCCCTGGTCGATGGCCAGGTGGCTTTTGGCATACCAGTTTTTTGATTCATTGAAAGCATCGATGAATCCGTATTCCGACCATAATTTATCACCCAGGTCGTAATAAAAATGTTTCAAAGCCAGCATGGAATATTCCGGTGTATAGGGAAAAGCGGAGAGCGCTGCCGTGGGTGCGATGGTTCCGCCGTCGTTAGTGGGTGAGTAGGCGTCATAGCCGTCATAGGTATCGCATGCCGTCAGCCCCCAGCAGTTGGCGCCATACCCTTTGAATTGCCGGGGATTATTCACGCAGTGGTCATGATTGATCAGTGTGTGGCTGGTGTTCTGTGCCCAGTAATCGGCATATTGATCTTTCAGGCCGCGGGGGTCAAGGCCGAGAAATGAATAATGCGAGAAGAATAACGGTCCGCCATAATCGAAACCAAGCGGCAGTGTGTGGTTGTAAAATACTTTTCCGTTTTTGAAGAAATTGCTTTGGGCCCAACCGCGGTGATATACTTTATCCGAAACGGGGTTTGAATTGGAACTGGCCGCCAGTACATATACGATCAGGCATTCGTTGAATCCCCGGATGGGAAAGTTCATCGACCACCCATTGTTCGGGCTCCAGTGCCAGTAGAGGACCTCTTCGCCGCCTTTGGTGAACCAATCCCATTCCATGCCTTCCCATATCCACTGGATACGATTGCGGAGTTCCCTTTCGGTATTATTATCGTTGTTGAAATACTGGCGTGCGCAGAGTAGCCCCTGTAACAGGTAAGATGTTTCCACGATATCGGCCCCGTCGTCTTTTCGGCTGAAAGGAATGGTTTTGCCTGTAGAGCCATTCATCCAGTGCGGGAAGGCGCCGTGATAGCTGTCAGCTTTCAGCAGGAAA
>JAXLUE010000036.1:0-19490 GCA_046329695.1 Ferruginibacter sp.
CGGCGCCGTGAGCAGTTGGTACGACAGCCTCCTGAAAAAAGGGATTTTCAATGGCGGCATCGTGGTGGCCAAAGGAGGAAATATCATTTTTGAAAAATACCAGGGCCAGGCCAGGCTGGAATCACCCGACCCCATTACCAGCAATACTCCTTTTCACATTGCATCGGTCAGCAAAACATTTACTGCCATGGCTGTACTGAAATTCTGCCAGGACGGTAAATTAAGCCTTGATGACGCTTTTAGTAAATATTTTCCGCAGTTTCCCTACCCCGGTGTAACCATTCAGACATTACTTAACCACCGTAGCGGATTACCCAATTATGTTTATTTCATGGATGAACTGGGTTGGGATAAATCAAGGTATTTAAGTAACCAGGATGTGCTGGATTACCTGGTGAACCGTAAAGCGGAACTGAAGAATATCGGCACGCCCAATACGCGCTTCACGTATTGCAATACCAACTATGCCCTGTTGGCGCTCCTGATCGAAAAGTTATCCGGTGAATCGTACCCTGTTTTCATGAAGAAAAACTATTTCGACCCGATCGGCATGGAACATTCATTCGTATTCACGAAGAGTGATTCTGCCAGGGTTCCACTGAGTTATGATTACAGGGGCCGCCTCATTCCGTTAAATTACCTCGACCTTGTTTATGGCGATAAGAATATTTACTCCACACCGCAGGACCTGCTCAAATGGGACCGTGCCCTTAAACCGGGCGTGATCTTCAGGCAGGAATGGCTTGAAAAAGCGTATACCCCTTACAGTAATGAAAAACCGGGCATCAGGAATTACGGGCTTGGCTGGCGATTAAATGTTTATCCCGACGGGCAAAAACTGACGTATCACAATGGTTGGTGGCATGGGAATAATGCATCCTTTGTTCGGATGATACAGGAAGATGCCACGATCATCGTACTGGGCAATAAATTCACTCACGCCATTTACAAAACAAAATACCTGTGCAGCAGTTTTAATAGCAAACTCTTGCCAGACCGCGAGGAAGAAGACAGTAACCGAGTACCAGGCGGCGCAACCAAAAAATAAATCCTCAACCAAAGAATACGTAGGCCAGTATGATGGAGGTGATGATGCCTACCAGGTCGGCAAGCAGCATCGCCCCGACGGCATATCGCGTATTTTTGATCGACACAGCTCCAAAGTAAACGGCAATCACATAGAATGTTGTATCGGAAGAACCCTGCAAGACACAGGATAAACGCCCCGCAAAAGAATCCGGGCCGTAGGTTTTCATCGTATCCACCATCATTCCGCGCGCACCGCCGCCACTGAACGGTTTGATCAATGCCGTGGGTAATCCATCGACAAACCTGGTATCAGTTCCCATGGCGGCAAAGAGCGCTTTAAGCCCGCTGATGGCCACGTCAAAACTACCGCTCGTTCTTAACAAACTAATCGCCACGAGCATGCCCACGAGGTATGGGATGATGCGTACGGCCGTTTCAAAACCACTCTTCGCCCCTTCGATAAAGGCATCGAAGATATTGATGCGCTTGTATAATCCACCGGCAATGATCAGCCCGAAAATGAGCAATATCAGGCCATTGCTAAGTCCGGATGAAAAAACCTGCACCGAATCGGTATCCAGGCTTTTGATATAAACGATCAATCCTGCGATCAGGGCTGAAATACCCAGTATCCAGCCAAGAACAACCGGTTGCAGTAACCTGATCTTTTGTTTGAAGGATATGATGAACAGGGCCGCCATGGTTGCTGCAAAAGTGGCGATCATACAGGGAATGAATATGTCCATCGGGTTCGATGCTTTCGAAGATGCACGAAGTGCTATGATACTGACGGGTATCAATGTCAACCCGGATGCATGTAAACAAAGAAACATCAACTGGGCATTCGAGGCGGTATCCTTTTGGGGGTTGAGTTCCTGCAGGCTTTCCATGGCTTTGATGCCGAATGGCGTGGCCGCATTATCAAGACCGAGCAGGTTGGCCGAAAAATTCATCATCATATGACCCATGGCCGGGTGCCCCTTTGGGATATCGGGAAATATGCGCGAGAAAAATGGTCCGATGATCCTGGAAAGGAAATTCACCCCTCCTGCCAACTCGGCTATGCGCATGAAGCCCAGGAAAAGCGCCATGATCCCGATCAATCCAATGCTGAGGTTCACCGCTGTCTTACATGTTTCGATCACACCATCGGAAGATTGCAAACGGTATTGAAAAATCTCCTGATCCCCTTTGCGGATCAGTGAAATATCACCCGATCTGTAGACCTGGCCACTGTCGGTTGCCTGCCATATCCCCGGATCAACCTGAGACCTGGCAATGGTTCCGATCCGTACCGTATCGCCCGTTTTACCAATGACCATTGAACTGAACAAACCCTTGCCGCTGGGCACCGATGCCGTTCGGATACCCGCCACCAGCAGGGCAATCAATATAAATGCAGACCAGATTCGGGTCAGAGCCATACATGTGAGTTTTGCGCTTATTACCGAAAAAAAGGTGAAGACCTGAGGGCTGAAATTAAGGCTTTATGGCGAATTAGAAATTGAGCAAGATGGATTACCTTTGCGGCCCTTAAGTTGTTTTAAGGTGCAACATTTACCGGCTGACCTCTGATGGCAACAGGTAAACAAACACAGACAACCTCAGGCTTTAAACACTAAACAACACGTACATGGCTCTCCAGGCTGGCATCGTCGGACTCCCCAATGTGGGAAAATCAACCCTTTTTAATGCAGTTAGTAACAGTGCGAAGGCCCAGGCCAGCAACTACCGTTTCTGCACGATCGAACCCAATGTGGGTTTGGTCAACGTACCCGATCCGAGGCTGATTAAACTGGAAGAACTGGTCAAGCCGCAACGAACCGTACCTACACAGATTGAGATCGTAGATATTGCCGGGCTGGTCAGAGGCGCCAGTAAAGGTGAAGGTTTAGGCAACAAATTTCTGGCGAATATCCGTGAAGTCGATGCCATCATCCAGGTGATACGCTGCTTTGAAGATGAGAATATTTTAAGGGAAGAAGGCGCGATCAATCCCGTAGGCGATAAGGAGATCATTGAAACCGAACTGCAGTTAAAAGACCTGGAAAGCGTGGAAAAGAAAATGCAGCGCACGGAAAAAATGATGAAACAGGGCGACCCTAAGATCAAAGCGGAATTTGAAGTACTGAAGCGCTGTTTCGATCACCTGGAAAAAGGTAAAAACATCAGCTCACTGGGATTATCCAAAGAAGAGAAGTCTGCCATCGCCGACCTATTCCTGCTGACCGACAAACCCGTACTTTACGTGGCCAATGTAGACGAAGCGTCTATGCATACCGGTAATAAATATTCTGAAGCCTTAAAGGAAGCGGTGAAACATGAAGGCAACGAAGTGATCGTGATGACCAATGCCATTGAAGCGCAGATCGCCGAGTTTGAAAACCCGGAAGACAAGGCCATGTTCATGGAAGAATACAAAATGACCGAACCGGCGCTTGACAGGCTCATACACTCCACTTATCAATTACTCAACCTCTCCACCTATTTTACCGCAGGTGTGCAGGAAGTGAGGGCCTGGACGATCCAGAAAGGATGGAAAGCACCGCAAGCCGCCGGCGTGATCCATACCGATTTTGAAAGAGGTTTCATTAAAGCGGAAGTGATCGCTTATGACGACTTTGTCAAATATGGCTCGGAAGCAGCCTGCCGCGATAATGGCAGACTCCGCATCGAAGGAAAGGAATACCTGGTACAGGACGGCGATGTGATGCACTTCAGGTTTAACGTGTAAGGGTAAATGTGATCATGTGCCTATAAGAATTCAAAAGTAAAAACTGGATTTTCACTTTATCTGTGATTTCTGTTTTACCTGTGAGAGATTACCTTCATCTGTGATAATCTGTGTTATCAGTAAGAAATTCCCTTCATCTGTGATATCTGTGAGAGATTACCTTCATCTGTGATAATCTGTGTTATCTGTGAGAAATTCCCATCATCTGTGTTATCTGTGAGAAATTCCCATCATCTGTGTTATCTGTGTTATCTGTGAGAAATTCCCCTCATCTGTGATAATCTGTGTTATCTGTGAGAAATTCCCCTCATCTGTGATAATCTGTGTTATCTGTGAGAAATTCCCTTCATCTGTGATTTCTGTATTATCTGTGAGAAATTCCCTTCATCTGTGATAATCTGTGTTATCTGTGAGAAATTCCCCTCATCTGTGATAATCTGTATTATCAGTGAGAAATTCCCTTCATCTGTGATAATCTGTGTTATCTGTGAGAAATTCCCTTCATCTGTGATAATCTGTGTTATCTGTGAGAAATTCCCTTCATCTGTGATTTCTGTGTTACCTGTGAGAAATGCCTATGTGATCATGTGAAATGAATTTTAATGGCCCAATACTCATTTCTTATTCCACCTTATGGAAGGCAGTTCCTTATTCCTTCGCCGCCCTTTCCAATCGGTCGTTGATGCTTCTCCCCAAACCCTTCTCCGTCATACGCTCGGCAATGATCAGCCGAAGGCCCATATTGTCCATCGTATGCAGTTTATCAAACAGGTTCCTGGCCGCTTCTTCCAGGTCGCCACTACCGGATAAGGCTACCTGCTTTACTTCCGGCCTGCCTTCTTCGCATTGCAGCACTAGTAAGGCGGTGACTGACGGATCATGTTTTTCCCATTCCGCCCAGGGATCATTACAAACGATCAGAGGTGTATTCGGACTGTAATGCTTATCCAGCATTCCCGGTGCAGGCGGGCCACTCTCCTGTTTATTGAATAACCCGACAGGCCCGATGACCGACTCAATATCCTCCAACGAAATACTACCCAACCGGTAAACAACCGGGCGGTCCTCCACAAACCCGATGATGGTAGATTCGATGCCCTTCTGGCATGCTCCGCCATCCAATATCAAGGGGACTTTATTGCCCAGCCCCGCTTCCACATGCTCCGCCCGTGTTGGACTCAATGATCCGAAAGGATTGGCGCTGGGGGCCGCCAATGGAAAATCGATACTATTCAGCAAAGCCAACGCTACGGGATGATCGGGCACACGCACCGCCACCGTGTCTTTACCCCCTGTAACCAGGTTGGGAATAACAGCCTGTTTGGGAAGCACCAGGGTAAGCGGGCCAGGCCAGAATCGGCGGGCAAGTTTGAGCGCATCAGGTGGAATGTATGCTGCTACCGACGACAACCGCTCCACCGAAGGGATATGAACGATCAATGGATTGAAATGTGGCCTTCCTTTGATCGAATAGATACTGCGAACCGCCTTTTCATCAAATATATTGCCTGCCAGCCCGTAAACGGTTTCCGTAGGTATGGCAACCACCTCTCCCCTGGCCAGTAATGCAGCGGCCGCTTTGATATCCCCTGAGATCATGGGGCAAAGTTCAATAAAAAAAATGTGAAGCGGAATGATAAACTTATCGATGACCCGACAGGGCCTTATCGAGCTCTTGTTCTAAGCGGCGGGCATCAATTTCATCTTCTACAAAATACCGGTAGCCCGTTCGGGTATTGACAAATAGCGTGGCCGGTATGGACCCGCTCCAGGAAGGGTCTATTCGCGGACAGAAATAATCGGCATTGGTTTCGTTCAACCAGGCCAGGGAAGCTTTCCATCCTTGTTTCCCGGCAAAGGAAGATATTTTGCCCGGGTAACTGGAAGGAAGGTCAAGGCTGACCAGGAGCAGCCGGACACTGTCTGACCCTTTCTGCTCCGTCACGCTGATGAAATGAGGGATCTCCGCCACACAAGGCTTACAAAAAGTTGCCCAAAAATTGATGACAAGCACAGGCTCCTTGGCCGACCTGATATATTCTTCCAGCCGGGTGATCTTCCAGCTCGGGATTTCCTGTGCCATTATTACCGCCGGCAACAGACATAACAAAATAACTACGGCTCTCCGTTTCATGGCATAAAGGTAGCTCATTTCATACGTGCCGGAATATAGGCCTGTTCTGCTTTATCCTTTGGAAACTTATTGTCAGATCAAGAGTTTTGGACAGAAGTCCTTTTCAGGCTATTTTTGCCCCGGATTTTATTCACCTAAACCAATCAATGCAGAACATATGGCATACGACGTTATAGTATTGGGCAGCGGCCCGGGCGGTTATCCTGCAGCAATCAGGGCCAGCCAGTTAGGCAAAAAAGTGGCTATCGTAGAAAAGGAAAGCCTCGGGGGTGTATGCCTGAACTGGGGCTGTATACCCACCAAAGCCCTCCTGAAAAGTGCCCAGGTTTTTGAATATGCCAAACATGCTGCCGATTATGGCATCAACGTTGGAAATGCGGGACACGATTTTGGCGGCATCGTTAAACGTAGCCGCGGTGTGGCCGATAAAATGAGCAAAGGCGTCCAGTTCCTCATGAAAAAAAATAAGATCGATGTGGTCATGGGCACCGGAAAACTGCTGGCTCCCGGCAAACTGGAAGTGACGGATGCAACGGGCAAAAAGCAAGTCCTGGAAGCGAAAAATATCATTATTGCCACGGGAGGCCGTGCTCGCCAATTGCCGACCATGCCTATCGATGGAAAAAAAATCATCGGTTACCGTGAAGCGATGGTTCTTCCTGCTCAACCTAAAAGCATGATCATTTGCGGAAGCGGCGCCATCGGTTCAGAATTCGCCTACTTCTACAACAGTATGGGAACCAAGGTTACGATCGTTGAATTTATGCCGCGCATTGTACCGGTGGAAGACGAGGATATCAGCAAAGAACTCGAAAAACAATTCAAGAAACAAGGCATGACGATCATGACGTCCAGCGAAGTGACCAAAGTGGATACTTCCGGCGCCGGCGTGAAGGCAACGGTCAAAACCGCCACGGGCGATGTGGTACTGGAAGCTGATATTCTGCTCAGTGCCGTTGGTGTGGTGGCCAATATAGAAAACCTTGGGCTCGAGCAGTTAGGCGTAAAAACTGATAAAGGCAAGATCACAGTTGACATCAACCAGCAAACCAGCGTTCCGGGCATTTATGCTATTGGCGACTGTACACCGGGACAAGCGCTGGCGCACGTTGCCGCTAAAGAAGGGATCAATGCAGCTGAACATATCGCAGGTCATAAAGTGACCCCAATGGATTATAACAATATCCCCGGTTGCACCTACTGCAGTCCGGAAATTGCTTCCGTTGGCTATACCGAAAAAGCCGCTAAAGATGCCGGATATGAAATCAAAGTTGGCAAATTCCCATTCATGGCCAGTGGAAAAGCCAGTGCCGCAGGCGCAACGGAAGGCTTTGTAAAAGTCATTTACGACGCCAAATACGGCGAATTCCTGGGTTGTCATATGATCGGGATGAATGTGACAGAAATGATCGCCGAAGCCGTGGTTGCCAGAAAACTGGAAACAACCGCCCACGAAATTCTGAATGCCGTTCACCCACATCCTACCATGAGCGAAGGACTGAAAGAAGCTACGGCAGCAGCTTACGGGGAAGCGATTGACATCTAATGACTTAGAATATATTACTTAAAGGGCAACATTAAACAGGTTGCCCTTTATTTTTAATTCAATTGACCGCATTACTTTTAGTCGTATCTTTCCTGCATCCTGGATTCAACCGCCCGCATCATCCGTTTTATCCCCTGTGTCAAAGCGATTCAATATGAAAAAAGCTTTGATCATTTGTCTGGCATTGGGTTCTTTCTTTTCAGGAACCGGACAAACCAAGACCATAGAGTTATACGACCTTGTCAGGAGCCTGTTGCCCGACTCAACCGCCATTGCCCCGATGGTCAAATGGAACGAAACGGCGTTACAACAAAAAGGCATCACCTGGCAATCCCCATCCCCGCAACAATCGGAATCGGTCTTCTCCATGAGGGGGAATCTGCTCCTGTCCATCAATGGAAAAACATTCAGCTGCGATGTAAGCAATAACCGCCCATGCCCGTTTCAGGTATATCTGGAAGGAAACGAAAACGGGTACACGAAAATCAGCCTGGATCACCTGTCAAGCAATGAGATCATTCCCGAACAACAGATCGGTTTTTTATTCAACAAAACTGTAAAATCGAAGATCTACCGTAAAAACCAGGATACGGGCCAGGTGAAAGTGTACACGTATGAATGCCGGATACCCGGCCGCAGAAAATTCTGGCTGATGTATGCCACCATGATGAACCCGCTGGGAAACAGCATCTACCTGAAAATATACTTCAGTGAAAAGGACCTGAAAGAAGAAGAAAGCAAAAGGAAGTCTGATCCGGCAAATCCGGTGAAACTAAGATAGTCCCCGCGCCATAATTCAGTCCCCATTACAGGCACCCCCAGAGGTTTCCCTCACATATCACCATCCTACTCAGAACTTGCCTCATGAAACTCCCTCCCGGATGAATGATAAAATGATGAACGGAGCAGCAATCTGCCATCAAAAAATTATTTGAAACGGCATTTAATTATTTTTGGTAAAATATACCGGCATAGAAAAAAATGATACGCTTGTTTGCCATACTGATGGCAACTACCCTCTCAGCCTGGCTGATGAACGTGTGGCTCCCCCAATTGCTGCAAGCCTTGAATGAAAAGCAAATGAAGAAACTGGGCATGAAGATCAATGCTTCGGATATTTACAGCATCAGTAAAGGCAGCCTGAAAGATGCCATCGTCAGTTTTGGCGGTTTTTGTACGGCCGAGGTCATTTCAGGAAAAGGACTGATCTTGACCGATCACCATTGCGGTTTCGATGCCATTCAAAATCATTCGACACTCGAAAAGAATTATATCAGCATGGCTTACAGGCTTATCAACACGGGCAGGAACTGCCCAATGCCGGGCTTACCGCCACATTCATTGTGCGCATAGAAGACGTTACAGGCCAGGTTTTACAAGGCACCGAAGGGATGACCGATGAAAAAGAAAGACAATCAGCCATCGATAAGAACATCAACCAGCTTAAAAAGGATTATAAAAAAGAATCGTATGAAGACCTGCTGATCCGTTCATTCTTTGAAGGGAATAAATATTTCCTGTTCGTCACCGAAACGTACAAGGATGTCAGGCTGGTTGGGGCTCCTCCCGCTTCCATCGGTAACTATGGTAAGGATACCGATAACTGGATGTGGCCCAGGCATACCGGTGATTTCTCCCTGTTCCGGATCTATGCAGACAAAAACAACAGACCCGCAGCTTATTCACCCGACAATGTACCATTACACGCCTAAACGCTCACTCAAGATCTCCCTGGATGGCATGAAAGAAGGCGATTTTACCATGGTTTTCGGATTTCCCGGACGCACCAATGAATACCTCTCTTCTCCGGCGGTCAGGCGATCATGGAACAAAAGCGACCCGGCGAAGATCGCCATACGCGCGGTTTGGGAATCCTGAACGAGCGAATGAGGCAGGATATACAAACCCGCATCCGTGTACACAGCCAAATACGCAAGCATTGAAAATGCATACAAGAAATGGCAGGGCGAGATCCTGGGACTTCGAAGCTCAAAATGCCCTTCAGCGTAAACAGGATTATGAAACTACTTTCAGCCAGCGCGTGGCTGCCAACACGGCACGAGCAAGCTTACAGTAACCTGCGGAACAACTGGCAGAACATGCAAGAACATTGAACCGCATGTCTTCCCTGGCCGCGATTATTATACCGAGATCATGCCGAGGATCAGGCGCTCATGACCGTGGCAACCAACTGAAACAGCTTGGCCAATGCCGTGGAAAAAGACCCTTCTTCCCTGGAAAAAAAGAAAAAGAAGTCACCGCGCTGGATGAATTTTTAAAGAATATAACGCCTCCGTCGACCAGTCGCTGTTTGTTTCCCTGATCGAAAAATGGGTCAGCGACCAGCCTGAAGCTTTCCGTGCTCCCCTGCTGAAAGTATGGCTTGAGAGGTCTTCAAGCGGCGTGGAAGGTTTGGCCGCCGGTATATATGAACAATCGGCCTTTACATCCCTTGCTAAGGTACAGGCCCTGTTGAATGCAGATACCGCCAACCTGATTGCCGCAATAAAGAACGATCCGGCCTGGCAATTATATAACAGCCTGTCTAAAACCTACAGCACCCAGGTTCAGCAGGCTTAATGAATACCAGTCATCCATCAACCGGCTTCAAAGGACATATATGAAAGCGCAGATGGAAGTTTTTTCCGACAAGAGTTTTTACCCGGATGCCAACAGCACCCTGCGTGTAACTTACGGGAATGTCAAAGGTTACCATGCCAGGGATGCTGTCAGGTACGATTTCTATACCTACATGGATGGCGTAATGGAGAAATACAAACCCGGTGATTATGAATTCGATTTACCACAAAAACTCATCGATCTGTATCAAAAGAAAGATTTTGGTCGATATGGAGTCAATGGCCGGCAGCCCGTTTGTTTTATTGCTTCCAACCATACCACCGGCGGTAATTCAGGCAGCCCGGCTTTAGATGCATATGGCAACCTGGTCGGCCTTAATTTCGATCGAGTTTGGGAAGGAACAATGAGCGACATCAACTATAATCCGGATATATGCCGCAATATCATGGTGGATATACGCTACATATTATTCATCATCGACAAATTCGCCGATGCGAAGAATATCATGTCAGAACTGAATATGCTGATTTCAAAGAAAAAAATGTAAGTCCTATCCGACATTATTTGATTTGTTGAAGAACGAGGTTGAAATGTTCCGTCAATAAACCGAAACCTTTCAACCCTTCACTACCATCAATCTTAATTAAACACCTTTTTCAACAGATCAGTCACCCTGGCGGCGGGGTCCTTTCTGATCTTTAACTCTTCCTGTGCGATGGAGTAGAAAATACCTGACATCGCCCGTTCCGTGACATAAGCCGATAAATCGGTATTCACCTTTTCGCGGGAAAATTTATTGTAATTGCGAAACCACATCTTTCCAATATGCCGTATGATGACGCGCTTTTTCAGGGAGGAATCAATGATCGGCCGCATTTTTTCCGTCAGGCCCTGGCTGGTATTGGCTTTCAGGTAATCCGTTGCCGCATGATCCCCGCCACGGAGAACTTTCAGGCAATCGGTCAGCGTCATCACCTTCCATAGCATTCAAAATGCGATAACACCAGGAGCTGCGTCTTCAGCTGCCCGGTTCATGAAAGGATGGCTTTGTCTACCAGGGAAGACATCCCGAATTTCCTCAACGTCTTCTCCACCTTTTGTGCTTCTTCAGCATCAAAATCTTGATGGCCGCATCTTTAAAAAAACCATCCGTTGCGCTCAGCTTTTTGGCGCTGTTTTCTGTGCCAACGGGCAACGCTGTTCGGAGCATTGATGATCTCTTCGTGCAGGGTTCGCGTTTTTACCCATCAGATACCGGCAATACCTTCGACACCGCAGATATGACCTCTCCACTGCTGTCTTTTGATGCCGCTTTTTTGACTTTATCCAAAATGCCGATCTGCGACATGCCTGGTATTGAGATCACGCAGGATGCAAAGAGATAAACGAATTTTTTCATAACAGGACGATTTTGCGCAAATTTAGTTGAGCCAGTTGCAAGGAAAGGTTAATTTTCTGCACAGGCAGGGATTGAATGATGATCCGGCTTTCATTTAAATACAGTAATTTCGGTTTTTGCAGCATTGACAGCACAGTCCACATACGCACATTTCTACAGGCTCTCTGCCTATTATTCCATCATGATGAATGGAACTTCGCGCGGGTGCTGAGCTTTTCCTTTTTCCGTTGCGCGTGTTCAGACGCCACACATACACCATCGTTTAACCCAACAAATCAAATAAAATGCAAATTGCCATATTAGGCGCAGGCATGGTTGGCCGCGCCATAGCCATTGACCTGGCTTTCCGATTTACCGTCACGTCCTTCGATCTCAGCAATCAGTCGCTCCAGGAACTCACCAAAAAAGCTCCCGGGATCAAAACCATTCAGGCAGACCTATCTGACTTTAACAGGTACCCGGAATGGTTGAGCGACTTTGATATGGTCGTTTCCGCCGTGCCCGGATTTATGGGATATCGCGCACTGGAAGCCATCATCCGGTCTGGCAAAACGGTGGTGGACATTTCTTTCTTCCCGGAAGACGCATTGCAATTACATCAAATGGCGGCCGATGCCGGCGTTACTGCCATTGTTGACTGTGGTGTGGCTCCCGGCCTCAGTAACCTGGTGCTGGGATACTGCGATTCCATCATGAAAGTGGACAGTTTTGAATGTATGGTAGGCGGACTTCCAAAAGTCAGAACCTGGCCTTTTGCATACAAAGCCCCATTCTCCCCGATCGACGTTCTGGAAGAATATACAAGGCCGGCACGTTATGTAGAAAATGGCCATATCATTACCAAACCTGCTCTCAGCGACCCTGAATTAGTGGATTTTGAAGACATCGGAACGCTGCAATCATTCAATACAGACGGCCTCAGGAGCATACTGTATACAATGAAGCACATCCCTAACCTGAAAGAAAAAACGCTTCGGTATCCCGGGCATATAGACATGATCAGCGCTTTACAAAAAGCCGGTTTTTTCGATACAACGGAAAGGAATATACGCGGAAATATGATCAGGCCGATCGATATGACCGCTTCGGTACTGTTCGATCAATGGAAACTGAATGAAGAAGACGACGAGTTCACGATCATGAAAATGATCGTGATCGGTATGGAAGTATCTGAATCCCGCACACTCGAGTATTTGCTGTATGATGAGCGCGACCGTTCAAGCGGCATTTCATCGATGAGCCGGACAACCGGCTATACCTGTACCGCAGCTGTCAATATGCTGGCAGATGCTGTGTTTACTGACAAGGGCGTCTATCCCCCCGAAATCATCGGACGCAGGCAGGGATGCTTTGATTACGTATTGCATTACCTGTCTAAAAGAAATATCAGGTTACGTACCAGGAAATGGTGATCAGAGCCTGATGAAGCGCAGGGTTCGCCTGTCGGCCCCATCACCAACCGACAACAGGTACACACCGGGCGCCAGGCCACGTAGGATCAGGGTCTCTTTGTCGTTCGTTAATACTTTACGCAATACCAGCGCGCCGGTTGACTGGTACACCGAAGCCGTTTTATGCTGAGGCTGTAATTACCGCTTCCAGGTAACAGACGGGGCCTGCCGGGTTCGGATACAATGTAACCGTGCCAGGCGCTTTGGCAACTACCAGCGTATCATCGGGAACGGGAGCGCCACTGGCCAGGGAACTGTCGCACACAAACGAATTCAGAAAACCATTGCGCAGGGCATTTCTGGCAAACAGTGACCGCATCTTTTTTACCTGCCCCTTGGAGAACATATTCATACAGGCATCGTCAGTAAAATCCATGAAATTCATGAACATGTCGCCATACGCATTCGGCGAACAGGTAGATCGTTGCGGAAAAACCGGGCAATGATAATTACTCGACTGTTGCGTGGGAGTGTCATCCACTTCATCGTTGCCGCAATCCTCATCGCCCCAGATATGTTTTAACCCGAGCCAGTGTGCCACCTCGTGCGTGGCCGTACGCCCCTTGTTAAAGTTAGAGCGAAGGTTTCCGATCGTGCCGAAGACATCATAATTGATCACTACACCGTCTTTGTCCGTTGCACCGCCGGGAGGTGTGGCGTAGCCCAGGCTTCGCCCAAACAGGCTGCACACCCATATATTCAGATATTTTCGGGAATCCCAGGCATCATCACCACCGGCCGCCGTGTACTTCATAGCATCATCCCCGAGAAAATAAGGCTTGGTGGTATAACGCCGCACGATACCCTTTGTAGGACGTCCAAAGGGATCTACCTGCGACAGGCAAAACATGATCCTCGCATCACCGGCAAGGCCACGGAACACTGCCGGGGTGAGTGCCGTATCCGCATTGAGCCTGCGGAAATCTGCATTCAATACAGCCAGTTGGGATCTCACCTGCGCATCGCTGATATTCTGTGCTTCCGTATTAAACAACACATGCACCACCACAGGTATGATGATGACCTCATTGGGAACGGTATCCCGCGACATATCATCCCCCATCCTGCTTTCAGCAAGAATAGGCAGTACAGGATGCATACGCTGGTATTCAGCCGTACCACATAACCGCTGTGCCATAGAGGATGTACCTGACAGGGCCAGGAAAACTACCCACAAAAAAGATTTCATTAAGCCGTTTTTAATCAATTCCGAACGCCCAGATGGACGAATCCGATAATGAATCTTTCGTCAGGATATGAGAATGTCAGTCAGTTTATCTGTCTTTGCGGGGAGAGAGCGGCATTTACTGTTTGGGGAAAAGAAATATCCTGCTCAGAGGTTCATCAAATATAAAAATCAAATCCGACAAAAGGAAATTTTATCAATTAATTTCGTCCGCCGATTTCAGGCAGCCTGCTTTTGTTTCCTATTTTTGCTCAAAGACACTGCATGAAATTTTTATATGCCATTTTGTTTATATGCCTAATTTCCTGTAACGGAAACCAGGCGCCGGACACAGACCCATCGATCGTTCCCCCGGTGGCGGGGATCCCGGCCCCGGAGAACATGACGGTCACCGTTCTGTCGCAATACCCGCATGATACCAGCGCCTACACGCAGGGCTTGCAATTATACGGCGGGAAGCTGTATGAAGGAACCGGTGATTATGAACAATCCTCCCTGAGGATCGTAGACAAGAAAACCGGCAAGGTGGAGAAAATGCATCCCATGGGATCGCAGAAGATATTTGGAGAAGGCATTACCATATTTCACGACAAGATTTATCAGCTTACCTGGCAAAGTAATACCGTTTACGTGTATGCGCTGTCTGATATTGAAAAACCGGTCAGGACACTGTCATGGCCCTATGAAGGCTGGGGCATTACCCATAATGGCACAGATCTTATTATCAGCGATGGCAGCGCAAACCTGTATTTTGTTGACCCCGAATCGTTCAAAGTAAAAAATACCATATCGGTTCAGGATAACCGCGGGCCCGTCAATTTCCTGAATGAACTGGAATTCGTGAATGGATTTATTTATGCCAATGTTTATGAAACAAGCAATATTGTAAAGATTGATCCCGAAAGCGGTCATGTGAAAGGGATCATCAGTCTGCCTGGCTTGTTACAACCTTCAGACGTGGTTCCAAACCGAACAGACGTGTTGAATGGCATCGCCTATGACAGTACCACAGGTAATTTCCTGATCACGGGCAAGAGATGGCCGAAACTGTTTGAAATGAAAATTCAGTAAGTGATATTAGCTTCCCTTCTTTTCTATCACATAAATCAATGAGCTGCATTTTTCCCGGTTACCCAAGGCAACCAGGTTGGAGATGAGCCCGTGAACAGCCCCCCGTAAAGGTCGCAGAAAGGCCGGCTTTGATTGCCTGTACCCTTCGCTCAGCATACTCACATAAAAACTGTCGAACCACATGGGGAGCACCTGGCATACACGCAAACCATGATCTTCAGCGAGCCTGCGCATGGAGGCCGGTGAAAAATGATATAAGTGCCGGGGCACATCGTAAGCGGCCCAGTAAGACTGGTATGTGGCCGCATCAGTGGAAACATGATTGGGTACTGCAATGAACAGTTTACCACGATCCTTAAGCAAACCATTGATCTGATCGAGGTAACGGTGCAATTCATGTACATGTTCCAGTACATGCCACATCGTTATCGCATCAAACTGGGCGGGGGGAAGATTAAACAGTTCAGCAGAAGGCCTGGCATCAACATCATACGTTTCCCTGGCCCTTGCCCTGGCTTCTTCATCAGGCTCCAGGCCAGTGGTCACCCAACCATTTGCAAGCATTGTGTGGGCAAAAGCGCCCGTACCGCAGCCAATATCAAGTATGCTGCCCTTTCGCAGTCCTGTGGCCCGGATGACTGTTTTATATTTTGACTGAAGGGTTATGGAGCGGATAAAATGATACAGGCGGTTGATGAGTCCCTTACGGGTATCGCTATGCGAAATATAACTGTCTGATTTATAATATTCCCCTATGTCAGATTCGTTGGGAACATCCTGCGTGAACAGCGCCTGGCATTTACGGCAGGTCCAGACCGGGAATTGTTTGCCTGAAACAGTGTGGTCCTTTGCGGTGAGCAATGCCTGGATTCCATCCTGACGGCATACCGGGCAATGAGTGTAATGGATCATGCTGAAAACTGGATAATTGATAAAGTTAGTCGCCCTTGGTATACGTAACCGGTTCCTGACGGGTTTCTATTTTACCCGCATTGCCGAAAGAGGTTTGTTTACCGCTATCGGAAAGATATGCCAGCACCAGCCCGGCGGAAAGGATAAAGATAGCCGCCGCCCAAATCCACCAGCGATCCCTGGATACGTTGGCCTGCTCCTGGAAATACTCTGCCATTTGCAAACTGTCTGTTTCCGTATCGCCAACCCTCATGGCATGAACGGCATCATTGCGCACAACACGTTTCAGGGGAACTTCGGGAAAAAACTCCAGGGGAAGGGGCAACTGGCGGAATCCAGGCTTACCGCCCGGCTCTGCAAAAAAAGTTCCTACAGACATCAACTCAAATTCCTCCCCTGTTTCAAGCCTGTTTAACCGGTCACAAAATTCAATGAGGTGATCAGATGCGGATGAATGGGATAGGCTATTTTCGGATGCGATGAACCGCACCAGGTCTTCCGAGTCTGATTCCGTATGAGAGAATAATATAAAGGGCACCGGGGCCATCATTTTATGTTCAGCATGCCAGGCTGTGGCATTGCCATCCACCAATTCGAGTGTACCCACCGTCGGGAGCGGACATTTCTTATTACGGAAAAGATAAAGCAGAATATTTTCTTCTATCATGAACTGACCCTGTTAAAACTTGACAATGATACCACCCAATAAATTTAGGCCATAAACCTCATAATTATGCCAGCGCTGGTATTTATTGGCAAAGATATTATTTACATCAAGGAATGCGCTGAACTGTTTGTTGATGCTGTATTCGCCCCCCAGGCTCAGGTCGGTTCCTCCGGAGAAATTCCTGGTAGTATTTCCAAAATCGAGGTACTTACCGCCCCCAAACAGGTAGAGGTCGCTTTTCAGCAACATTCGTTTGAATGCCCACCAACGGAAGGATCCGGTCAGTTCAAGGGGAAGCGTATTCCAGGCCCTGGCATTATCAAGCATATTCGTATATGCGTTCAGGTTGACGCCCGCCGTCAGGGAGAATTTATCCTGGCTAATAAAGCTCATATCGGCATGGATACGGAAATTATTGATCTTTCTTTCATTGGAAACCAAAAATTGCTTATTGGCGGCCAGGCTGCTGGTGTCGTTGATAAACAGGGGCAGGTTGGTATAGGAAAGTAAGCTTGCTTTGGCACTCACATTAAAGTGTTTGCCGACAGAGGCCTTGATTCCTCCATACAATTCCAGTTCGCGGGTATTTTGCTGAACTGAAAGTTCTGCCATATAAGGGTTGATGGCACTCAGGTTTCTGAACGTATTTTTAACCACCCGACCAACCCATCCCGCCTGCAGGAGAAAAACCTTTTCCTGCAATTGTCCCTCAGCATAGATATTGGGCAATAATGTATACTTACCGTTATCCCATACCGGGGTTATGCCGCCATGAATGGTAAACCGGGGAGAATGAAACACGATCCCCGGTGTTAACTGGATAACATTGTTACTGTATTTGTAATTGACCGGAAGGTTGCTGCTGGCGTAATTGGTAAAATCACCTTTGGCGGCCACTTTTGCCGAAAACTGCTCATTGATATTCAGCTCGAGGGGCAGATCAAACATGACCGAAGTTTCCGTCAGCCTGTCACGCAGACTGAATACATTGAACTGCAGGCTGGGATTGTAGGCAAAGCCCAACGGCAATGACACCGTATTCCGGACGCCGGCACGGATGTTCACCTCCTGGAAGGCGCGCTGCACCTCGCTTTTTTTGTAATCCAGCAAGAGGTGGTCGTACCCGTATAAATGATAGGTCTTTTGGTTGACGGAAGCGTCGGCATAAATTTCATTATCCTTGACAAAATGACTGCCGGTACCCCTCACCGATAGTTCACTGTAATCCTGGTTCTTGATGGTGCCTTTTGAAGAGGTGTACAAACCGTACAGGTTGATAAGGCTTTTCCTGCCATCGCCAAAACCCAGGCCCGCTTTAACGTACGGGGTATTGTAACTGCCAAATCCTGCTTTAACATAGTTCCGGTTTCCGAGATACAGGTTACTGTCCTGTTCAAGCGCCAGCGGCTTCAATGTTACAGGCTGATAAGCATAGATCAGGTTCTGGGATGGAACGTTGTAGTCTCGAACCGACCGGGAAGTATCTGCGGGAAGCTGTGATCCGGAAAAATTGATCTTGACCGCATTGCGCAAAACGGGTTTATAAGAAGATATAATATCGACGGAGGGTTTCCGGCTGGTGTCCTTCTGAGCCTTGCCAGCCATTGGCACAAACATGGCAAGGCTTAACCCTGCGGCCCATACCAGGCGGAAATAACTGTGCTTATATGAAGTCATCATGGTTTTCATCTTGATTAGTTTGAGAGTTTGGATTGCTTTTTTTCTTCTTCGATGGCCTGGTCAAGTTTTTGTTGGGCCTCGCTCCGTAATTCATCAATGACGGCATTCTTGGCCACACTTTCATAAGTAGCCTTGGCGTTGAAATAGTCTTTCTGTTTCATGAATATGTCTCCAAGAAGGATATAAGCCCTGGTAACCCACAGATCATAGGATCCCGTTTCCCTGATAACCGACAGTGCCGCCTTTTCCGATGCGCCCAGATTATTTTGCAGGAACAGGCAGGCAGCCATTTCATACCTCGCTTCTGCGCCCCAGGCCGTTTTATTGATCGCGGCCGCCGATTTGAAAGAAGCTATCGCTGAGGGGTAATCGTTATTGACCTGTTGCGATTTGCCCAGTACAAGGTATGCGATTGACTTATCATCGGTACTGATGCCCTTCTTGGCCAGCAAATCTTTGGCTGCGTCATTGGCAGAACGATAATCCTTCAACTGATAATAACTGCGTACGAGGCCTCGCAAGGCTTCCAGCTGAACATCCTGGTTCACGCCATTGGATAGTAACGCCTCAAAATATTTTTTGGAAGATGCAAAATCCTTCAATTCAAAATAAGAAATCCTCGCCGCTTCCAGTGTGGCCTTCTCGTAATACCTGTTCAGTCCCTTGCCGTGAACAAAAGAATAATCCTGCAGGGCATTGGAGAAATCTTTGTTCTTCTGGAAACAAGTGGCACGGTTGTACCGCGCATCAAGCACATAAGCCCCATCCGGGAATCGGCCCAGGTAATTCGTAAACCCGGCAATGGCCGCTGAACAATCGTCTGCAGAGTACTTCAGCATTGCAGATGAATATGTGAGCGAATCGGCTTCGGTCACCGACACCTGTATACCATTTTTCTTCATCAGGTCTACATACTCGTTCGGCCGGCCTTCCTCCACATAGATATCCCTGATGATACCCAATGCTTCTTCCGACTCGGGCGATTGCGGATATTTCCTGATCAGTTGCTGGTAGCTGACCAGGGCATTCTTATTATCATTCAGGTTATAATAAGACAACCCGCTTTTCAGGTAGGCTCTTGGCTTTAAACCTCCGCCCTGT
>JAXLUE010000037.1:0-15323 GCA_046329695.1 Ferruginibacter sp.
TTGGCGTATCACTGAACCTGAGCCTGCTGAACAGGAATTTTAAAAAGGAAGGTATCCGGATGATGCATACCATACGCGCCGGTATAGAACTGAATAACCGAAGCAGGGGATCCAACATCAGCACCATCAATTCCAATGAATTCAGTTATTCGAATTCCATCAGTATACCGCAACTGATCTGGCCATTCAACAGGATCAAATTACTCTCTAAAAATACCCGTTCCGCAGAAACCTTCATCAATTCAAGCCTTGCTTACAATAACAGGCTGAACCTGTTTAACCTACAATCGCTGAATTCAAACCTCGGCATGAGTTTCTTTAACAGGAAAGGACAGAAATTTTACTGGAAGCCATTGAACGTTGAGTTCAGTTACCTCTTCAATCAATCCGACAGTTTCAAAACGATCATCAACGAAAACCCTTTCCTCAGGTATTCCTATAATACCGCATTTGCCTTGGGTATGGGCGCAGGATATTCCAGTACAAAAATCCATACGAATAAATTCAACACGATCACCCGTGAGAAATCCTTTAAACTGAACCTGGAAGAATCCGGCATCACCTGGGGCTTAATTCCTGCTTTTCGCAGATACAAAAGGAATTTTGTAAAAAGTGACATTGAGTTCAAGTATTCCGTCAACTATCCCAAGACCACGCTGGTATTGCGTTTATTCACCGGCGTTGGTATCCCGTTGTTAGGCAGCGACACCAACCGCACCCTGCCCTTTTTCAAACAATATTTTGGCGGGGGAAGCAACAGCATGCGGGGCTGGCCACTGAGGGGCATCGGGCCAGGCGGGAAAGCGCTGACGCCTTTTTCTTCCGCTAAAACCATTTTTAACGACCGAACGGGCGATATGCAGTTTGAAGGCAATATCGAATTCCGTTATAATATCGCGCCCATCATACCCAATACCCTTTTGATGCGGGGAGCCGTTTTTGTCGATTTTGGCAATATCTGGAATTTCCGAAATACCAATGCCAACGGCATATCTGACAGTTCGCGTTTTGAGTTGAAAAATTTTTACAAGCAACTGGGTCTCTCCGCCGGAACAGGGATCAGGTTCGACTTCAGCAACCTGATACTCCGGCTCGACCTTGGCTTCCGTTTCAAACGTCCGGAAATGTATTATAAAAATGCAGGCTGGAAAGCACCCGATATCGGCTTCGACGATTTCTTCAAGAAGATCTTTACCAGGGGTTCAAATGATGAGTATAGAAAATGGAGATATGAAAATTTCAACTTCTCCGTAGGTATCAGTTATCCATTTTAGTTTATACTGATGATTATCTGCAGACCATAACCGTTAACGTCTTATCCGGTTTTGATGACGTAGATCATCGCTATACATTTTCATTGATCAACGTTCCGTTTTGTTTATCGAAGAATCAACATCCGGTATCCCCCACTTCCATTTCTCTCCATTGTTCCACAAATTCATCCATCGTTTGCGCCTGTTCAACACGGTATTCGCCGATACGGGTTCGCCTTAAAGCCGACAGGTAGCCACCATCCTAAAGTCTCGCCGTAATCATATATGCGCCGTTGTATTCCATATACGTTCCGGTGGAACAAACAACCCGAAATCCAGTTCTGGCAATGCCACCTGGGTGATCAAAAAGCTGCAATAGCGCACCGGCCTTGCTTCCAGTTCCACTGCATCGCCCCTGCGGGCCAGTTCATACAATGGTGTACCAGCTTTTTTATGGCGGAAAAGACGGGAGGGTATTGCAGGATATCGCCGAGGAACGGCGTTGTTCCATTCATGATCTGGTCATTGGCCAGGTGCCGATATTCCTGAGGATTTTCCGGCTTGCTTTCAAGGTCGTAGGTGGGCGTTACGGCTCCGAGTGTAATGGTGCCTGTATATTCCTTTTCCTGTGCCATGAATTCATTGATCCGCTTGGTGAATTTACCGGTACATATGATCATGAGTCCGCTGGCGAGCGGATCGGAGGGTTCCCGCATGCCCGATCTTTTAATTCGTAGCATGCCCCCAGTTTTCTGACGAGATCAAAGGATGTCCAATACGGGTCATCGATCAGGAGCATTTTTCCCTCTTCAAAAAGTTTCCGGTTTTCCTCTGAAATAACGGGCCTGGGCAAACGCAATTCTTCCCCGCTATTTTCAGCGGGATGATGCAACCCATGTTTTTGCCTGTATGTCTGTTTTCGTGCCAAATGTAAAAATGAGCATGCGAAAGTACTTGATTCCCCGGTTACCGTCAGAGGCTCAAGGGTTTTTCAGTTCAAGGTATTGGCTGACGGTTTGTACGGTGAGGTTTTGCGGACTGGTCAGCACCGACAATATCCCATATTTTTGCAATTCCCGGACAATGAGTTTTTTCTCAAAGTGAAATTTTTCAGCGATGGTGCGGATATATACATCTTCTATATTTTCAGCCTGCGTTCGTGATAATCGTCAGGTTCCAGACAAAGAAAACGACCAGGGAGTACAGGTGATACCTGGCCATGGAGCGGAGATATGGCAATTTGCCTCCGCAGGCCGTTCTGTGCGATTCGAAATTGGTATAAAGGATAAGCAGGCTCCGCTGTTTGATCTTGGCCCTGACCTGCATATAGAGCATTTCAAAATCGGATCTGAGGAATGCCGTCTGCTGTTTATAGAGCACCTGCATGATCTTTTCCGCTGCACCGGTTTCCTGTCTGCCGCCACCATGGCTCCCATCCGTCGGAAAAGGTCAACAGCCCCCACCCCAACTTGTTTCTGCAGGCATACGCCTGTCATTACAAGTGTGCTGTTGATGGCATAATCATGAAGCGACAAACTTGAACGGCATTTTCATTAACTGGCCCTTATCCACCAGGTGACCTGTTGGCCTCCATAAATGAATTGACCATCAAAACCGCCTTTGCGGGCAGTGGCCTTCCAGTTGATCGTGCGTATATCATCTCCCGTTACATATTCCTTGATCTGTTCAAATTCCATACTCTGGCCGATCTTCCTGACCTTCTCTTGCACCCTGCTCGTTGACCTGGGCCGCCTGCCGCCAGCTGATACTTACGGAAGCGGATAAACGAAGGATACACGTCACTTCCTTCCCGGCATCCGTGGTAAAACGCCTCGCAAGCCAGTCCAAGTAATGACCTGACATATATAAGCACCCTTCCAAAAGCATAAATTCACCTCTTTCTTGTAGGCCTGATCAGGTAAGGCACGTCCGCTTTTTCATTTGCTCGTAGACGACGTTGCAGGATAAAAATGCCGCGTTCTGCAATTGCTCAGGCAGCTCATCCAGTATCTCCATGTGAATGGAAAATGGCATCCGGTTATGATGCGCAGCAGCAGTATATGGTTTTCATCTCCATTGCTCAGCCTTTCCTGCACGACGCGCCGGACCGATGGGCTTCTTCCAAAAACAAAGAGGAAGATATAATCAACCAGGAAGAGAACGGCAGCACCGGCAAGCAAAATCCTGGCCAGTGTATACAGCACCGGTATAAAAAAAGAAATGAGAAAAAATACGGCGCATCCGCCGGCCACAAAATAAAATCGCGGGGGAATGAACAGGTCGCCAATATATTTTCTGAGTATACCCACTTTGCCTGGATTAACGTGGAACTTCCACCGATTTGATGATCATATCAACCTGTACATCCGGCGTCATGCCCTCCATTTCCTTTTCAGGCGTCAGCATGATCCGGTGGCGCAACACGGGGGGCGCCATTTCCACAATATCTTCCGGTATGACAAAATCCCTGCCCCTGAGTGCGGCCGTTGCTTTGGCGGCTTTCATGAGCGCCAGGGAGGCCCGCGGTGAGGCCCCGAGATACAATGCGGGGTTATTTCTTGTTTCGTGAATGATGGCAGCGATGAATTCGATCAGTTTAGGCTCGATGCTGACCTGTTGAACCACTTTCCTGTAGAAACGGATATCGTGCCTGCCAACCACTTTCTGAACCTCCTGGAACAATTCTTCCTGGCTATGAGATTGATGACGCTGCAGTATCTGCACTTCCTCCGCGAGGTTGGGGTACCCAACTTCATTTTGAACAGAAAGCGGTCGAGTTGCGCCTCTGGCAATCGGTATGTACCTTCCTGTTCGATGGGGTTTTGGGTGGTGACAATATTGGGTGCCTGGATAATCCATCGGGTGCGTACCCGTCAACGGTAACCTGCCTTTCCTCCATGATCAAAGCGCGGCCTGTGTTTTTGCAGGCGCCCGGTTGATCTCGTCGATCAGCACGATATTACTGAAGATAGGTCCCTCGTTTGAATACAAAACTACCCTGCCCCGGATTAAGACAGCAGGTCATCGATAACATACCGTCAGCGTACCGCAACCGGCGAACTGCGCGTCATTGCTGGCCACAATAACGCCAGTAATGGTCACCGAACCTTCACCGAGGAATAACAGCGCCGCAAAACCGGTTGGCACGCCAATCAGCAGGACGCATACCAGCCTTGTCGTCTTACCGATCTCAGCCCTGATCTACCGCTACTTCATTAAGCGCGGAAGATCTCGCCTTTTTGTCTGTGAGATGTTCTTCATATCATTTCGTTTTTATAAATTGCTGAATTTGTTCATTAAGCGATAATAATTCAAAATCACTGACCTCCGATTGTTCGGAAACCTGGTGAATGGCATTGAATAAGGATTCCGCCTGAATCAATGGCACCCCGCTTTTACGGCTCAGCGCCTGCACGAATTCTTGGCCTCTGGTTTACAGGAAGGAAATAATGCGTTCGGATGAATTCATTGAAATACATGATCATCTTATCGGCGATATTCTTGTTGTCCTTTTTTTGCAGGTACAGCCTGGCTATGGTTTCGGTAAATGCCACTGAACTGTTGGTATTGGGCGTGATTTCCTGGATGATCCGTTGTTTCCTCTAGCCCTAAAAAGGATATAGAGCGACAGCATGGCGAGGACGATCCAAAATGCGGTGTGGCCAGCGGGGGTGCTCTATGATCTCACTGAAACTCGAAAATCCTGATCCGATCTTTTTCTTTTCTTGTTTTGATAATGAGTATCCCAGATCACCTGGTCGGGATGGCGTTCCAGTAACTGGAGATAATCAAGCCAGTACTGACGGTTATTGCCAGTCAACAGGAAAATAAGCTGCTAAAAGCCCTCGGCGCCGTATGAAGGATCATCTTCCTTTTCCCCCACGGTGTGGTCAGCCGGCATTGCCCCTTTATCCTGGTTATAACCCAATATCCTGCAGTAATGATCGTTGATCTCGGTAAAATGAGCGGAAAAGGGCAAATAATAGTACCCGTACTTTCCTGCCCCTTCTTCTTCGCCTTCCACCACGGTGAGCGATGCATCCTGTGAGAAATTAATGGGAATGGAAGCTCCGAGAAACCCGCTAATAACGAGCAATATATTTTATTCAGCAGGCTGCTATCCATTTTTGCAGAAGACAGGAAGAAGGTATTGCCATCATATACATAATCGAGAATGGCGCTTACATCCTCATCCCTTTGATAGAAACTGGCTGCTGATGCATACGCACAGCGAATTACCGTCCTTTAAGGTCTTTTGATATGCCTGGGCAAAAGGCTTCCTGTTTTCTTCTATCCTAACCGATGGATACGCGTGTTAAAGCGGCAATCGTATGGGCTATCTGACCGCCAAACGGCCGGCTATCTTTCCTTCCGTATGTTTCAGACATATCCCCAGCATAGACATGCGGCCTTTGCAGCCAATGGCCAGCATCACCGCCAATCCCAGGATCATATGTACATGTCTAAATCCCATTTATGCTTCCCCGTTATTAAACCTGCTGAATGCCTGTTCCAGTTCCGAATACCTTGACCCGGTTATTTCCTGGTGTCCGAACCACACATATTCATAGATCAGCGTGAGTGCGGCAAATGGTTGCCTGATAGCCGCGGGAACCTCTTTCACATAAGCGGCATTCGTCTTTTTCCGATGCGCAGCATCAGCATGCCCCCCGGCGGATAATTGCTGCAATACATTTAGATACTGCATGGCTTTCCGGTAATCGCCCTGGCTTACCGAGTGCCTGATCAGTTGCCGGAAATCCGTATCCTGGATTTCTTCTTTTTCAGGCTGGAGATCAATGGCCGCATCCCGGCGCGCATAGCGAACAAAGATGCCTTTATTCAGGAACAGCCTGTAAACAATGAACAGTACAAACGCCCCGGCGATCATCCATGCGCGCATGAATAATCTTGCATCAACAGGTTTTCCATCCAGCTTTACATCGCTGGGGGCATTACGCTCTTTAGGCCCCTGACCGATCCCGCTTTTGGCCTGCAACATACTATCCAGGTATGGCAATAAGCAAACCCTTTTCCAGACTTTCATTCATTGAAACTATCTGCTACTGATCGTAATGCGGTTAATGTAGAGTGTGGTGTCGCCCAGATATCGGGTTCCTGCGACTGCTGATCATCGGCATGCATGGCCGTGGAGATACTGTCCTGCAATACAGGCTCCTGGAACCACGCCTCTGTTGGGGTTCTGCGCAACAGGCACTGAGCCAGCATTACAGGCATATAACGGTGAAGAGTGATCTACGCATTCGTTTCATACATACGGCTGACAATGCCCTGCTGTTGGATTAAATGGCCCTTCCGGCTGAGCCTGACCGGCCATATGACAAAATACCAAACGATCATGGCCAGCGAACCTGCCAGGATCAGCAGACTTGCCCATACAGGCAGCCTCGGTGTTCTGAACCTTATCATAAGTCTGGCTCATCAGGTGTGCAATATGAATTTCCAGGAAAGGCCACACCAGAAAAAGGAATCAGGGAAATAAGAATTTTTGCCGCATCCCCGGCCCCGCGGCGGAAGGATGCCATGCGGGTATACGTACCCGGGAAACAAAATGCCGTTGGCCAGTACAAACCGGCTGCTCCAGCAATGATGATAGAGGATATCCCTGATCGTACCATGGATCCAGATCACCAGTATGGATTGGCGCCTAACCCATGAGAAAAAACAGGTACTGGAAAGAGCCCAGCATAATGCCATTGCTCCATACGAGCGACAGGTGAAATACCCGAGTGTGAATCCGCCCATGAACGTAAGAAAGAAACGCGGATATTATTGAATGCGATCCGCATGAACATGTTGAATGGGCTGTTCTTGTAAAACCTGAACTTTATTCCGCTGGCAATATTCTTCGTCATATCCGTACAATCATCCCCCAGTACGCCCCTCACAAACTCAGGGTTATAGGCAGATGACAGGTAACCAATGGTCACAAATAAAAATGAAACGGCAATGAAGAGGAAGACACGGTGATGTCTGCGGAAAATCAGCGGAAGCTCATATTTCCAAAAAGGTGAATATCCGGCTGTACTTTTCTTTCCGGTTCGCATAAATGCCCTGGTAGATGGAAGCGGCAATACTGTTGATCCACCGGGTGACCTTGCTCTTGGGATAAAATGTTTTGGCATACGACAGATCGTCGATCAGCGTAGTGAAACGTTCCGCCGTTTCATCAGGATTATCTGTCGGCACATGCTGGTATGTCTTCCATTTCTCAGCATTCCGTTTAATGAACAGGGCCTCTCTCAAGGGGAAGAAGATTTAATAATCGGACTATTGCCTTACAATTTGATTCATTTTTCCCAGAATAAAAAAAATCGTTTTAGTGCACGGCTGAAGTAAATTGCAATGACATGGCCGTTATCAGGATATCCACTGCTTTTAATATCGACCTTGAATTTGAGATAGCCGTTTTTCATAAACGCCTGCTCGCCTATCTCATAGACCTGGGCATTCTTGTCGTGTACCTGTACAGTATGAAATTCGTACTTTATGAGGGGTTACAGATCAGCCTCAGAGATTATATCGGGCTGGATATCCTGGTTGTGTCCCTACCCATGCTTTTGTATTCCCTGGTGATGGAACTCAGTATGAACGGGCAGACCGTTGGTAAAAGGCTGATGTCTTTACGGGTGATCAGCCTCGATGGCGGCGAGCCCACTTTTGGCCAATATTTATTGCGGTGGGTGACCCGAATGTTTGAATGGCCCTTCCTCTTTGGTTATATCATTGGTTCGGAAGAAATGATCCTGGCTTACCTTATCATAACAGGCATCATGGGTATCGGGGCCGTCATACCCATTGCCATCACGCCAAAAAGCCAGCGTTTGGGCGACCTGGCAGCCGGAACGGTGATCGTCAATACCAAATCAACCATGAGCGTGGAGGACACCGTATTCATGGATATGCCCTCGGCAAATTACAAACCCCTGTACCCGGATGTCATGAAACTAAGTGACGGGGATATCAATACCATCAAGTCGGTCATCACTCAGGCCAAGAAAAATAAAAATGAAGAGATGTGCCGGCGGGTGGATGCCAAGATCAAAGAGGTACTGCATATACAATCAGACCTGCCCCCTCTAGCTTTCCTGGAAAAACTGCTGGAAGACTATAATTATTTTGCCACAAAGGAATGACCGGTTCGGCATTACACGGTCATGCCGGTAGACAGCACCACTACAATCAATATAAGGGCCAGGAAAACCAACGCGATGATGGACAGAATGCCTATGATCTTGAAATACTGTGCCAGCTTGGATAATCCCTGGTTAAAATAACCCTGGTCGGCCGAAAGAATTCCCTTCCTGATACCATTGGATGCGGCCAGCAAAGCCATGTTGATGATCACAGATATCACCAGTCCAATGATCGCGCCCGTTAAAGTAGATCCTGCAGATGCGTTACCATACTGACTGGCTTTGGAAACTACGGACACTGCGTTGACAATGGAAACCCCGGCTGATATAAATCCTACGATGGCACTGTAATAGGTCCATTGGGCCAATCCCGCGAATGAACTTTTTATATCCTCATTCATTTGCATTTCCAGCATGTTGGCAGACTCAGTTTGTTGGTTCATTTTAAAATTGTTTAGAGTCAGAGAAAGAGGTTAATGATGGAATTCAATAAGGCCACTCCGGCCAATATGGTTGAAATGATAAAGAAGGTCTTCAGCGATTTAATGCCGGATGAGAGTTGATCGGCATTCTCCGTGGCCAGGGCGGATTTCACTTTGGTGGCAAACTGGAAAAGGAAAAAGTAAATGAAGGCGGCCACCAGCACCAGGAAGGCAAGAATGGCCAACAGCGCTCCTCCCAGGTTACCGATCATCTCCTGGTTGGGGTAAAACTTCTCCATGGCACTGATGATGCTTTTACCGCCCATGATCCCAAAAACCAAAACCAGGGCACAGGCAATGAAAACAATCACAGATAAGAATTTAGACCACTTGGAAGCATCGAACAAATGCTGCCTGGACTCCAAGTCGAGCTGAACGTCCATTTGAGTCAGTTGATCCTGATTGACTGGTTCCATATGTTTGAATTTATTCCTACGAATATGTAAAAAATTAATCACATAACAATAAAAAAAAGAGGCACCTGGGAGGCGCCTCTTCTTACATGAATTCGTTTTTATTAGTATGCCCGGGCAAAAAGTACCCTTTGCGTGCTTGGTTTACCGGTCAGGATGCAGGTTCCC
This sequence comes from Ferruginibacter sp., assembly GCA_046329695.1. GTDB lineage: Bacteria > Bacteroidota > Bacteroidia > Chitinophagales > Chitinophagaceae > Ferruginibacter. The sequence continues at coordinate 9,474 of JAXLUE010000037.1, forward strand.
TCTTCGGATGGGTTATCCAGGGGAATGCAACGGATGGTAGCCTTGGTCAATTCTTTGATTTTGTCTTCCGTTTCTCCGGTGCCATCCCAATGAGCGGACACAAAGCCGCCTTCGCCATCGAGCAAAGCCAGGAATTCATCCCAGGTATTTGCACGGCGGATCATGCTGTTTCAGTACAACAATGCCTTGTTGAGCGTGATACTGCTGTATCTCTTCCAGCAGGTTTTGAACATACTGTGGCAGACCATCGATGGAAACAGATTGTTTCTCTTTGGTATCGCGCCTGGCCAGTTCCACTACATTATTTTCCAGGTCGCGCAGACCCATGGCAATTCTGACAGGAACGCCTTTCAGTTCATATTCGGCGAATTTCCAACCCGGACGGGCATTATCATTGTCGTCATATTTCACCGAAATACCCAGGGCCTTGAGTTCCTTCATGATGGCTCCGGCCTTTTCGTTGATGGCGGCTTTACTTTCCTCCCCTTTATAGATAGGCACGATCACCACCTGCAGAGGCGCAATACGCGGCGGCAAGATCAAGCCCTGGTCATCGCTGTGGGCCATGATCAACGCGCCAATGAGCCTGGTAGATACTCCCCAGCTTGTTGCCCAAACATATTCCTGCTTGTTTTCCTTATTCAGGAACTGCACATCGAATGCTTTGGCAAAGTTTTGTCCGAGGAAATGAGATGTTCCGGCCTGTAATGCCTTACCATCCTGCATGAGCGCTTCAATACAGTAAGTATCTTCCGCACCGGCGAAACGTTCATTGGCCGTTTTGACCCCGCGTATTACAGGCACTGCCATGTATTCCTCCACAAACCGGGCATAAACATCGAGCATCCTCAGCGTTTCTTCCACAGCCTCTTCTTTACTGGCATGAGCCGTATGGCCTTCCTGCCAAAGGAATTCAGCGGTACGTAAGAATAACCTGGTACGCATTTCCCAGCGAACAACATTGGCCCATTGGTTGATCAGGAGCGGGAGATCGCGGTATGACTGGATCCAGTCGCGGTAAGTATTCCAGATGATCGTTTCGGATGTTGGCCTGACAATCAGTTCTTCTTCCAGTTTGGCCTCAGGATCCACCACGATACCCTGGCCGTTAGGATCATTCATCAGCCTGTAATGAGTGACCACCGCGCATTCTTTGGCAAAGCCCTCCACATGCGCGGCTTCTTTACTCAGAAAGCTTTTGGGGATGAAGAGCGGAAAATAGGCATTCACATGGCCCGTTTCTTTGAACATCCTGTCCAGGTGATCGCGCATATTTTCCCATAACGCGTATCCGTAAGGTTTAATGACCATACAGCCCCTGACCGCGGAATAGTCCGCCAGGCTGCCTTTGATCACGAGGTCGTTATACCATTGAGAATAATCATCCGCTCTTGATGTCAGTACTTTGCTCATTTTTTTTTATTTAACAGGACTGTTAAAACCCTGTCTGTTCCTGTATTTGCTTATAAAAAAGGGTTGGTTTGATTTAGCACATATTTAACAGCATAACACTCTGGCTGAGCGTCTTATGCATATAGCTTTGTATGGCACCCCGGGCTGCAAAAGTATGAACTTCGCCTAACAACTGATAAACCCTTCACCATGAAATATAAAATTTTACTCATCACACTTATCGCTGCGCTGGGCGTTGGTTGCAACAGTGCTTACCGCAGTACACAAACACCAGACGACGTATATTATTCCCCTGTCCGCCCCATGGGTGAAGAAGAATCTAAGACAGATGAAGAAGATAAGCGGTACAGCCAGGAAGACCGCCAGATCAGGATGTCGAGGCACGACAGGCGGTGGAGGGAATTTGACGATGATTACGATTGCCGGTACGATCCTTACCATTATGGATACAGTTACGGATATTACTATAATCCCTATTATTACCCTTACCCGGTATTCTTCTCTTCACCCGTAAAGAACCCCAAGAACAGCACCCCGAGGATGACCAATCTGTCTAGTTACCAATACCAGACGATCACAACCACCAATCCCAAGACCGGTGTAACGGAAACTTCTGTCCGCGGCCGCCGTTATAACCTCGGCAATTCAGGAAGGGAAAGAAGGGAAACGATCACTCCTTCAACCGACAATAACCGATCATATACGCCATCTTCCGGAACCAGGAGTACCGGAACGCCCGTCAGCCGTCCCTCCAGGGGAGGATGACCTACCTGTTCAAACCGGTTCCCCAATTTCATAATCACCATGGCCGCTGGCGATGCAAACCTTTATGTATGAAAAGATATTTACTTAGTCTATCCCTTATCGTTATATCCAGGCTGTATGCACAGGTACCGGAAGATGCCATCCGTTACAGTTGGTTTCCCCACAATGGCAGCGCCCGCTACATGGCAACAGGCGGTGTGATGGGTTCCCTGGGCGGCGATATCACGGCACAGTATGTTAACCCGGCAGGACTTGGTTTCTTTAAAACAGGCGAGGTGGTATTTACTCCGGGATACCTTCTGAAAAACAACAAGGCCATGTACCGTGGCAACCAAACGGTCAACGATAAAAATGCCCTTTCCATTGGAACTATTGGCTGGGTGCAGGGATACGGCAAAAGGTATCAACCCAAGAAAACATATGCGGTAAGCATTGGGCTCAATCAACTGGCCAATTTCAACAATTATTATTCTTATTCCGCCCTGAACAATTACAGTTCATTTAGTGAACAATTGGCCGAAGAGTTTTCCAACAGCGGGCTGAGTATCAGTGACGCGCTGAATACACAATCGGCACTCCCCTATACTGCTGCCCCGGGCCTGTACACATACCTGATAGATACAATGACCATGAACGGCGCCAGGATGGTACGAGGCGCCCCGGAAGGCATTTTGGATGCGGGGCAGGCCATCAGGCAGGAAATGACCCGAAGAACCAGGGGCGGCATGTATGAACTTTCACTGGCCTATGCGGAAAACGATAACGATAAATGGTACTGGGGCGGAACCATAGGAATACCCTTTGTAACCTACCGCAGCGAAACAACATTCAGTGAATCCGATACTTCTTCGAATAAATTCAACGGATTCGAATCTTTCCAATACCGTGACAATTTCAAAACACAGGGTATCGGGCTGAACCTGAGGGTCGGCGCCATTTACAGGCCACAAGAATATTTCCGCATCGGGCTGGCCCTTCACTCTCCATCATTCTTTATGATGACAGACACCCGGGACACCTATTTAAGTACAGTACTGGAATCAGACAGTGGAACGATAGAAAGGTACCAGGTCAGTTCTAATGAATTTACCAATGGACAACCCGGAGAAAGCCGCTATTATCAAAGCAGTGCATGGAAAGCCATCATCAGCGCCTCCTATGTATTCAGGGAAGTGGAAAATGTAAAACGCCAAAGGGCTTTTATTTCAGCCGACATTGAATATGTCAACCACCGCGGAAGCCGCTTCAGCAGCAATAACGAATCACCCACCGATGAAGAAAAAGCATATTTCAAAGGATTGAACCGTGTGGTGAAAGATGAATTCAAGGGCACTTTCAATTTTCGGGTGGGTGGTGAACTGAAATTCAATACGATCATGGGCAGACTGGGTTTTGCCTATTATGGAAACCCTTATAAAGACCGCGATCTGAAGGCCAACCGCATGTTATTGAGCGGCGGTCTTGGTTACAGGAACCACGGCTTCTTCATTGATCTGACGTATGTGCACCAAATCTCCAAAGACATCAATTTCCCTTACCGGCTCAGTGACCGTGCCAACACATTAGCCAACCTGAAACAAGTACAGGGACAACTGGTGGCAACGCTGGGGATCAAGATCTGATGAGGGATACGGGGTTTGTGAAAAAAAACAGGTTGCCATATGCATGACCTGCATTAAGGGTTACCTGCTCAGTGAATCAACTGTTTTACTTTTTCCATCACCGCTTCCGGATCCGGCGGGTACCACACGATCCCCTCTTCCCTTCTAAACCAGGTCAGTTGCCGTTTGGCATAATGCCGCGTGTTTCTTTTAATAAGATCAATGGCATGCGCAAGACTTCCCCCTTCCGTTTTTTCCAGATCGAAAAAATCGAACAATTCCCGGTAACCTACCGTTTGCAGGGCATTCAGGTGCCGAAACGGATACAATGCACGGGCTTCTTCCAACAGGCCCGAATCCATCATAACATCAACCCTGTGGTTGATCCTTTCATAGAGAAGATCCCGTGGCATATCGAGGCCAACCAGGATCGTTTTAAATGGCCGTTCGGGTGATTTCCGTTGTTGATAGTGCAGGATAGACTGTCCGGTTGCCAGTATCACTTCGAGGGCACGCATCATACGCTGAGGATTTTTCATTTCCCCCTCTCGGGAAAAAAGCGGATCACGGCTTCGCAGTTCAGCTTCAAGCCAGGCAATGCCTTTTTCGTCATATTGCGCGATTACATTGTCACGGACCGAGGGATCTACGGAGGGTATGCGATCCAGGCCATACATCAGGGCACGGATATACAGGCCGGTACCGCCAACCATGACCAGGACATCATTCCCGGAAAAGATTTCGGCGGCAGCCGACATGGCATACTGCTCGAAGCCGGCTGCGGTAACTTCATCATGAATGGAATGCGAATCGATAAAATAATGCTTCACGGCAGACAATTCCAATGCTGTGGGTTTGGCAACCCCAATACCGAGTTCACGGTAACACTGGCGGCTATCCGCAGAGATGATCTCGGTGGAAAAATGCCGGGCCAACTCCAGTGCTATGGCGGTTTTACCAATAGCCGTCGGCCCTGCAACGATGATACAGGTCTTAATCATATGTTTGTTGGGTTTGTGCAGAACCTGCCAAACAATCTTATTCGTTCAGGGAAATCCTACATTAAATTTCTTCGGCTGCGTCACCCGCACCTGCCACCAGGTCGTCTTCCTCCCCTTCCTGGCCAAAGCCATCATTCAAGGCATCGGGGGCGAGGTCGTACTTTTCCTCCATCTCTGCGAGGCGGCTGTCGATGAGTCCTTTGGTACCATATTGAGAAGGGGCGATACCTTCCGAACGAACGCAGCATGGATAAGTCAGTTTCTTATTCTCTTCCTTATCTACATGGATCAATTCGACCATGAAATGCCAGTTCTTATTGAAGTCATATTCATAAATGAACTTCTGGTTGGGGTCCATGACCTGGCTGCCGATCGCGGTTTCAGACATGATCAGCGGTTCGGCCTTATAGTCCTTATCATACTTCTCTAGCGTGATCTCACGGCCCATCTGCCAGCTATCATTGCTGCGGTAAAATGTGGCCTTATGCTTATTATCGAACTCGTAACTTTTAAGTATCGCCTGGTGAAAATCAAGAAAAGTTTGGGTATGACGGATCACTACGTCGCGGTACGTACTTTCATCTTCTTCCCAGTATACACGGAATTTTAATACTGCCATATATCAAAAATAAAGAAAATATCCGGAGGAAAACAGGTGCGGATAAATTTGAAAAACAGGCGGGAGTGTCATGCAATCCGTCAGGTTGAAGCGGGCTTACCCCGGAGACCCAGATCTTTGCCCTTTTCCACCATGAATTGCCAGGCTTCTGCATATTCGTTTGGAATAACCCCGTCGAGAATGGCTTCACGTATCGCGTTCTTGATCATGCCCACTTCCCTGCCCGGCTGTATCTGAAAATACTCCATGATCATCTCGCCGGTGACCGGCGGCTGCCAGTTACGTATGTGATCTTTGGATTCCACTTCCGCGCAGCGTTGAAGAACCAGCTCAAAATTTTCCAGGTAGCGCCTGAGCTTGGTTTTATTTTTTGAAGTGATATCGGCCCTGCAGAGGGTCATTAATGCCTCCAGGTCTTCCCCGGCGTCAAAGATCAATCTGCGGATAGCCG
>JAXLUE010000038.1:0-13795 GCA_046329695.1 Ferruginibacter sp.
TGGTAAAACAACTGGTCGCCCGGGTAAATGATGTAGTCGATGTGGGTGGCCTGGTATTGGGAAAGGTACAGCCTGTAACGACCCCTGGCGGGCAGCTTAAACTGAACAAGTCCGGATTGCTGACCCGTTCTGATGATCGCTGTTTTGATATAACTATAATCGTTTTTTTCCAGGCTGATGATCCCTGTTTTTTGTTGTTGACGGTCGGGCTGCATACTTTCTGAAACCTGGAAGCGGATCGTCAGATTTCCCGGGCCACGCGCGTAGAGCGACAGGGGATACATGAAATTAATAAACGCCGTTTCATCCATCGTGGCGATGCGAATACTGTCGGCGCCATATGCAACCAGTTTATCGAGCTCTTTATCCGACACCGGTGGCATGGGCGCGGATCTCGGCAGGTAGTGTTGCCGGTAGCGGCCGATCGTTTCTTCAGGTTCATCGGGGTTTGCTCGCCGGAACTGCTCAAACCGCGTGGATTGACGGTAATCCCATACGGCCTGGTCGGCTTCGGGCAGCATTTTTTTATACAGGTCGTTCAGCTGGGTATTGTGGAAGATGCGGGTGTCATATAACTGCCACGTGTATGCGAGGATATTTTTTACGGCCTCCTGTTTCAATGCCGGGTTGCGCGTATATGATTCCAGCTTGTCGGGGTCGCCGAACAATTCGTAATACTGGCACAGGTAAGTGTTATACTGGCTGAACTCCCGGATCCTGTTCCTGCTGCTTTCACTGATACCGCCGGAAGAAACGGCCTCATCGAGATATTGGAAGGAACGCCCCAGTTCATCGGGATACATGACCGGGTGATCGTAATTTGTTTTCAGGTGGGTGCTGCTGAAGTACCATTCCTTGAGGAGTTTTTTCATGGGAGGTGCCGCCCGGCCGAAACTGGAGGTGCAGAATTCATCTAACACCGTATCAATATCCTGGTAGGGTTCGCAGAGATAGCGCAGGATGAAATATTGCTGAATGCCCGAAGCCAGTGCTGAAAATGAAGCTTCGTAGTGCAAACCTTCTACACGTAATTTTCTGAGAAATGTCAGGTATGCATGATAGTCATACAGGTTAAAGAAAGGTTGATCCCAGTTCCAAACGCCGATATTCAGGTAATCATACTGGCTCACATGGCCGGCTTTTTTAACCCACCTGAGCATCAGGTCTGCCGCTGTGCTGACCTGCTGAAATGCAGAAGGCACAACCATCACATGTACATTGGGTTCGATCCTGATACCCGGCGTATCGGCCCGCTCCGTGTAGGCAAGTGTGCTGGCGCCGCCACTTTTACCCAATTGCCTGATCGCTTTTGCGGCCTGGTTGACCATGTAAAACGATTGGTCCGATACAGTCCTGAATTCTTTTTCGCAGGCAGGCGTATGGCAATAATTCAGCCCGTCGCCTGCATCCGCGGAGGTAAATGATTTGGCAGGCAGAAACCAGGGCCATTTGGCTGATTGCTCCCGGTGCCTGTTGGCCACCCATTCGGCAAACAATGAAACCCCCGCTGAATAAGTAGGATCCAGCTTTCCGTCTACCCTGAACTGCCTTTTGCCATTGACCGGGGCCAGGATCAGGGAGTCTTCTTCGATCCTTTTCCTGTTAGCGATGTTGAAGCTCTCACCTGCGTGTCCGTCGATGACGATATAGGAACATCCCATCCGGTTTCTCTGGTGCCACAGGTGCCAGTCTTTTTCCATCTGTTTATCGGGGTCAAGCCCGCGGACCGCATAAGTTCCCCCGCTCGCCAGGAACATCCGCATGCGGAATGCCGGCTTGTATGTTTTTTTTAACATTTTTTTTGAATGTGGGCCGGCCAATGCGGGGATGACCGACCATCTCTCACCCGGAAGGAAGAAACGGAAACCAAGGTCTTTGAGCCAGCTGTACAAGGCATAAGAAAGGCCGGTTGCATATCTCGCCCTTATGATGGTCTTGTTTTTTCCATCGCTCTCCAACCTGCCCTCTTCGGGTTGGTATCCCTGCAGGCTGCTGTCGATTTCCAGGATGATGCCCGATTTCCTCCCCCTGGTTCCTGCCACCGGCTTATATTCCTTACCGGTAGCTTGTTTGAATAATCCCGCCAGGTCCTGTGCCAGTACATACGGGTCAAATTGACCATAATACTGGCCTTTCAGGGCAGAGGGCATTTCCAGCGACGTATAATAAACCGGTATGGTATCGGTGACGGCTAAGGCCCGGTATTGGATCATGAATAGTAATACTGTCAGCAGGCATTTCATATCCGAAACTAAGCAAAAAACCAGCGGTCTGGCAGGGCAAAAAAAATCCCCCTGCTCAAGGCAAAGGGATCCAGTTGGTATTGGTAAACCATGTCAGATCAAAACAAACCTCCCGCATGGCGGAAGCATGAAAAAGATAGCCAAGCAACGCTATCTCATATCAGACATCAACCGGCCATTAAACGCTGCTCCTGCCGGAAGAGCATCGGTCATATAAGCATGCCGATTCAGGTCATATGCCTTAAATTGCAGCAATTTCCTGCCTATGTACAGTATTTGCAAGAAGGAATTGAACCAGTTTTTCAGCAGCCTGACGGGTTATGTTGCCATCATACTCTTTCTGCTGATCAACGGAATTTTCCTGTTTGTGTTGAAAGACAGCAGCCTGTTTGAATCAGGTTATGCCAGCCTGGATAAATTCTTTGAACTCGCTCCCTGGGTGTTGCTGTTTCTTGTACCGGCCATTAGTATGCGTTCATTGTCGGAAGAATACCGTGCCGGTACTTTTGAGATCCTGCAAACAAGGCCACTCGGCCCCTGGCAGATCGTGGCAGGTAAATACCTGTCCATCCTGCTGATCATCCTGATCGTATTATTGCCCACATTGATCTATGTGCTGACCATACAGCAACTGAGTGCTACCGGTAACATTGATACGGGAGGTATTTCCGGCAGTTATATCGGGCTTTTTATGCTGGGCTCTGTGTTTGCCGCCATCAGCCTGTGTTGCAGCGGTTTCACCCAGAATGCCGTAGTGGCTTTCCTGGTCAGCGGTTTCAGTTGCCTCATCCTGTATTTTGGGTTCAGTGCGCTGAGCCGGCTGGAAGTATTCCGGGGTAAGGCAGATTATTACATTGAAATGCTCGGTATCGATTTTCATTATCATAGTATCAGCCGGGGGGTGTTGGATAGCCGCGATATCGTCTATTTCCTCTCCGTGATCCTGTTCTTTTTATTTCTGACTGTAAAAAACCTCGAAAAAATAAATGGGCTTTATCAAAACACTGACCCGAGGCCTGTCGTGGATCCTGCTGATCATGGCAGGGGTCAACTGGGCCGCGGCTACCTGGCATGCCAGGATCGACCTGACCAACGAGAAGAGATTCACGCTCAGCAACGCTACCAAAAAACTGCTCCGCGGTTTGGAACAGCCGGTACAGGTGGATGTATTCCTGACCGGTAACCTGCCCAGTGCATTCAAAAAGCTTTCGTCGACCACGGATGACCTCCTTCGCGAATTCAGGGAGATCGCCGGTAACAGGATCGCATACCGCTTTCTCTCTCCCGATGAGCAGGTGCCCGGAAGTTCCGTGACCTATGCAGATACTCTTTCTGCCATGGGCATGTTCCCCCTGAACCTTACCACCCAGTTAAAAGAGGGACAGCAGCAGCAATTCGTGTATCCGGTGGCGATAGTTCACTACGGTACAAAAGAATTGCCCGTCAGGCTTTACCAGGGAAGGACCCCCATGGTAAGTTACCAGGAACTCAACAGCGCCGAGGCTTTGCTTGAATTCACTCTGGCCGATGCGGTGGCCCGAATCAGCCGTAAGGAAAAACCTGTCATAGGCTATGCCACCGGAAACGGGGAACCGGAATCATATGAAACATACGACCTGGTTGAAAATGCCCTGAAGCCCGATTATCGCTTCTATACCTTTAACCTGCAGTCGCAACCCGATATTCCCCCCGTATGCAGGGTGCTGATGCTTGTCAAGCCTTCCATGAGGTTTTCAGACGAAGAAAAACTTAAACTCGACCAGTATGTGATGCGGGGCGGGAAACTGCTGATCTTCATCGACAGGCTGAATGCCGAAATGGACAGCCTGCGGATCAAGAATGAAGTAGTGGCATACGACCGCGACCTGCAACTCAACGATCTGCTGTTCAAGTATGGTGTTCGTGTGAACCCCGACCTGCTGATGGACCTTCAGTGCGATTACCTTCCTTTCGATGTGAATGGAAATGGCCAGTACGAATTCCTGCCCTGGAACTACTTCCCGGTCATGCAGTCATCAGACAACCATCCCATCAACCGAAACCTCGGATTCATATCCGGTCGATTTGTGAATTCGATCGATACCGTGGAAGCGGAGGGTATCCGTAAAACCATCCTGCTGCATTCTTCCAATAATGCCCGGTTGATCTCATCTCCCGCTTTGATCAGCGGAAGGGAAAACGTCAATGCACCCGAGGATGAAAAATTCAAAAAATCGCGCATACCCGTTGCCGTATTACTCGAAGGCAAATTTCAGTCGTTATACACCAACCGGCTGCCCCAGGTCATGAGAGACAGCCTGGCACGCACGTCCGGCGGGTTTCAAACCGTTTGTCCGGCGGATAACCGCATGATCGTGGTGGGCGACGGAGATATGGTGCTCAATTCCGTAGTGAAGGGTAACCAGCCGATTGAGATGGGCATGAACCCCTTTACATTCGGAACGCAACGGGAATTCCCTTTTGCCAACCGAACCTTCCTGTTAAATTGCCTCGATTACCTGGTGAATGAAGAAGGACTGTCTGAAGCCAAATCAAAAGATTATGTTACGAGGCTGCTCGACCCGGTTAAAGTGAACGAACAGAAACAACAATGGCAGCTCATCAATATTGCAGCACCCTTGCTCCTGGTGGTCATGTTCGCCGGCTTGTTCCAATGGTTACGCCGCAGGAAATACAACCGTAAAATGGAAGAAAACTGATGGATACCAATCAACTGATATACCTTGTATTTGGTGCGGTGATACTGATCGCGCTAACGCTCGACCTTGGATTGCTGAGCAGGAAGAACGCTGTTATCACCATGAAAAAGGCGATCATCCAAACAAGTTTCTGGGTGCTGCTGTCGCTGGCGTTCTGCGCATTTATTTGGTATGAGAACGGACGGGAACAGGCCTTCCGGTACATATCTGCCTACCTTCTCGAATGGTCCCTGTCGATAGATAATATCTTTGTCTTTATCATCATCTTCACCTTCTTCAAGGTGGAACCGAAGAATTTCTCAAGGGTACTGTTGCTGGGTATTATGATGGCCATTATTTTTCGCATCATCTTTATTGCCCTGGGCAGCGAGTTGGTTGCGCGTTTCGACTGGATCATGTATATTTTCGGTATTTTCCTTGTATACACCGGGTTTAAGTTGTTTGTGGCCGATGAAGACGAAGAGTTCGATCCGGAAACCAACTGGGCGTTCAGGATGATCAGGAAGTCGTTGCCTACCACAACGGATGACCATGGGGAAAAATTCATCGTTCGCGTGAACGGTAAATTGTTCTTCACCAAATTATCCATGGTTGTGATCATGCTGGGACTGATCGATATCGTTTTTGCGGTGGATTCCATACCGGCTGTTTTCTCCATCATTCCGGATCCGAATGATAAGTTGCTGATCTATTCTTCCAATATTTTTGCCGTACTCGGCCTTCGCAGCCTTTTCTTCCTGCTGCGCGGTGCGGCAGACCGTTTTCAGTATCTGCAACATGGCATTGCGGTCATCCTCCTGTTCATCGGTGGAAAAATGCTTGTGGCCAAATGGATCCATATCCCCGTTTGGGCATCCCTCATGGTGATCCTGGTTTGTATCACCGGATCTATGATGTACTCGGTTTTCTCTGCTGATGACAGCAAACCGGAAGATGAGAATCAACAAGAAAATTCCTGATATGCACGCCATCCGGTTCTCCGACATATCGGCCATCCTGCAAACCAAACCGCTCAGGCAGTTCGATGACCCTTTTATTGAAAATCTCCTGACCGACAGCCGGAAACTTCTGCTGCCTGAGAACACCCTTTTCTTCGCGATCAGCAGTCCGCAGAAAGACGCCCATATTTATTTGGATGAATTATATGCGAAGGGTGTACGTGCATTCATTGCCGGCCCGACGCTGGATGATCAAACGACTGAACGCTGGCCCGAGGCTAATATCATATGCGTTCAAGACCCATTGAAGGCATTGCAAGAACTGGCCGCATATCACCGTCACCGTTTCAGTTATCCTGTTGTTGGAATCACGGGCAGTAATGGTAAGACGATGGTCAAAGAGTGGTTGTACCAATTGCTGGGTGGCCGGTATCACATAGTCAGGAGTCCCAAAAGTTACAACTCTCAGGTGGGTGTGCCGCTCAGTGTCTGGGCCATGAGCTCCACCCATAACCTGGCTATTTTTGAAGCGGGGATATCTCAACCGGGAGAGATGAACAGGTTACGAAATATCATTGACCCAGATATCGGTATTATTACGTTCATGGGCGAGGCGCATGCGGAAGGCTTTCTGTCATTTGATGAAAAGCTTGCAGAGAAACTATCCCTTTTTACCCGCAGCCGGATGCTTATTTGCTGCATCGATGACCCCCGGGTGGCAACGGCTGTCGCCCGCTTTTGCGAAGAGACCAACCCGGGACTGCAGCTGTTCAGCTGGGGCCATGGTGCCGATGCGGTATTGCAGTTGATGCAGGTTGACAGGAAAGGGGATTCTTCGATTATACATTTCCGTTATCGTGGCGAAGGGCAGGAATTCATGATCCCGTTTGCCGATGAGGCGTCCGTATTCAACGCGATGACCTGTTGTTGCCTGATGCTGGCGCTTGATATCAGTATGGCGCCCATCGCCCTGGGCATGACAGAGCTCAAGCCTGTGGAAATGAGGCTGGAACTGAAGCAGGGCATCAACCGCTGTTCCATCATCAACGATAGTTACAGCGCCGATATCAATTCACTGTCCATTGCGCTTGATTTCCTGGCACAGCAGCACCAGCACAACCGGCACACGGTCATCCTGAGCGATTTTCTGCAGACGGGCATTCCGGATGATGCATTATACGCCACCATTGCCCGTATCCTGCAACGCAGAAAACTTCACCGTTTGATTGGAATAGGCCCCGCGATCAGCCGCCATGCAGCTCTGTTTACGCCAAACTTTCAATCGGCGTTCTTCGAAAGCACCACTGATTTTCTTCAACAGGCTCATTCACTTTCTTTCCAGGATGAGGCTGTTTTGCTCAAGGGCGCCAGGGTTTTTCAGTTTGAAAAGATCAGCCGGTTACTGGAACAAAAGATACATGAAACGGTACTGGAGATAAACCTGAACGCGCTGCGCAACAACCTGAAAATATACCGCAACCTGTTGAAAGATCAGGTGAAGCTGATGGTGATGGTCAAGGCTTTCAGTTATGGGAGTGGCAGTTTTGAAATTGCCAGTCTGTTGCAACATGCCGGAGTCGATTACCTGGCGGTGGCATATGCCGATGAAGGAGTGGAGCTTCGCAAGGCGGGTATTCGTTTACCCATCATGGTGATGAACACTTCGGAGGCTGGATACGACAATATGGTGCAATACAGGCTGGAGCCTGAATTATATTCCTTTCAGTCACTGGATGCTTTCCGGTATTACCTGGAACAAAAGCACATCACACAATATCCGGTTCACCTCAAATTTGATACCGGCATGCACCGGCTCGGTTTTATGGAGAACGAGCTTGATATTCTCTGCGAAAAACTATCCCAGCCCCATCCATTTGTCATTAGGTCGGTTTTCTCGCACCTGGTGGCGAGCGAAAACCCCGTACACGACGCATTTACGCGTTCACAGTCCGATGCTTTCCTGCGCATTTGCAGGCAGCTTTCAACGGTCATCACCGAACCATTCCTGAAGCATATAGCCAATACTTCAGCCATTCACCGCCATCCGGATTATCAGTTCGACATGGTCAGGCTCGGCATCGGGTTATATGGGGTGGATGACCGGCAACCTCTTGAAAACGTAACGACCCTTCGTACCACGGTATCTCAGGTCAAACAGGTTCCGGCCGGGGAAAGTGTCGGTTATAGCCGCAGAGCGGTCATGGACAGGGATTCCAGCATCGCAACCGTCCGAATCGGATATGCCGATGGCTATAGCCGGGTATTGGGTAACGGTATCGGGAAGATGCTGGTAAACGGACAATTGGCGCCGGTGGTGGGTAATGTTTGCATGGATATGACCATGCTGGATGTCACGGGCATCCCCGTGTCGGAAGGTGATGAGGTCATAGTATTCGGCCACGACCTTCCGGTGACTACCCTGGCTGGGTGGGCCGGTACCATTCCATACGAGATACTCACCAATGTATCACAACGGGTTAAGCGGGTATATTTTGAAGAATAGGGCAGATTTTAACGATAACACTGTCTGCTGAACATGCCCAACCTGTATCTTTGCTCACCGCCGTGAAAATGACACGTTTACCGCACAGGCGATTATTACTGAGATGAAAAAAAAGCATGTATTCCTGATCGTCTTCCTGGTTGTACTGGCTGACCAGTTGTTAAAGATATATATCAAAACAAATTTTCCATTGAACACTTCCAGGCCTGTTGCGGGCACCTGGTTCCAGTTATATTTTGTTGAAAACCCGGGCATGGCTTACGGAATGAAATTCGGCGGCAGCTGGGGTAAGATGGCCCTGACCATTTTTCGCTTTGGAGCGGTGATCTTTGGCACCTGGTACCTGGGCAATATCATAAAAAGGAAATACCGGAATGGGTTTATCGTATGCGCTTCGCTGATATATGCCGGCGCACTGGGCAACCTCATAGATTCTTGCTTTTACGGGATGATCTTCGACAAAGGGATGGTGTACAGCGCGATGCTGAATGATTATGCAGGATATGCGGGGCTGGCAAAAATGACCGGCACCGGTTATTCTTCATTCCTGCATGGAAATGTGGTGGACATGCTCTATTTCCCTGTGATCCGCGGACAATTTCCTTCCTGGGTGCCCGGATGGGGAGGAGAGTATTTTGAATTCTTCAGGCCGATCTTCAACATCGCTGATGCGGCCATCACCACCGGGGTATTGACCATCCTGGTCTTTCAACAGTCACTCTTCCGCCATAGGAAATCGGATGACGAACCCGCAACCGTGGAAACAAGAGCACTGGTGGACGATAACTCGCAGGTGTCATAATTAATTTATCTTTATCACATGAATACAGTTAACATGAGATGGCTATCACTGGCTGGGTTAATATTGATCTTCAGCCTGTCTTTCACCGCCTGTCAGAAAGAATTGAATTTCGATGTGGTTTCCGGGGAATCTGTGGGTACGCTAAAATCCGATTCTCTGTTTGATTGCCTGCCAAGCACTGTAACCGGTACTTACCAGGTTGATTCCACTCTGGGAAGCGGAAATTATATCGACGTGCAGGTAGACGTCAACGTGGCCGGTTTGTATACCATTACTTCTGATACGGTAAACGGTTATTCTTTCAGCGGCACAGGAACATTTGGCAATACCGGTTTGAATACCGTGCGTTTATACTGTACCGGGAGACCGGTACTTGAAGGTATCAATACATTCATCATCACATACGGACAAAGTTTTTGCAATATTGATGTGGAAGTAGTACCACCGAACCAGGTCCCTGCAGTATATACCTTTGGTGGCGCCGGTGGTTTTTGCTCCGGCTTTACACTGAGTGGCACCTATATGGAAAGCCTGCCAGCCAACACATCCAATACGGCCCTGGTGAATGTGAATGTGAGCGTGCCCGGTTCATACGATATTTCCACAACCACCGTCAACGGGATCAGTTTCTCAGCCAGCGGAAACTTTGGGGCCGCAGGTCCGCAATCCGTTGTACTTACGGCCAGTGGTACTCCAACCGCCAGCGGTACATTCAATTTCCCTGTGGCCGGCAGCAATAGCAGTTGTTCTTTTTCGGTGACATTTGACCCCGCCGCACCTCCTGCCGTATATACTATGGAAGGCGCGCCCGGAAACTGCACCGCCGTGGTATTATCCGGCAGTTACGTTGTCAGTGTGCCCATGTCGGCAGCCAATACGGCTTCCATGAATGCCGTGGTATCCACACCCGGTATGTATTCCATCACCACTACAGCGGTGAATGGAGTTACTTTCGCAGCATCCGGATTATTTACAACTACGGGTACCCAAACCGTGACATTAGTGGCGAGTGGAACACCAGCGGCCACCGGGGTCTTTGATTACCCGGTTACAGGAAATGCCAGCACCTGCCCATTCCCGGTGACTTTTTCCAACCCGCCTACCGATTTTATTAATTGCCGTATCGATGGCGTTTATACCACTTTTAATACCAACGCCCTTGCATTCATCGATAATACGGCGGGCATTACCGCACTGACCATTGAAGGAACGGCGGGCATCGCCTCGAACCCATCCCTGAGCCTGTCGGTTACCAAACCGGCCGGCGGCAGTATCGGTACAGGAACCTACACCGTTAACCAGATCGCACTGGGTAACCTCATCAGTTGCGATTATAATGTGGCCTCAGGTACCAATTTCTTTGCAGGCTCCGATCCGTTCAACCAATCACAAAGCCCCGCATTCACGATTGTGATTTCCAGCATCACCGCCACGCGGGTGTCGGGAACTTTTGCCGGTCCTGTTAAGGAAAACAATGGCACCGGCCCAGCGGCACACACGATCACCCAGGGGTCCTTTAATGTTCCCATCCAATAGAATTGACCGGAAGACCATATGTTGACAGGTTCTGTCGGGCGCTTCTTTCAAGCTAACTGGCAATGCTCGAAGAAACACCGTTATGTTTGTACGAAGTCAACAATTTGATTATTGATGGATAGGTTTCCAAAATAAAAAAGCTGTTTCAATATTGAAACAGCTTTTCGTTTATACTTTAATGTTATTATTAGTTCAGTTTTCCGACCATATTGGCAGGCACCACCCATTCATCAAATTCTTCCGGGGTCAGGTAACCCAGTTGGACGGCCATTGCTTTCAAGGTAGTTCCTTCTTTATGCGCTTTCTGCGCGATCTCCGCCGCTTTATAATATCCGATCCTGGTATTCAGTGCGGTCACCAGCATCAAAGAATTGTCCACGTGTTTGTTGATATTGGCTTCGATCGGTTCAATGCCAACGGCGCATTTATCATTGAAAGAAACACAGCCATCCGCAATAAGCCGGGCGCTATGAAGGAAGTTGTAGATCATCACAGGCTTGAACACATTCAATTCAAAATGCCCGTTACTCCCGCCTATACCGATCGCCACATCATTCCCCATCACCTGTGCCGCGATCATTGTCAGGGCTTCGCACTGCGTCGGGTTCACTTTGCCTGGCATAATGGATGAACCGGGTTCATTGTCAGGTATGAATATTTCACCGATTCCGCTTCGTGGTCCGGATGACAGCATGCGGATATCGTTAGCGATCTTCATCAGGCTGACGGCAACTGTTTTAAGTGCGCCATGGGCTTCCACGATCGCATCGTGGGCAGCAAGTGCTTCAAATTTGTTTTCGGCCGTTACAAAAGGCAACCCGGTCAATTGGGCAATATGCTTTGCCACATTTTCTGAGTACCCTGCGGGGGTATTGATGCCTGTACCTACGGCAGTGCCGCCCAGGGCAAGCTCAGATAAATGAGAAAGTGTATTGCGAATGGCTTTCAAGCCATGATTCAATTGCGAAACATATCCGCTGAATTCCTGGCCCAATGTCAGCGGGGTGGCATCCATGAAATGGGTACGTCCGATCTTCACGACCTGCATATATTTCCGGCTCTTTTCTTCCAATGTGTCCCGCAGCTTTTCAATTCCAGGGATCGTTTTTTCAATCAAGATCTTATAAGCGGCAATATGCATGGCCGTTGGGAACGTATCGTTGCTGGATTGTGATTTATTGACATCGTCATTCGGATGAAGGAATTTGTCTTTGTCTTCCAGTTTGCCGCCATTGAGAACGTGGCCCCGGTATGCGATCACTTCATTCACATTCATGTTGCTTTGTGTGCCGCTACCGGTCTGCCATACAACGAGGGGAAAATAGTCATCCAGTTTGCCATCCAGTATCTCATCACACACACGGCCGATCATATCACATTTTTCCCTGGGTAGCACACCGGCATCAAAATTGGTGAGGGCTGCGGCTTTTTTGAGATATGCGAAAGCACGAATGATCTCTTTGGGCATGCGGTTGATGTCCTGTGCAATTTTAAAATTATCAATACTCCGTTGTGTTTGTGCGCCGTAATAGGCATCCACGGGAACTTTCACTTCGCCCATGGTGTCTTTTTCAATTCTGTATGACATATGTTTCGGTGTTTTAGAGAGCGTATGATGAAAATGAGTTTATTTTCCGGTGAAAACAGCTTTTCGTTTTTCCAGGAAAGCCGCAGCGCCTTCTTTGGCATCAGCGGTATCAAAGAGTTTTCCAAATGCGTACATTTCCTGTTCAAGTCCGGTGGGGTCGCCCAGATTGGCAACATTGGCCAGCCTGATGATATTCTCAATGGCAAGGGGTGCTTTGGAAATGATTTGTGTGAGAAGGGAGATCGTTTTGGGCAACAGTTCCTCAGCCGTTGTTACATGGTTCACAAGGCCGATCTGTTTGGCTTCCTGTGCATCGATCATGGCCCCGGTCATCATCAATTCCATCGATTTCCCTTTACCGACGAGTTGTGTCAGGCGTTGTGTGCCGCCATAACCAGGTATCAGGCCGAGGTTCACTTCCGGCTGTCCGAATTTCGCTTGTTCAGCGGCCATGCGGAAATGACATGCCATGGCAAGTTCGCAACCCCCGCCCAGTGCAAATCCATTGACGGCCGCTACGATCGGTTTGGGACAGTTTTCTATCTTGGAGAACACCAGGTCCTGTCCGCGCTTCGCCAGTTCCTGACCGCCACTGGAATCCAGTTCAAGGAATTCACTGATATCGGCACCGGCTACAAATGCTTTGGTGCCCGCGCCGGTAATGATGGCCGCTCTGATCTCTGAATTCGTGTATACTTCACTGATAGCTTCTCCCAGTTCGCCAATGACGGTTTTGTTGAGGGCGTTCATTTTGTCGGGCCTGTTCACCGTAATGGTGAATATCCCATTGTCCAATGTTGTTGTGATGGTACTGAATGCCATGTGTTGGATTTGGTGTGTTTAAAAAGAACGGTTTTCCTTGACCCAATTGCGTATATAATCTGCTATGTCTGCGGTATTCGTTCCGGGGGCGAACAGTTTGCCAACGCCGGCTTCCTGAAGCGCTTTCATGTCATCTTCGGGAATGATGCCGCCGCCCGTAAGCAAAACATCCTTCATGTTTTTTTCTTTCATGATGTTGATGATGCGGGGAAAAACGGTCATATGTGCGCCGCTCAGGATGCTCACGCCGATCGCGTCTACATCTTCCTGTTGGGCTGCACTTACCACCATTTCGGGCGTTTGCCTGAGTCCTGTATAAATGACTTCCATGCCGGCGTCGCGAAGGGCAGTGGCAATGACCTTGGCACCCCTGTCGTGACCGTCGAGGCCGACTTTAGCTACTAAAACTCTGATAGGTCTTTTCATATTCATGAATTGAATGCTTGCAAAGCTTTTTCCATCCTTGCCAGGGTTTGATCTTTCCCGATCAGGGAGGCGATATCGAAAACTGCCGGGCCGAATTTACCACCTACCAGCATGATGCGGAAGGGTAGTAGTAATTCTCCGGGTTTCATATTTTTTTCCGTGGCCAGTTGTTTGAATGTTTCTTCCAGTACCGGGGTGGCCCATTCTCCCAGTTTGCCGTAGAGGTCGATCAGTGTTG
>JAXLUE010000039.1:0-12769 GCA_046329695.1 Ferruginibacter sp.
CTTCGTATTTAAATGTATTAGGGAAATCAATTGTATCTTTAAGTCCTATCCAGTATTCTCCTGCTATATTGTAGTATAGCCTGAATTTATTTGTATCTTCTTTCGCTTTCAGAAGAATTGCTTTCAGGCTATCAATTTTTTGGGTTTGAGAAAAAGCAGTTCTTGTGCTGAAAATAAAAATGATTATCCAGAAAGGCAGTATGGCGAATGTTGTGAATGGCATGCATGCATTTAAGATTATAAATTAATCCAAATTATTGTCAGCAACAACTATATTGAGCCAGTCACATATTCCATTTAGCAACTGACAAAATACCAATTAGCGCTTACATTTGTGTTTTAATACGATTGTTATGATTAGAGAACGCATCCTTATTATTGGCGCCAGTGGCCAGATAGGCGTAGAACTCACCCTTGCATTAAGGAAGATTTATGGCAATGCCAATGTAATCGCTTCTGACCTGCGCGAAGAAAATCCGTTGCTGCATGGAACTGGTCCTTACGTCAGCCTGGATGTCATGAATAAGGAAATGCTTCATGTACAGGTCATCAGGCAGGGGATAACCCAGATATACCTGCTGGCTGCCATACTTTCGGCTACGGGAGAAAAGAACCCCAATCTCGCCTGGAACCTGAATATGCAAAGCCTGTTGAATGTACTGGACATTGCCAAGGAAGAACATCTCCAAAAGGTCTACTGGCCCAGCAGTATTGCCGTATTTGGACCAACATCACCCAAGCAGGATTGTCCGCAACAAACGATCATCGAACCTTCAACGGTTTATGGCATCAGTAAATATGCCGGCGAGTTTTGGTGCAATTATTACTACCACCGGTATAAAGTGGATGTCCGGAGCCTCCGATATCCCGGATTGATCAGTTATAAGAGTAACCCGGGTGGCGGAACAACCGATTATGCAGTGGAGATTTTTCATGCGGCCAAGGCCGGGGAAACATATGAGTGTTTCCTGAAAGAAGATACCTATCTGCCTATGATGTATATGCCCGATGCCATCCGCGCCACCATTGAACTGATGGAAGCTGAGGCGTCGAGGATTTCGGTTCGGACTTCCTATAACATATCCGGGATGAGTTTTTCTCCCCGGGAGATCACGGAATCGATCGCCAAACAGGTGCCTGGTTTCCGATCTGTATATCAGCCAGATTACCGGCAGGCCATAGCCGACAGCTGGCCGGCCAGTATCAATGATAGCGTGGCCAGGGCCGATTGGGGCTGGAAAGAGGAATACCAGCTTGATGGCATGGTTAAGGATATGTTGGATAATCTGTAATCAATCAAATCATTGTATGTCTTCCAGGATTTTGCAGGTATTTCAAATCGTTGTACTGACCGTTTTGCTGAGTTTCAACAGCCTCCGGGCATCGGCGCAGCAAAACAGGGAACCTTATTATGTCAAAGGTTCTTCTGTCATTACCATTGGCCACGGTATCGGTAATATATGGAAGACCTATCTCAAACAAGCCATCAATTTTCCGGGCATTACATATAAAGTCAGTTCGCTGGGGCCTTATGCACTGATCTATGAATATGGTTTCAGCAAACGGATCAGCGGGGGCGTAGCGGCCGGCTATTCAAGGATCACCGGCAAATATTCCGGATTTGGCGATACTTACACAGACCGGCTGACTATTTTTTCCCTGTTGGCCAGGGCCAATTACCATTTCTTGAGAAGGGAGAAATGGGATCTCTATGCAGGCGGGGGAGCTGGCTATGTGAACTCTCAATATGCAAACAGTGATGCCCAATCAAAACGGGATGCACCCGGCGAATTTGGGTATTCCGGGCAGTTGGGAGGCCGCTATTTATTAAAAGATCATTGGGGAGTCTATGCGGAAGCCGGGCTATGTGGGGGGCTCTTTTGTATGTAAATTGGATTATCTTTAAACTACTGATAATTAAACATTTAAAATTTATTTAAAAAATAAATATAATTCAATTAACAAACTCTTTTCAAAAATACCTTCCCCACGGCATAAGCTGATTATATAATTTACCTGTATATTTGCCCCGGCTTTGTTATGAATTGATAATAATAATCCATAACTTGCGCCCGATTTATAACCAAAAATTACGTAACATGAAAAAGTTCTTTAATCGCAGCCTATCGCAGTTTCTTTCGCTGGTTTTGCTCAAGACGAAAAAGGAGCAACCAAAAAATTCGGATTCAGCATTGGTGTTGAAGCCGCTCTTCCAATGGGTGATTTCGGTGACAGCTATGGATTTGGTATCGGTGGTACCGTACAAGCTGATTACAATGTAAATGACAAGTTTGCATTGACCGAACACTGGTTACATCACTTACTCTGGTAAAACCATCGATCTGGGTATCATTTCTATCAAGAATGACGCCCTGGGTCTGATCCGTTCTGCTGGTGCTAAGTACAGCTTCTCTGAAAAACGTTTACGGTTCAGCTCAGCTGGGTGTATCTATCGCTTCGTGTTCTGCAGCGGTAGTAACTTCACTTACGCTCCTGGCGTTGGTGCTGGCGTTCTCTAACTTCTGATGTCCTGGTTAAATACATGCGTATCTCTGCAACCGGTGGTTCTCTGAACTCAATCGGTCTGCGTGCAGCTTACAACTTCTAATTGTAACTCAACAGCATAAAATAAAAGCCGCTCTGTTAGAGCGGCTTTTATTTTGACCAAATACGTAAAGAAATTCACATTATAGTATTATAATATTTGTAAATCAACATAGGATCAGTAAGGTAGACTTCCTGAAGGCTGAGGTATAGATATATATTTTTTTAATACAATAATTTGTACTACTTTAATTGGGCAATTAATCTTTTACCTCACCAAAAACTACAAAAAATGAAAAAATCCTTACTGGTAATGGCCATGATTTGCCTGGTCTTTACCGCTTCAAATGCCCAAACTTCGAAAGGTTCCTGGCTTGTAGGTGGCGGAATCTCATTCAGTTCTTCTAAAACCGGGGATTTCAAACAAACCGACTTTGCCTTTACGCCCGGAGCCGGTTATTTCTTCGCTAATAATTTTGCGGCCGGTGCAACAGTAGGTTTCGCTTCATCCAAGGAAGAAGGAGAAGATGCGGCCACATTATTCTCTTTTAATCCATTCCTGCGTTATTATTTTGTGGAATTGGGCCCTAAAGCCAAGTTATTCGGCAATGGTTCCTTTGGATTTGGTAGCGCAAAGATTTCCGGTGAATCAGAGTCTTTCACCGCCTGGGAAATTTCTGCTGGTCCTGCTATTTTCCTGAATCCTCATGTTGCGCTGGAGATCGCTGTCGCATATGGTTCCACCAAGTTTAAGGATGCCGATGACGCCACCAACACATTCGGGGCTAAAGTAGGCCTCCAGATTCACCTGGGGCCAGCTGCCAAGAAATAAGTCTGACGTGCAAAAATGAAAGTAAGGGGTTGCCAACAGGCAGCCCTTTTTTATGGGCCGATCAGGCCGTGGGCATAGGCATATTTGATCAGTCCGAGTACACTGGAGGTCTTCGTTTTGCGCAGGATATTCTTGCGGTGTGTCTCGATCGTCCTTTCGCTCAAAAACAGTGTTTCGGCGATCATTTTATTGTTGTATTCTTTTTCAATAAGCCGGATGATCTCGATCTCACGGTTAGTCAGCCTGGCTTCAGCCAGTTCCGTTTTTTTTTCGGCAGCCCTGATCATTTCATCCATGACCTCATCCGTAAAGTAAACGCCACCCGATGCTATTTTATCCAATGCGTTGATCAGTTCCTGTTTTCCGATATTCTTGAGTACATAGCCAGAAATGTCGCTTTCATCGATCATCTTATTGACCAGGTCGCCCTGCCCGCTCATCGAAAGAGCCAAAATCCTGATGTTCGGAAATTCTTCCCTGATCGTTTTGGCCAGTTCGGCCCCATTCATACCGGGCATCATCACATCGGTGATCAGAATGTCCACCGGTGTTTCACGCATCATGGCCGCAACGGATAGGGGATTGGTGCTTTCCAGGGCGATCCTGAATCGTTCATGGCCATGTAAGAGGGATTTCAGTCCGTCAATGAGGATCTGATGGTCATCTACTATTGCAACGGAGATATGTTGAATGCTTTTTTCCATGCACTTGACGGCGTAAAGATACTGGTTATTGACGGACCTTTAGCCCGGCATTAAGCCATGCGGGGAACATGAATGGCAACCAGCGTACCGCGTCCGGGAGCGCTGTCAAATTCAACCGTTCCCTTGAGGAATTGAACCCTTGACCGAATATTCGTGATACCGATCCCGTCTTTTTCTCCTTCTTCCTGATGGTCAAATCCTTTGCCATTATCCTCAATCGTTACGGATAGCCCGTCCTGATCCTGTATCAGGGATATGTCTAAATGAGTGGCGCCGGCATGTTTGATGACATTATTCACACATTCCTGAACCACGCGGTACATCACTGATTCGGTATTGGGTTCGAGCCTGTTCTCAAGACCTTCCGTGTGAAGGTCTACAACCAATATCCGCCGGTCGATCCTGTCGGTGAATTCACGGATGGCATCAGCCAGTCCTTTTTTCAGCAGGGCATTGGGCATCATTTGGTGGCTGACACTGCGTATTTCCCGGCAACTCATATCCACCAGGTTCACCACGTTATCGAAAGATTTTTTTTGTGCTTCGCCTTTAAAGGGGAGTTCTTGTTCAAATACAGAAAGGTTCATACGGGCTGCGCTCATCATTTGACCGATGCCATCGTGCAGTTCAGCGGCTATGCGCCTCCGTTCGTTTTCTTCGGCCGACAGGATGGCCCTGGTGGCCAGTTCCTGTTGTTTTAAAATTTCCCGTTGCAGTTTTTGTTCCTGCCGGAACTGGTTCCTTTTATACAGGAAGAAACCCAGGATGGTCAAAAGAAGAAGGGACGCTGCAATGATCAGGAGCATCTTGTTCTTTCGGGCAATGAGCAGGTCCTTCTCTTTCAGTTTGAGTTCTTTTTTCCCGGTTTCGTATTTGGTGCTCAGTTCGGTGATCTGCCTGTTACTGGTTTCGTTGAAAACGGAATCTTTATAGGCATTGTATTTTTTATAATAGTTCAGCGACAGCCCCAGGTCACTTTTTTCATAAAAGCCCGACAATTTCAGGTAGGCATTCATCAATTCCTTTTTGAGGTTGTTTTTTTCCGCTATCTCTTTGGCCCGGTTCAGGCAATCTAGTTCTTCTGCGGGGGCATGTAATTTTCTATAGATGCCGGCCATATTGATCAGGAGTATGGCCTGGCCGGAAACTTCGTTCAGTTTGTTTTTGAGGGCGAGGCTTTTTTTGTCGTATTCCAGTGCCAGCGCTGTTTTTCCCAGGGTATCCAGCAGGGTCGCATATCCCGAATAAGCAATACTCAGTCCATAATCGTCATTGGCTTCTTGCTGCATGCCAATGGACCGCAGGTAATAATATTCGGCGGAATCAAAACGGTTCAGGCTGAAATATGAATTGCCCAGGTTATTGTATACAGCGCCACGGAGATAATGATCATTGAGTTTTTCGTAGAATGCCCTGGCCTTGTGGTGAAAAATGATCGCCTGGTCGTGTTTATTGATATCATCATATACCAGGCCAATATTGTTTAGTGCGTTGGCGGTATATTGGTCATTTCCGATGCTTTCAAAGTCTTTCAGGGCATCAAAGAAATGGGCAAGGGCCTTGTCATAATCGCCCAGGTTCCAGTAAATAAGCCCGAGGTTATTCAATGCGCTGCCCCTTCCTTTCAGGTTGTCGATTTGGTTGCAGATGGACAGGGATCTCTCGTAATAATAAATGGAGCTGTCATACAGGCCGCTGACGTCGAATGCGATACCAATGCGCGTATAAGCGTCGGATAATCCTGCCCGGTCATTTTCTTGCAGTGCCAGTTGTATGGCCTGCCGGGCGTATTGTTTGGCCTGATCGGGATTATCGTAAACCACTGCGTTGGCCAGGGCGTTCCAGGCTTTCACCTTTTCGGCTGGTTTGCCTGTTTTTGTAACCCTGCTCAGGCTGTCTGTAACCTTATCCTGACAACAGGCATTAGTATGAACTGTCAATAGCAGAATAACCAGCGAAAAGTAATACTTCATTCCGGATTACAGTTTTAAAACGTCTTTCATGGAATAGATTCCTTTTTTTCCGGCCAGGAATTCTGCGGCCAGTACTGCCCCGTAAGCGAAGCCTTCACGGCTGTGGGCTGTATGCGTGATATCGATACGGTCTATCTCCGATTCATAAGTTATGGTATGCGTGCCGGGGGCCGGATCTATGCGTTTACTGGTGATCGGTAGCTTTCCGGGTTCTTCTGTTTCACCGGACACCCAGCCGGTTTTGTTTTTATTGACACGGAGGATGTCTTCCGCCAGGGTGATGGCCGTACCGCTCGGTGCGTCTTTTTTGTGGGTATGGTGGATCTCCTCCATATATATATTGTATTCGGGATGGTTGGACATGATGGCTGCCAGTTGCCTGTTGATCTCAAAAAAAATATTAACCCCGATACTGAAATTGCTGGCATAGAGCAGTGCGCCATGAGAATCTTCACACTGTTTTTTCACTTCATCCCAGCGTTCAAGCCACCCTGTGCTGCCGCATATAACAGGAATGCCTGCACGAAAGCAGCCCAGGAGGTTTTCCGCCGCACTTAGCGGACCTGTAAATTCGATGGCTACATCACAACCGGTCAGTTTTTCACCGGTCAGTTCGTGCCTGTTGTCCCAGTCTATGACCAAACCGATTCGATGTCCCCTCCGCAGGGCAACCGTTTCGATAGTATGGCCCATTTTACCGTATCCAATGAGAGCGATGTTCATGAAATAATTTGGAAATTTGAAAATGTGGAAATTTGGAAATGCGAGAAAAAGTATTCTTATTCATTCATTAAAGAACACCCAACATAAATCACACATCACCCAACACACATCACCCAACACACATCACCCAACATACATCACCCAACATACATCACCCAACACACATCACCCAACACCCAACACCCAACACACATCACACATCACACATCACACATCACATATCACATTCCTAATGAAAGGTACTATTTACCCTTCGCTTGTCCAAGGTTAAAGACCAGGCTTAACCCGGTGCTTCCAGTGGCAGGATGGTAGAATGGTTTGAACTGCAGACTGAGGTTATCGCTCACGTCAAACGATTTAAGATGTGCATCCACGGCGGCATCGGCCACATTCAATCCCCAGAATACGAGGAAAAAGAGCACGCAGTAATCTACATTTTGCCGAACCTGGTTGCGGAACACTTTTATGCGTTCCGGTTGGTCTTTGACTGCATAATAGGGTTGTTTGATCTGTTCATCGTTCAGCGGGTCTCCATCGGTGGCCAGGATATACGCGTTCTTTGCATCCTTATATTGGCGGAGGTTACGGAAGAAGAGGGCTGTTGTTGTACCGAGCGCACCATAAACGAGCGGAAGTTTCCAGTATTTCTTGTTGTATGCCTGTCCCCAGCCGGGAATGATGGCGGAACGGATGATGGCCTTTCTGGGATTGTATGGTGGTTTTACCAAAGCTGGCGTAGCGGCAGGTTTGGCAGTATCTTCCAGGGCAACAGGCCGGATCACGGAACTGTCGCGCTGGGCCATCAGGTTACCGGCGAGCAGCAATGAAAGAATGAATATGGTGATGGGTTTCATATGGGGAAGCATCAGCTTACCTGTACTTTCAGTTTTTCGAGCAGGCTGTTCAGTTCTTCGAGTGAATAATATTCGAACAGGATGCTGCCATGGCCGTTTTTGTTATGGGTCAGCCTGACCTTGGTGCTGAATTGCGATGCTAAATTATCTTCAATCTTTTTAAAAGCGGGCGGCATCTGGGTTTTTACCGTTGCTTTAACAGTAGAGGGTGTATAGATCTTCCTGACCAGGTCTTCCGTCTGACGTACGGAAAGACCGCGTTTTTTGATTTCAGAAAAGATAAACAGTTGTTTGTCAACTGCATCCACATTGATCAGTGCTCGGGCGTGTCCCATGCTGATGTCTCCATTGCGTACCGCCACCTGTATGTCGGGCGGTAATTTGAGGAGTCGGATATAGTTGGTCACGGTGCTCCTGTCTTTTCCCATTCTTTCTGCAACTTGTTCCTGGGTATAATCGAGCTCATCCATGAGTCTTTTATAGCTGAGGGCTATTTCAATCGCATTGAGGTTTTCGCGTTGCAGATTTTCCAGCAGGGCGAGTTCGAGCAGGTGACTGTCATTGGTCTGCCTGATGAATACCGGCACTTCTTTCAGACCGGCTATTCTTGAAGCGCGCATCCTTCTTTCGCCCGCGATCAGCCTGTATTTTCCTCCTGGTATAGCCGTTACCGTGAGTGGTTGTATGAGGCCATGCAGTTTGATGGATGTGGCCAGTTCGCTCAGGGCGTTATCGTCAAAGTCTTTACGGGGCTGATGTGGGTTCACTTCGATCTGGTCGAGCGGAACGGTGAGCATGCTGGTGCTCTTTTCCACGACTTCCGGTTTCAGGTTACCGGATGTGGTTTTCAGATCGGCATCGATATTTTGCAACAGGCTCCTGATGCCTTTTCCCAATGCGTCTTTTTTTTGTGATGTGCTCATGATGGAAATCTATGTTCCGCATGGGCCTCGGCCGGTTTTGGTGATGTCGGCAAAAGGCTGTATGCGTCTTTCTTTTTTTGCTTTGTTATTCTATGGTCTTTTCATCCTGGTTGATCTTGGTCAGGTTGTTCTTCTGCAGGATCTCTTTGGCCAGGTTAAGGTAATTGACTGCTCCTTTACTGTCGGAGTCATATAAAATGACCGGTTTGCCCACGGAAGGGGCTTCGCTCAGCCTGGTATTTCTATGGATGATGCTGCTGAAGACCATATCGTCGAAATGGCGCCTGACCTCGCTCACCACCTGGTTGCATAAACGAAGGCGGCCATCATACATCGTCATCAGGATGCCTTCAATTTTAAGGTCTACATTCAGCCGGTTCTGCACGATCTTGACCGTATTGAGCAGTTTGCCCAAACCTTCCAGGGCAAAGAATTCGGTTTGAACAGGAACCACCACACTGTCTGCCGCAACGAGTGCGTTCACGGTAATAAGACCAAGGGAAGGGGAACAATCAATGACGATGAAATCATATTCATCTTTCACGGGTTCCAGGATTTTCTTCAATACCGTTTCACGGTTCGGGTAGTTGATCATTTCGATCTCCGCACCAACCAGGTCGATATGGGAAGGGATCAGGTCGAGGTAGGGAAGCGCCGTTTTGAGGATCACATCTCTTGCCGGTGCTTCATTGACCATACAATCATACAGGCTGCGGGTGACATTGTGCAGGTCGAACCCGACACCCGTGGTGCTGTTGGCCTGCGGATCGGCATCCACCAGCAGCGTTTTATATTCCAGTATTGCAAAACTGGCCGCCAGGTTGATGGCGGTAGTCGTTTTTCCAACCCCTCCTTTTTGATTGGCCACGCCAATGGTTCTTGCCATAATCTTCTCTTGTCTGATGTGCTTTTTGTAGGTCTGTTATTAGTGTGCTCCGCTGAACAGGGAATGCTACAATGTCGGATATTTTACGCAGCAAGCCGCCCAACCGGGTGTCTTTGTGGATAAAAACCGTCAAAAACAGACCGATTTTGTCAGATTGGCAAAGGTACTCAATCGGTATAAAATTGGGAACAATATATATCCATATTTGTTGTATAACCAACTCCCGGGTAAAAAAGGGAGAAAATCGCATGGTAACCATCATATCGGGATCGAACAGGGAAGATAACAATACCCGCAAAATTGCCTCGGAATATCAACGGATTTTGAAGGAAAAGGGGGTAGGCAGCAGCCTGTTGTCGCTTGATGCAGCCCGGGTTTTTGAACGGGATGAGGCATTCAGGAAGATAGAGAACGAATACCTGGCGCCGGCAGACAGGTTCATCATCGTATTACCCGAATACAATGGTTCTTATCCGGGGATACTGAAGCTGATGATCGATAATTCAGACATTAACAGGTCATGGAAAAATAAGAAGGTGCTTCTGACAGGCGTATCCACCGGAAGGGCGGGTAACCTCCGGGGTATGGAGCACCTGACCGGTTCACTGATGCATATGAAAATGCATGTGCACCCCAACCGCCTGCCCATCAGCCAGGTGGATAAACTGCTGGATGAAGAGGATCATATCAAAGATCCGGGCACCCTGAAGGCCGTTGATACACAATTAGAAGAGTTTTTGGCATTTTAATCCTTTATTTACAAAAAAATCTCATGCGATCGCCCCTGGCAGTCCTGATCTTTCTCTCCCTGATGTTGATGCTTGACAGTTATTTTTTTCAGGCGATCAAAACAGTATCTCAAAACCTTTCCCCCAAAACCCGCTCGGTCATATATGCTGTATACTGGGGTGTCACCATATTCTGCGTTCTGGGATTTCTGTTATTTGTAATGACCGATGAAGGCTTGCTGGGTAAGAGAAACCGAATTTACCTGTTTGCAACGATCATTGGTTTGTTCATAGCCAAAACATCCGCCATGTTCTTTTTTCTGGCCGATGACATTCGAAGGGGCGTTCAGTGGTTGTCTGGACGGTTGTTTTTTAACCGAACGGAAATTTCCAATATGGCCGAGGACGGCATCAGCAGGTCCGTTTTTCTGAGTTGGATGGGTATTGCGACCGGCAGTACGATCTTCGGCAGCCTGTTATATGGTTTTGGCAATAAGTATAATTACCAGGTAGTAAGAAAAAAACTGGGCTTTGACAACCTTCCGGCATCCTTTAAGGGTATGAAGATCGTTCACATCAGCGATATCCATTCCGGCAGCTTTCTCGACAAAAAGGCCGTAGAAAGAGGTGTGGAAGAGATCATGAAGCAGCAGGCTGACCTGATTTTGTTTACCGGAGACCTGGTGAATGACCGGGCATCCGAAATGGAATCGTTCATGGATATTTTTTCCCGGCTGAAGGCACCCATGGGCGTATATTCAACCCTGGGTAACCATGATTATGGCGACTATGTGGATTGGCCACATAAGGGGATCAGTAAAGAGGGCAACCTCGAAAAATTGAAAAAGGTCCATGCCGACCTGGGCTGGAAATTACTTATGAATGAACATGTGGTGCTCGAGCGCAATGAAGACAGGATCGCGGTCATTGGCATTGAGAACTGGAGCGCAAGGGGCAGGTTCCCCAAGTATGGGCGGATGGCTGAAGCATATCATGGTGCGGATCAATATCCTTTTAAAATTTTACTGAGTCATGATCCCAGCCACTGGCATGCAGAGGTCACACAAATGTATACGGACGTTGATCTCATGCTCAGCGGTCACACGCATGGCATGCAATTTGGCGTTGAAATACCGGGATTCAAGTGGAGCCCGGTTCAATATATGTACAAGGAATGGGCCGGTTTGTATGAAATGGAAAAACAAAAACTCTATGTAAACCGGGGTTTTGGTTTTATCGGCTATCCGGGAAGGGTGGGCATACTGCCGGAGATCACGGTACTGGAGCTTGTGTGATATACAGTTTGAGAGGTTAAGTGTTCAATGCTATAAAGATCAAAAGTTCAAGGTTGATGGTTTTTTGCTTAACCACCGACCTTGAACCTTAATTATGTTTATTACTTCTAATCGTTACCAAACCTCTTTCTCTGCGGAGCTTTGGATATGGTGCGTTTACCCTCATCCGTTGGTCTTTTAAATCCGCCATCGGCTTCATTCATCCTGATCACACGGCTATTGTACTTCTTGCCGTCCAGGGCTTTGATCATACGGCCGGCTTCCTGGCGGTCGACTTCCACCCAACTGTTCATTTCCCTCATATCGATCTTGCCTAGCACTTCTTTTTTCAGGTTACTTTCATCAAGGATGAATTGAAGGAAGCTGGCTTTGTAAAAACCGTCTTTGGTACCAACGTTGATAAATAATCGTGTATAGCCATTGTCGCGGCGGTTGAAGCCACGGTCGCGGCGCCCCCCGATGCTATCCCTGTTCTCAAAACTGCTTTGACGGGGCATCCTGGCATCCGACCTGGCATTCAGATCTTCCGCGTTTTCATAATATTTCAGGAAGTGGTTGAATTCCAGCGCTGCCACCCTTTTCAGCACTTCCTCTTTCGATACGTCAACAAATTTCTCCATCAATGCGGGAAGGTATGTTTCATAGTCGCCATGGGAAATGTCTGTAGCGAGGAGTTTATCCATGAAGTGGAAGAACTGTTTACGGCAAACGTCCTTGCCGCTGGGGATATCCAGTTTGTGGAAAGAACCGTTGATCATTCTTTCCAGTTGCCTGATCTTATATGTTTCACGAACGTGGCAGATAGAGAGGCATATGCCGCTCTTGCCTGCACGGGCGGTTCGTCCGCTTCGGTGGGTGTACACTTCCATATCGTCGGGCAGTTCGTAATTGATGACATGCGTGATGCCATCCACATCGATCCCCCTGGCAGCCACATCCGTGGCAATCAGCAATTGAAGTGTTTTGCTGCGAAATCTTCCCATGACCTTATCGCGTTGTTGTTGGGTAAGGTCGCCGTGAAGGGCTTCAATATCATAACCTGCTTTGGATAACTTTTCAGAAATATCCTGTGCATCGGCTTTGGTGCGTGTAAAGATGATGCCATACATGCCGGGGTTAAAGTCGATCAGCCTTTTCAATGTTTCATAACGCTGATGGGCAGGTGCCACATAATACTGGTGATCGATATTGACGTTGCCGCTATTGGCTTTTCCTACGGTAACCTCTTTGGGGCTGGTCATGTAATTACGTGAAATGGCCCTGACTTCCGGCGGCATGGTGGCGCTGAACAGCCAGATACTGTCGCG
>JAXLUE010000004.1:0-151936 GCA_046329695.1 Ferruginibacter sp.
ATCTGCGAAATGGTAGATGGCGATATCAGTGCGGAAGTAATCTCAACCGATTTTGACGGCATCGTCGCGGAAGGGAAGAAACTGGCTACGATCCATAAGAATATTGTGGTGAAGGTGCCCATGATCAAGGATGGCATCAAGGCCATCAAATGGTTCTCCGACAATGGCATCCGGACCAATTGCACACTCGTATTTTCAGCAGGTCAGGCGATCCTCGCGGCCAAAGCGGGCGCCACTTACGTGTCTCCTTTCATCGGTCGTATTGATGACAGTGGCTGGGACGGTATGGAACTGATCCATCAGCTCCGCCAGATATATAGCATACAGGGGTATAAGACGGAGATCCTGGCTGCTTCCATACGTAACCCGAACCATATCATCAAATGTGCGGAAGCCGGCGCTGACGTATGCACCTGTCCGCTTGATTCTATCCTGGGTTTGCTGAAACATCCGCTCACGGATATCGGCCTGGCCAAATTCCTGGAGGACGCCCGTAAGTTCGCATAATCATCAACGTTATATATGCAAGACCGGCCTGCTGGCCGGTTTTTTTATGGTTACCTGTTCTTACCTCTGCCGGATGAAGAACTTTTATTTCGTTTGCGCAAGATATCTTCCTCAGTAGGTAAACTGGCGGGGTCGCTGGCTTTTTTGACATAGAGGATAAAATCCCTGGTCTGGGTGCTGTTTTTCAGTTCAACATGAATATTGACCTTTTCCCCTGTAAAATCCGGCGGAAGAAAGAGGCTGTTCCCGAAAAATATCCCGGCTGAACTACGGAAATAAAGGTGGTTGCTGTCGAGCGGGAGGTAACGGCCATTAGACAGCCTGCCGTCGATATTGATGTAATTATACGTACCCTTTTTCAGGCTGTCTGTATACAGGTGAACGAAGATGCTGTCTATCTTTTGGGCCTTGGATGGCAAATAACAAGCGATGGCCGCCAGGAGTATAAGTTTTTTCAACAACTGATTTTTAGTAAAATTCAGGCATTATCGGAATCTCTGCCGTTAAGGCATTCATAAATCTGCCATTAATTGGAGATACCCACTTTCATCCGGCTGTATTGGTGTTTGACCATTTCATTCAGCATGAAAAGGGCCAGATCGCCGGTAAAGATCCTGTTATGATCAGGTTCCGGTGCTACAAGAGGGGATGTGCGGAATTCCCCGGTGGCATCGCCGGGTATGATGTCCGGGGAACAAACGAAAGTCCAGTCTAGTCCGGATTCCTGAAGGTATTCCAGTGCCTGGCGGTGTTCCCGGCTGACGGGTAAAAAGATTTCCGGGAAATCGGGAGAGTCCATCAACAGGTTGCCGTCGGCGGTATCCAGTTGACCTTTCCCGCCGAGAGCGATGATCCTGCCGACCCCATTTTTTTTCATTTGTTCAATGATATTCTTAATACCGAGCGAGCGGGCTTTGTCGGTACCATCAAAAGCGCCGCCAAGAGCCGATAAGACCACATCGGTACCTTTGATCGCATGTGATACCTGGTCCTCATCAAACAAAGCCCCTTTTATCCTTTCCAGGTTCTTATCATCGGGGAATGGGGTGGTGTAAACGTTTCTGCCAAAAGCCCTGACCTGGTGCCCTTCGTATAGTGCCTGTCTGACTATCTGTTGTCCTACCTGGCCGGTGGATCCAAAAACCGTTATGCGCATGATGCTAAATTTAGCTTGTCAAAGTACGTCTTTGTATTCGTTATGTTTTTTCTCCATCATTGATTTGGCAAAAGGGCACAGCGGAATAATGCGGCGTTTTTCTGCCCGAGCGAGATCAGCGGCCCTGTCCAGCATTTTTTTACCGGCCTGTTGGCCCTGGAGCCTGTCATCCACTTCCGTATGATCGATGATCATGAAACCGTTACCCAGCGAATAGGTCATTTGTGCCAGTACGTTGAATCCGTCTTTGATATAAAAGCATCCACGGTTATCTTGTTCCGTATGTTGAATGTCCACGATTTGATATTTGATTCAATGTACAAAAAAAAATCACGATTGCCTTCAAACTGTTTCATATTTGCAGGACATACAATTGATCATGAAGGCCCGCGTACTTGTTTTTGATAATTATGATTCGTTCACGTATAACCTTGTCCATATGGTTGAAAAAATCATGCATGGCAAGGTTGATGTTATGTTGAATGACAGTCCTCGGCTGGAATTGATCAACCGGTACGATAAGATCATACTTTCTCCCGGGCCCGGCCTGCCGGCTGAAGCGGGGGATCTCTTGCAGGTCATATCGGAATATGCTTCATCAAAATCAATATTGGGTGTTTGCCTCGGGCACCAGGCTATCGGGGAATCCTTTGGAGCCCGGTTGCTGAACCTCGAACAGGTATATCATGGCCTGGCAACGCCCGTCACTTTGCTGGAACCGTATGACAGATTGTTTGAAGGATTTCCGGCCAAATTTCCGGCCGGCCGCTACCATAGTTGGATAATCGACCGAAAAGGCTTGCCCGATTGCTTCCAGGTTACGGCGGAAGATGATGAGGGCCGGATCATGGCCATTCGTCATCATCAATATGACCTGGCAGGCGTGCAGTTTCACCCCGAAAGCATCCTGACGCCGGGAGGTGAAAACCTGCTCAGGAACTGGCTAAAACGTTGATAATAAATAATCCAACTGCTATAGGCCGATGTTAAAATTGCCGGCCGGTTAGGTAAAGAACCTGAAACTGATTAATTTGCGACAAGCTTAATAAACGGCCTGATGTACATGAAAAAAGTTTTATTGCTACTTCTGTTTGCCCCGCTTTTTTGCCTGGCACAGGTTGGCGCAAATGGGCATGATAAGCCTGCTTCACAGCCAGCCGGGGTAGTATCCGACAAGTATGTGATCACCGGTCAGGTTTCCGGCTTTCCCGACGGAACAACGGTCGATCTGTTGAATGCGGGTAATGGTATGCCTGAAAATTCGACAACCATACAACAAGGAAAATTCACACTGACGGGCCGGCAGGATTTCCCCGATCTGAAACTGCTCAGTTTTAATAAGCTGGCCCCATTTATCAATATTTTTCTCGACAACAGCCAGATCAGTTTTATCGGTGCAAAAGATGCGATGGACAGGGCGCAGATAACAGGTTCTCCGAGCCACGCCGATTTCATTGCCTATTCGGTGATAGCCCGGCCGTATGAAAAGATATTTTCCGGCCAGGAAGGAGCAGATAGCGCAACCCTTGTTACGGCAGCCAGATCGATGGAAGGGTTTGCCAGGAGTAAACCGAATTCATATATTTCACTCCTCGCTATTTACCGCAATCATCAGTTATTGAAAAATATCGACCTGATGGATGAGTTATTCAATACGCTGAACCCGGCCGTCAGAACTTCACCCATGGGAAATTATGTGGCTCAGCAGATCGCAGAAGGTAAAAGGCTCCCCATTGGTAAACCGCTGCCCGATTTTTCCCAGGCAGATGAAAACGGCAAGATGATCAGTCTGTCTTCATTAAGGGGAAAATACGTTCTTGTGGATTTCTGGGCCAGTTGGTGCGGGCCCTGCCGCCAGGAAAATCCGAATGTGGTGAACGCCTATCATAAGTATAAAGACAAAAACTTCACGGTGTTGGGTGTTTCACTGGACAGGACCAAACAACCATGGTTAGACGCGATCAAAGCCGATAACCTCACCTGGACGCATGTCAGCGATCTGAAAGGCTGGCAAAATGCCGCGGCTCTTCAGTTTCAGATATCCAGCATCCCGCAGAATTTACTGATAGACCCCAATGGGATCCTCATCGCAAAAAACCTTCGCGGTGCGGCTCTGGAGAGTAAACTGGCCAGTTTGTTAAAATAGTACTGAGTAGATAGTGCTGAGTGATTAGTGTTAAGTGCTTAGTGCTGAGTACTTAGTGCTGAGTACTAAGTGCTGAGTGCTAAGTGCTAAGTGCTAAGTCAGTACTAACTGTCTCTTATACAACTGTACCGTGTTCTCCAATCCGAGATAAATAGCATCACAAATCAATGCATGGCCGATAGATACTTCCAACAGGCCGGGGATATGTGTAGCAAAATATGACAGGTTATGCAGGTCGAGGTCATGGCCGGCGTTGATACCGATTTCCAGGTCATTGGCTTTACTGGCGGCGGCAATAAATGGCGCAATGGCAACAGTGGCTTTTCCGGCAGCAAATCCCGTGGCATAAGATTCAGTATATAGTTCAATCCGGTCTGTTCCTGTTGTTTTGGCTGCTTCTACCATGTCAACAACTGGGTCAACGAAAATTGAAACGCGTATGCCTACCTGTTTAAACAGGCTTATGATCTGCTGTAAGTAAGATTGATGTTCTATGGTATTCCATCCGTGGTTACTGGTGAGCTGGCCTTTGGCATCAGGTACCAGGGTAACCTGGGTGGGTAAATTTTCCAATACCAGTTTTACGAATGAATCTTCGGTAGGGTTTCCTTCAATGTTGAATTCGGTTTTGACTATTTTTTTCAGATCATATACGTCCTGATAACGGATATGCCTCTCATCGGGCCTGGGATGCACCGTGATACCCTCCGCTCCGAATCGTTCAATATCGGCGGCGGCTTTCAGGATATCGGGGTTGTTACCGCCCCTGGCATTGCGTAGTGTGGCCAGTTTGTTGATGTTTACTGAAAGCCTGGTCATGAAGATGTGCTTGATTCAGGTGTAATTTACAGCAAAGAATATTGTTATCGGGTGGGGATGGTTTCTTTCCAGTTTTCGCGGATATAGGCCGATAGTTCCTCCGGTTTTTGTGTGCCCAGCACGATGGATCGTTTATTTTTCATGGTTAGCTTGAGGCCCATTTTTCCGGAGGTATTGTGTACCCATCCATGCCTCGAAAGCCGGATGCCATATCCTACAAAACCATAATCAATGACTTCCGCTTTTTCAATGTCGGATCGGTTATGCATTCTCATCTTTTTCATGAAAGGCCGCCAGCGAAAACCGGCGCCCCATTCATCAACCCGCGTTTCCAGGCGCATGAGTATCAGGGATACCAGTAAGCCCAATACGAGTAATGTAATAAAAGCCAGCACAGCATCCGGGGCCGGATGATCACCGAAAGGTTGCCCCATGATGAATTGACGAAAACAGGCATAAAGCATTAACAGGGAAACCATGCCCAACGGTAAATATAAAAGAAGTGTCCAGCCTTTGCCAAACTGCTGAATTTCTTCAAATACTTTATTATTATTGGATGATTCCATCTTCTTCCTGTTTGCATTAATACCTGATCACCGCCCTGATCTTACCCCACAATTCATTGTCAAAACTCGATAAAGCCAGTTGTATATTACCTGCCGATTCGCCCATCCTGATCACGACGAGTTTTTGTGAAGGTACTACGTAAACTTTTTGGTCATTCTTTCCTAAAGCGCAGAACATATCGGAAGGGGCGTTGGGCACCAGGTTACCGGCGAAAACGTTTTGCAGGGTCGGCAACATATAACTGCCTTTTCCATTCAGCCAGGTCAGGTATCCGTAGGAAGGATTTAGGTTTTGGGAACTGTTGATCTGCGCCCGGTAATAGGCCGTATCGCGGAGAATGACGGTTTGGTCCCATTTGCCCTTGTTCAGCATGAGTAATCCGAAACGGGCCATGCTCCGGGCATTGCTGTAATACACATTATTGAATCCGTTCCTGACCCATAAGCCGTTCATGCCGGTCAGGTTCCGGATCTTTTGCTGAAAATAATTATTATAGGTTAGTCCGCTGGCGGCTTCCACAACTTTGTCCAGTAAGGTATAAGGCGCATTATGATAAGCCCAGCGGGTTCCTGCGTCTGCCTTATAAACCAGGCATGAAGGATCTGTACAGTCATCATCAGTTACACCGTCATCCAGCCCTGTTGTCATGGTCAGTTGATGCCGTATCGTGATCAGGTTTTCTTTGGCGGCAGGCAGGGAAGTCCAGCCAGTACCCAGGAAGTCGGAGGTTTTTTGTTGGATTGAAAGCAGGCCTTCCTGTTGCGCTATGCCTACCAGCATGGCGGTCATGGTCTTACCGGCTGAGGCCCAGTACCAAAGGCTGTCCTGCACAAATGTCCCGAAATATTTTTCCATGACTATCCTGCCGTTTTTCAGTACTATAAATGCTTTTGTATTTTTTAACTGCAGGTAATCATACAGGTTAGTTAGCTGGGTGCTGTCCCATCCAAGCCCGGCCAGGCTGGAACTTTCCCAGCTGTTTCCGGATACGGGGGGGAAATAAAGAGCCGTATCGGCGGGTGGAATCACCGGGTTATTCGTTTGAACACTTTCTTTACTGCAGGACGAGAGGATCAACCAGCATATGGATATTGTAAACAGTTTGGTTTTGATGGTCATGATGACATGTTTTTTGGCAGGCTGTTGGATAAAATTACAAACGGATGGTTTAATACTGGCCTGAATTAATTTACTTCAGCACCGATCAGGTCACGGATAACAACGGATGCCGCCACGGCGCCGAATGTCGCAGGCAGGTAAGAAATGGTACCATAGGCTGATTTTTTGTAGTTCTTGCCGTCTGTCAGCATCAGGCTTTCTTTCATGGGTTCTTCGGGTGAGAAAACCACTTTGATCCCTTTTCGGATACCGTCATTTTTGAGGTTTTTTCGAATCTGTTGCGCAAACGGGCAATTGTAGGTTTTAGAAATATCCACGACCCGAAGCATGGTGGGGTCCAGTTTTGCACCGGCGCCCATACTGCTGACCAGTGGTATTTTCCTTGCATATGCTAGCCGGAGGAAGGTGACTTTAGGGGTTATGCTGTCTATGGCATCCACGATATAGTCGGGATGTTCATTCAGCAGTTCTTCCACCATATCGGGGTTGATGAAAGATTTGACGGTTTTCAATTGTAGTTCGGGGTTAATGGCGAGCAGCCTTTCCGTCATAATATCTGCTTTTGAAATGCCGTGATTGGTGGATAAGGCCGGAAGTTGCCTGTTTCTGTTGGTGGGGTCTACCACATCGCCATCAATGATGGTCATTTTGCCGATGCCGCTGCGGGCGATGAACTCGGCGGCAAATGAGCCGACACCGCCCATGCCAACAACCATGACATGCTTTTGGGTCAGCATCCTTACGCGTTCTTCTCCGATGAGTAAACTGGTTCTTGATAACCAGGAAATATCTTTCATGTCAAATGTTCTGGATTGATGAGGAAAACCTTTTCCAGGTTTTTTTGGCATTGCAAAATAATGGATTCTATGTTCATGTTCCTGGCTTCGGCTGCCGCCTGATAAATTTCGCTGATGGGCAGATCGGCATCATCTGTTTCCAGGAAATACCGGTCTTCAGGTATGGAGGCCAGCGCTTCCCTGGCATGGCCATGTACGACCGCTTTGCCGAAGCTGATATAATGCCCGGCCTGGATGATTGTGCCGGCCAGGGTCACTCCGCGGTTGAAGCCATGGAACAGGCAGGGAGTGTTCATGCCCGTTTCTTTGATCAGCCTCAATGTTTCGTCATAAGCCCTGACGCAATGGATGATTACGGGTTTATGTATTTCGTTTGCCCATGACAGTTGGGTTTTGAAAACCGTTTCCTGTAAATGCCAGTCTGTTGAACACACTTTATCAAGTCCGCATTCGCCGATGGCAAGTACCCTTTGGTTGCGGCTTTTGTCTTGCACCATTTCCCATTCGCTTTCCCATGTTTCATTCCGGATGAACCAGGGATGCAAGCCGAGGGAGTAATATCCTGCCGTATCGGCCCTTTCAAATTCCCTGTACAGGCTTTGAAGGGTCAGGTCGCCCGGTTGACCGGGATGATGGCTATGTATATTGATGAACATGCGTGATGTAAAAGCAAATGTCTGACATTGTTAGGAGAGAAGATGCGTGCAAGAAAAAAGCCCGCCAAAATTGGCAGGCTTTTAATATAGGGAACGCTGAATTAATAACGGTACATATCGGTTTTGTACGGGCCGGCAACCGGAATGCCGAGGTATTCCGACTGTGCGGGGCTGAGTTCGTCGAGAACCACACCGATCTTTGCCAGGTGCAGGCGGGCAACTTTCTCATCCAGGTGTTTTGGCAATACGTACACTTTGTTTTCGTATTTGCTGGTATTCGTCCACAGTTCGATCTGTGCAAGGGTCTGGTTGGTGAACGAGTTACTCATCACAAAGCTGGGGTGACCGGTAGCGCAACCCAGGTTTACCAGGCGGCCTTCAGCCAGAACGATCACGTCTTTTCCATCGATGGTATAGAGATCAACCTGAGGTTTGATGGTATTCTTCGTGTGTCCGTAGTTGTTATTGAGCCAGGCCATATCGATCTCGATATCGAAGTGGCCGATATTGCAGACGATAGCCTTATCTTTCATCAGTTTGAAATGCTCGGCTGTGATCAGGTCGCGGCAACCGGAAGCAGTTACGATGATATCGGCTTCTTTCACGGCGTCGATCATGCGTTTAACTTCGAATCCGTCCATGGCGGCTTGCAGGGCGCAGATCGGATCGATTTCCGTAACGATCACGCGCGCGCCTGAACCACGGAGGCTTTCAGCGGAACCTTTACCAACGTCGCCATATCCACCGACAACGGCCACTTTACCGGCCATCATGATGTCGGTTGCGCGGCGGATGGCATCCACCAGACTTTCTTTACAACCGTATTTGTTATCGAATTTA
Organism: Ferruginibacter sp.; assembly: GCA_046329695.1. GTDB lineage: Bacteria > Bacteroidota > Bacteroidia > Chitinophagales > Chitinophagaceae > Ferruginibacter. The sequence continues at coordinate 8,608 of JAXLUE010000004.1, forward strand.
GATTTGGTCACGGAGTCGTTCACATTGATCGCAGGGATCGGCAGGGTGCCGTTGGCCATGCGCTCATACAGGCGGTGTACACCGGTGGTGGTTTCTTCGCTGAGGCCTTTGATGTTGGCGATCAGTTCGGGATATTTATCAAAAACCATATTGGTGAGGTCTCCGCCATCATCCAGGATCATGTTCAGGGGCTTGTCGGCGCTTCCGAAGAACAGGGTTTGTTCGATGCACCAATCGGCTTCTTCCAGCGATTGTCCTTTCCAGGCATATACACCGATACCGGCGGCGGCGATGGCTGCTGCGGCATGGTCCTGCGTAGAGAAGATGTTGCAGCTGCTCCATTTTACTTCGGCACCCAGGGCAACCAGTGTTTCGATCAACACGGCCGTCTGGATCGTCATGTGCAGGCAACCGGCAATGCGTGCGCCTTTCAGGGGTTGCTTACCGGCATATTCCTCGCGGATCGCCATGAGGCCCGGCATTTCTGCTTCGGCTAAGCGAATTTCTTTGCGGCCCCATTCGGCCAGGCTGATATCGGCTACTTTGTAGGCAAGGTTGAAATCGATGCCTTGTTGGATAGTGGTGGACATATGTAGAATATTTTAGAAGGCAAAGTTAAAAATAACAGGATAATATTCTATGTTAATTTAAAAAAATAGAATAAAAATGCATATTTTAGTATGATTAAAGGAAATAGAGTATGAAAAATATGAAAAAGAAGGGTCAGACAGAACAATCAGCTACATCATTGCCGCAGTTGGATGAGATCGACCTGTCAATTCTCCGGTTGTTGCAGGATAATGCCCGCATAACCGTGAAGGAAATATCTGAACAGGTTCACCTGAGTACGACACCGGTTCATGAACGGATCAAGTGGCTGGAACAGCAGGGGGTCATCCGCCAATACGCCACGATACTGGATAAAGGCAAGGTAAGGAAGGGCTTAATGGTGATCTGTTATGTATCCCTGAAAGAGCATAACAAGAATGCGGGAGGCAAATTCATCAGGTCGATACACGAACTGCCGGAAGTGATCGAATGCTATAATATCTCCGGTGAATTTGATTTCATGCTGAAGGTGGTGAGTGAAAGCATGGACGATTATTATCATTTTCACGTGAATAAGCTCAGCCAGATCGAAAACGTTGGCAATTTGCAGAGTGTCTTTGTGATGGGGGTGATCAAGGAAACACAACGGTTAGTTTAATAGTGCTTAGTGCTTAGTACTTAGTACTTAGAACTTAGTGCTTAGAACTTAGTACTAATATACTTTTCGTTCCATCACATAATCATTCATCCAGTAGCCGTTACCGATATTAATATCTTCTTCACGGGTTATATGGAAACCCAATTTCTCATAAAATAGTCTGGCATTATTGAATCGGTTGACATTTAGTTCCAGCACGTTGCCATGTTTGCTGAGGATATCTTGCAGGATATGTTCGATCAGTATTTTACCATAGCCCTTGCCCTGCGTTTCAGGTAATACATATAATTTATGCAGCCTGTACCTGCCAGGGTCATTCCCCGTCATCAATGAGTAGGAGGCAAACCCAACGTTCCGTGTATTTTCCACGAGCAGGATGAACCGGTGTTCCTGTTCCGTCATTTGCCTGTTGAGTGCCTGATCGCTGTAAAAAAGGCCCAGCATGTATTGCAGTTGTTCGGCAGATAATATATGTCCGTAAGCTACAGGCCATGTTATTTCCGCAATACGGCGGATATCAGTGATATGAGAGGGGAGTGCCGGAATGATTTCGTACATGCTTTACCGTAATTTCAAGAGCAGGTCGCCGGCAAACATCAGGCGATTGTTTTCGTCTTTGACAATGACATCAAAAAAGCGGATGCTTTCTGTTGGTTTGCTTTCTTCGCGTATGATCCTTTGCCAGAGTGCAGACAGTTGGTTCCCGGAAAACCTTTCGGAGGAAAACGTATATGCCGGCATGACCTTTTTTGTTTTTTCATTTTCCGTGACTCCCAGCCTGCGGTATATGACCTGGAAAGATGAAACAAGGTATTTTTTCCTGGCAGAGTCCATAACCACCAGTGGCATGCCAATGAAATTCCTTATATCCTGATATGGGATACTGGCTGAATCGCTAAATCCGTTGAGTGAAGTATGCAGTATGGGCGCCTTAAATGGGGCCATTTTTGTAACCTGTGCTTCTGTCTTGATCAGTGTCATGCTAAGCATAGACAGGATCAGGCACACAATGAATTTCTGCATGGTCATGGAATGTTTGGCACGAATCTACAAAAGATTCAGTCTTCCGGTTCTCTTTTAACGGAGTCTTAGTTTTTAATTGATCTTGTATGTTAAATCGGGAAACGGCTGCGGTCACATCCAGTATCCCGGGCCGGGGCCTTATAGTACAGCCAGGCTGTCTTCAATGACTTTGATCTTGGTTTCCGCATCCGCTTTCTTCTTTTGTTCCAGTGCGATGACCTCCGGTTTTGCCTGCTGGATGAATTTCTCATTACCCAGTTTCTTTTCAACGGAAACCAGGAAATTCTTCAGGTGGAGGAGTTCTTTCTCCAGGTCGGCTTTTTGTCCCGATTTATCGATCGGTTGTTCGGAAGCAACATAAAACTTGTCTTTGCCGATGACGGTAGTGAATGTGTCGGGTACCGTTTCCTGCGTATACCCGATACTTTCCGCATTCAATTGCCTGGCAAGGATGGAGGCGATCGCATCGAAGGTTTGCTGATCGGCCGTCTGGATATACAGGCGGATCGATTCCCGGGGTTTTATTTGTTGCCTGTTCCGGATATCCCGGATTCCTGTGATCACTTCCTGCAGCAGTTTGCCTTGTGCCACAAGCCTGCCATCGGCATTTCCGGCGGGTTTGTATTGACGTACGCAAAGATCATCCGTTCTTTCCTCCAGGCGGTGATAGATCTCTTCGGATATGAAAGGCATGAAAGGATGTAGCAGTTCCATGAGTTCGGTAAAGTAGATCACGGTCTGGCGATAGGTTGCCGCATCCATTGGTTGTTCAAATCCGGGTTTGACCCATTCCAGGTACCAGCTGCAGAAATCATCCCAGATGAGTGAATAGATCGTTTTCAACGCTTCGCTTAGGCGGAACTGTTGCATCATCGATTCCACTTCATTCTTTGCTTCGCATAAGCGGTTGCCAAACCAGTCAAGCGCAAACCGGTTGCTTTCGTTGCCAATACCGGCGTCTACCCTGGATTCCCACATTTTAACCAGTTTCAGGGCATTCCACATTTTATTGTTGAAGTTGCGTCCCTGTTCGAGCGCTGATTCGTCAAATAAAATATCATTGCCGGCGGGTGAGGCGATCATGATGCCAAACCTCACCGCATCGGCGCCGTACTGGTCGATCAGTCCGAGCAGGTCAGGGGAATTACCCAGGCTCTTGCTCATTTTTCGTCCCAGTTTATCGCGTACAATACCGGTGAAATATACCGTTTGGAATGGCTTTTCATCCATATATTCATAACCGGCCATGATCATACGGGCGACCCAGAAGAAAATGATCTCGGGTGCTGTAACCAGCGTATTGGTCGGGTAGTAATATTTTACTTCTGCATTGCCCGGATCCGAATATCCTTTGAACACTTCAAATGGCCATAACCAACTGCTGAACCAGGTATCCAGGCAGTCTTCATCCTGCTTCAACTGGGCATTGGGTATTGAATATTGTGCGTTGAATAATTCCACTGCTTTTTCTTTGTTCTCCGCAACTACAAACCGGCCCTGATCATCATACCAGGCGGGAATCCTGTGGCCCCACCATAATTGGCGGCTGATGCACCAGTCTTTGATGTTTTCCATCCAGTGCCGGTAGAGGTTCCTGAATTTAGGAGGGTAGAACTTGATCTCTTCTTCCATGACCGCTTTCAGTGCCGGCGTTGCCAGATCTTTCATGCTGACCCACCATTGGAGGCTGAGCCGTGGTTCAACTACCGTGTCTGTTCTTTCACTGAATCCAACCTCGCTGGTATAGTCTTCTTTCTTCACCAGGAAACCTTTCTCTTCCAGTTCACCTACAATTTTTTTGCGTGCCTCGAACCTGTCGAGACCAACATATATCTGCGCTTCCGCACTGAGCGTACCATCGTCATTCAGGGTATCTATTACTTCCAGGTGATGTTTTTGACCAAGTTGGTAATCGTTCATATCGTGTGCCGGTGTCACTTTTAAGGCTCCGGTTCCGAATTCCATGGTCACATATTCGTCGGTAATGATGGGTATCGACCGGTTGATCAGGGGAACGGTCGCTTTTTTAACAAGCAGGTGCCTGTATCGTTCATCATCCGGGTGCACACAAATTGCCGTATCACCCATGATGGTTTCGGGTCGAACGGTGGCAATGACCACGGTTTCGTCGGTTCCTTCAATGGCATACCGCAGATGGTAAAGCTGTTGTTTGGTTTCTTTGCGGATCACTTCCTCATCGCTCAACGCTGTCTTTGCTTTCACATCCCAGTTGATCATGCGCTTACCGCGGTATATCACGCCTTTGTTATATAAAGCAATGAAAACCTTGATGACTGATTCGTAATAGTCCTTATCCATCGTAAAACTGGTGCGGTCCCAGTCGAGGCTGCAACCCAGTTTCTTTAATTGCTGGAGGATGATGCCCCCGTATTTTTCTTTCCATTCCCAGGCATAGTCCAGGAATTCTTCCCGGCTGAGGGATGATTTGGCGATGCCTTTTTCACGAAGCATGGCCACTACTTTGGCCTCTGTGGCTATGGAAGCGTGGTCGGTACCGGGAACCCAGCAGGCATTTTTTCCCTGCATACGGGCGCGGCGGATCAGAATATCCTGGATGGTATTGTTCAGGCAGTGCCCCATGTGCAGGACACCGGTAACATTTGGAGGCGGTATAACAATGGTATAGGGGTCGCGTTGATCGGGTACGCTTTTGAAATATTGTTTGTCGAGCCAATGCTGGTACCATGATTGGTCTACTCCTGCCGGTTCGAAATTCTTGCTCAATTCCATGATTGCTTCACTTTTACGGTTGGCAAAGGTACAAAAACGGGCTTAACGAGCCGGGCTTCCATCATGCTTAAATAGGAACGTACGACAACACTGTAAACAAGTTTTTTGTCTGACTAAAAATATTAGTAATTTTCGCCCCTGAATAAGAAAATTATCTAAGTAAACATTGTACGCGATCGTAGATATTGAGACCACCGGCGGCCATGCTTCATCGCATGACATCACCGAGATTGCCATCCTGGTTCATGATGGTAACCGGGTTGTGGAAGAGTTTCATTCCCTGGTGAACCCGGGCCGGGAGATTCCGCTGTACATTACCGCCCTGACGGGAATCAACAGCGACATGGTTCGCGACGCACCTTATTTTGACGAATTGGCGCCGGAAATTGCGTCTATACTGGAACGCCATATTTTCGTTGCACACAATGTCAATTTTGATTATTCCTTTGTCAAGCATCACCTTAAGCTTGCCGGCCATTCACTGGATACGCGTAAATTATGTACCGTAAGGCTGAGCCGCAAAGTCTTTCCCGGTTTGCCTTCTTACAGCCTGGGTAACCTCTGCAGGCAACTGGACATTCGGATTGAACAAAGGCACAGGGCGGGTGGGGATGCCAGGGCCACAGCCGTTTTATTTGATAAACTCCTGCAGCACGGAGCCATCACTCATATCGACCAGATGCTGAAAAAGCATTCGGCTGAACGCTGGCTTCCGCTGCAACTCGATCAATCAGACATAGATCGTCTGCCCGAAGGGCCGGGTATCTATTATTTCCATGATGTAAAAGGGAAGGTGATCTACGTGGGTAAGGCGATCAATATCAGCAAGCGTGTCCGAAACCACTTTACGCATGAACCTGACCGCAAAAGGCAGAATTTTCTCCGGCGTGTTGCCAGCGTTAGTTTTACGGCGTGCGTGAATGAACTGGAAGCGCTGGTTATGGAAAGTGCCGAGATACGCAGGCTCTGGCCTCGTTACAACCTGAGCCAGAAACAGCCCGCAAAAAAATTCGGCTTGTATCTGTTTGAAGATAACCGGGGATACATGCGATTGGCCATTGATCACCGGAAGAAAAACCTCCCGGCTGTGTATCGTTTCAACCTCTTGCATGAAGGGTTGGTGATGTTGCAGAAACTGGTTGATGCATTCGAGCTTCATCCCAAACTTTGTTATCTTGACAGGTCCGTTTTTACCGAACAGGACCATGCATTCCTTCCTCCTCCTGCGGTCTACAACGGAAAAGTGCGTACCGCGCTGGAATCACTGGACGAACAGTTACCCACCATGGCTATTTTGGATGAGGGTAAATCGCCCGGAGAAAAATTGTGCCTGCTCATGGAAAGGGGGCATTTTTATGGAATGGGTTATCTGCCGGAAAAGGATATTACAAAAGGCCTTGTCCAGATCAGGGAGCAGTTGCGCCCTTTACCTGATAACGATTTTATCAGGAACAGCATTTATTCATTTGCGGAAGCCAATCCGGAAAAGGTGATGAGGTTTTAGCCCGTATAAGTACATTCAACGGGGTATGAGGAATATCAAAGCATACGTACGAAAACTTGCAAACGCGACTCAAACAACACTCATTACACATCACACAATACTCATCACAAATCCTTACTTTCGCCGCCCTAAAACCGATACATGTTTGCACAAGCCATAGCGAATAAGCTTCATATTAAACAACAACAGGCCGAGACGGTGTTGAAGTTGTTGTCGGAGGGATCGACAGTTCCATTCATTGCACGTTACCGGAAAGACATGACAGGCGCCCTTGATGAAGTGATGATCCAGCAGATACTGGATGAAGAGAAGCGCATGAAGGAAATGGCCGAACGTAAGGCTTCGATCGAGAAATCCATCACTGAGCAGGGCAAAATGACCGATGTGCTGCAGCAGCAGCTGGATGCCGCCGAAAACCTGTCGCAGTTAGAAGATATTTACCTGCCTTATAAACCAAAACGTAAAACCAGGGCCGATGCGGCACGTGAGCAGGGGTTACAGCCGCTTGCCGACATCCTGTTGTTGCAGGGGCAGCAGGTGCCGGAGAAGGAAGCAATGGCATTTATCAATGATAAAGTGCTGACGGCAGAAGATGCGTTGCAGGGCGCCCGGGATATCATTGCCGAAACGGTCAATGAAAACACGGTGGTACGTGAAAAGATGAGAAAGCTGTTCGGCGAGCGGGCCGTGATCAATGCGGCTGTGCTGGAAGATAAAGCCCTGGAAGCGGTCAAGTATAAGGATTATTTCGATTATGCCGAACCGGTAGCAACCATTCCGTCTCACCGTATCCTGGCAATACTCCGGGGATTCCTGGAGGGTTACCTGAGGATTTCCATACAACCCGAGGAGCAGTTGGCACTGGAGCTTATTGAAGAATTATATGTCAAAGGCATGAACCCTTCATCGCCGCATGTGCGGAAAGCGATCAGAGACGCTTATAAACGCCTGCTTCAGCCTTCCCTGGAAACCGAATTCAGGCAAACGCTTAAAGCGTCCGCGGATGAAGAGGCCATACAGGTTTTTGCCGAGAATCTCCGGCAGTTGTTGCTTAGTTCGCCTTTGGGCAATAAGCGGGTACTGGCCATCGACCCGGGTTACCGGACAGGCTGTAAGGTTGTATGCCTGGATCAGAAAGGGGAACTGCTGGCAACATCGCTGATCTTTGTACACGAGAAGAATCGCCAGGAAGAAGCATCGAATAAGGTCCGATCACTGATCCATACCTATCAGCCGGAGGCGTTTGCCATTGGCGATGGTACCGCGGGGCGCGAAACGGAGCAGTTTATCCGGAGTTTGTCAACCGGGCTTCCCGTATTCCTGGTCAATGAAGACGGGGCGAGTATCTATTCCGCATCCGAAGTTGCGCGCCGCGAGTTTCCCGACCAGGATATTACTGTCAGGGGCGCCATCAGCATTGGCCGCCGACTGATGGATCCTTTATCGGAACTGGTTAAGATAGATCCCAAAGTATCGGTGTCGGGCAGTATCAACACGATGTCAATCAGTCAAGGTTAAAAGAGCGGCTAGACCAAACCGTTATGAGTTGTGTGAACAGCGTGGGTGTGAATGTCAATATGGCGAGCCCCGAACTGCTCAGTTATGTCAGCGGGATCAGCCGGTCACTGGCCGACCAGATCGTACGGTACCGGTCGGAAAAAGGAACATTTAGCAGGAGGGAGGAACTGAAACAGGTTCCCAGGCTGGGAGATAAGGCTTTTGAACAATGTGCCGGTTTTCTTCGTATCCCGGATGGCATCAATCCGCTGGATGCAAGTGCCGTTCACCCCGAATCGTATGGGCTTGTCAATAAAATGGCGGAGAAGCTGGGTGTACCGGTAGGTCAGTTGATCGCCAATGAAAACCTGCTGAAGGGGATTCGTCCGGCTGATTTTGTAGATTCCACAACCGGTCAGCATACGGTCAATGATATCATTCTTGAGCTTAAAAAACCGGACTGGATCCGAGGTCGGAAGCAAGGGCTTTCGAATTTGCCTCGATATTCAGTATAGAAGATGTGCGTGCAGGCATGGAAGTGCCGGGCATTGTTACGAACCTTACCCGGTTCGGGGCTTTTGTGGATATAGGGGTTAAGCAGGATGGCCTCGTGCATGTGTCTGAAATCGCAAACCGTTTTATCAAAGATCCGGCCGAAGTGTTGAAATTGAACCAGGAAGTGAAAGTCAAAGTGCTGGAAGTGGACATAGCCCGGAAAAGGATCGTCTTATCGATCAGGCAAACACAACCGGCGGCCGGTAAGCCGCAACGAAATACCGCAGCAGCAGGAAGAACACCGGGTCAGTTAGAAATGCCGCAGGCGTTGGAAGCGTTAAAGCAAAAATTCCGGAAATAAGGAAGAAGTGGTGATCATGCCAGGATCTCGAGTGTGGCATTGATCTTCCTGTCTGTTATGGCTTCACACAGGGGCTTCAAAGTATCATACGAACCCTTTTTGACAGCATATTTGCCTTTAGTATGTATCAGGAAGGCGCATTGTTCTGCCTGTTCCTGTGAGTGCCCACATACTTCGATCAGTGTTTCAATGACCCAGTCGAATGTGTTCACCTCGTCGTTCCATACGAGTAAACTGTACAGATGCTCTTCTTCTACCAGGGTATCGGTTTCCGTCCATTCCCTGATGGATGGGTTAAATGATTGATTGCTTGCCATAACGAGTGTAAAATTAATTCATTTCAATCTTTTACGTTTATTTCAATGAACCCAAGCGCCTGTTTTTAGTAATTTTTCAAATTTCGGTGCCAAAATTTTGCTGAAAACAATTAACCCTTATCTTTGCCCTCCGAATTTCGGAAAAGGGAGTTTAGCTCAGTTGGTTTAGAGCATCTGCCTTACAAGCAGAGGGTCGGCGGTTCGACCCGTCAACTCCCACAAATCCCGCTGGTCTCCGGCGGGATTTTCGATTAATAGATTTCTGCCAGATCAGTCTGGCATCTACCGTGGTAAATAATATTACAGAACAAGTTGTTTAGCCAAATGTGAAAAAATACGGGTAGGCGGTTTCCCGATATCGATCGGGATCAACTCCAACAAATCCCGCTGGTCTCCGGCGCTCAATTCTTTTTATAGTGTGTGTTCATCTATGGTGGAACTGCTTGTGACGATAAGTTTCCGGGTAAACTTCCCGGCTTCGCACAATATTTAATTGCCATATGTCGTTATCCATCTGTAGAAAATCCATAACCTGTAAAAACGACACTGTGAAAAACTTATTTACTCAACCCCAAAGGGTACTCTTCCTGAGCCTGACTGCCATATGCAGCTTGTTTGCAGGCCTGGTAAATGCCCAGGTTACAGACAGTAACCCCATCGAATCATTAAGGTGTAACCTTTTCATGGTCAATGACAATAATTCCACCGCAATGATGGATGGTAACATGACCAATTTCCATGATATTTTCAGCAATGCGGTCGGAAACGATGACGCGCTGAAACTCAGTAATTCAGGTGAAAATTTCGGGCTTCTTCGTGATGGAAGAAGGCTTGCAGTTGAGCAAAGAAAGAAAATCACGGGCGCTGATACCTGCTTCCTGGTTATGTGGAACATGCAAAGGCGAAAATATCGTATGGTGATCACAGCAGATAAGATGGTTCAGCCTACGCGCAGGGCCTTCCTCGAAGATTCTTATAACCGCACGTCAACGCCCATTCTGCTGCAGGGAAACACCGAATATGATTTCCTCGTAACGACCGATCCGGGCTCTTTTGCCCAGAATCGTTTCAGGATCGTTTTCAGCCAGGGCCGCAAACCCAAGCCTCCGGTAAGTATTCATGATGTGCTCTTATCCAGGAACGGTAATAATATACTGGTTCAGTGGAAAGTGGATAATGAGGATGACATGAATAATTATGAAGTCGAATTATCTGATAATGGCGGGCAGTTTATGCCGGTGAGATCGGTAACGCCTTATAATACCAGTGATGGTCTGGGCTATTCGATCAACCAACCGGTCAGCCATAAAGGAGAATATTCTTTCCGTATCAGGGGAAATGCCAATTCAGGCCAGGTCATTTACAGCAAAACGGCCAGTATCCAACTGGAACTGGAAACGTCAGACATACTCGTTTACCCAAATCCGGTGGTTAAGAAAACAGTGAACCTGCAGTTTATTGGTCAACCGGCCGGTAAATACAGCGCTTTCCTGATCTCAAGTAATGGAAACAGGATGCCTTTGCAGACCATCCAGCATCAAATGGGCAACAGCATTCATACGGTTACGTTGCCATCCACATTGCAGGGAGGAATATACCGTCTGCAACTGATCGGCTCCGATAACAGCAACTTTGTTAAAACAATCAATGTTTTATAGTTTAAGAACCCAAGCCGTTTTTAATCCGAACCCCAGATGGCACCGAAAGGTGCCATCATTTTTTTATATGGTACCCGTTTAATAATCCTATCTGGCTGGTTTACAGGTTCCCGGATTTTTTTTTGCACTTCGCTTTGATTTGCCGTTTTTTTTTTCAACTTTTGTCCTGTCCCATCATCTCTATTGAAATCCCACCCTTTTATCCATTTCTCTTGAAGCCGATGTTTTAGGCTGCATCACTGCCGTCTGAACACACAAACTGGTTGCATATGGAGCAATATCCATGGCCCCAGGTAAAGCTTAACCTCAAACTTTAACCGGCTTACCAATTCAATGGCATAAAGCCAAAATCAAAGGGTATGAAATCACAAATCTTCAAGACAATCGTCAACAGGGGATGGACAAAAAGTCTTTTCGCCGCCATCCTGTTCACTCAGATCGGTCATGCGCAGGCAGGGGTCATAGTAACGCCGGCCACAAATGGTAACGGAATTTCTGCAGATCTCTCCATGCCATCCCGTCAAACTGCGTTTACGCCTATCGGTGATATCGTGATCAGTGAGCAACAAACACAGGATTTCGCATTTACCGACCGTTACTGGAGAACCATGATACTCACGGCGCCTGATGGTTGGGAATTCAACCCGGGTGTTGGCAAGATCATCATGAATGCCCCATCTGATTTTAGGGTGACCGACCTGAAAGTGAAAGAACATACGATCACACTTCGTTTTTGTGTGAGAAGCACCGAACTATTGGATGTGATGACAATCTCGGGCATTGAAGTCCGTGCCGTCAATGGCATGATACAGACGGGTAACGCCTATATTCATCGTTCGGTGAATAACCCGGGTACTGCACTGGTTTCCAATATCACACCCACGCGCAATACTTCTGGATCCGGCGGTACTAATTTCGCCAGCCTCAGCCTCAAACCAGGTAAAGCTCAAAAACTCATTTTTGCGAACAAGCCATATTCTACTGCCGAAGGTAAAAACCTGGAAGGCCAGACTGAGATCATGACGGTTGATCAATTCGGCAATTTTTCTACAGAAGGCCTTGCCGCTATTCAAAATGTAAGGGTCAGTCTTTCGTCCGCTAATTCGTCATTGACTGGGCAAACCGTTTTGAATATCGGTACGCTGGGCGGTAATGGCCGTGTTACTTTTTCCGATCTGCAGGTACACGAAACCGGTATGCGTAAGATGATCGCATCGGCACCTTCACTGTCATTTGCAGTTACAGGCGATTTTTTGATCTATGACGATGGGGTGGAAGCGCCTGCACAAGGCCTTGATGCCGATATGATGTGTGTGCAGATGGCAAAATGATCCTGCACAATTCTCCTGCATGCTGCTTAGAAATTGATAAGTATGCGTTGGCTGATTAAAGAGCCGGCAAAATGGGGAACCTGATCTTACCATGATGTGATGAATGCCCTTCGCAAATATTCCCGGGTGCCCGTGAAGAACATCCAAGACGGAGGAAAGAAGATAGTGAAACTGGCATCATGGAATTGTACTTTGACAATCAAACCCTTACTCACATGAACCATAAGCGCTTCGGCGCTTTTTTCGGTTTTGTTTAAAAAAATGGCCGGAAACTTTAGTAAGTAAGAATAATTATGTTATTTTGTGGTTAATTCCGTATCCCGAATTACCGCCAGGTATCAGTCCATCATCCGAAGCAATTCCTCCTCCAATTTCCGCGAAAATCATCGTTACAAACCAGCATTCATTCCGATCATTTCAGTTTTTCATAAACTGTCCATGAATCCCTGAAAGCCAACAAAAGTCAAGCCTGTGTCAAATCCTGCGCTTGTTACCGGAGCCGGACAACCTCCCGGATAAGCATTTAAGGATATGAAAACGACTAAACATTTACCCAACCCTGGAAAAAGAATTCGCCTTTTTGCAAAAGCGATATTCCTCTTCTGTTTATCTGCTTTCACTGCATTACATGCCTGGGCAGATGTCATTGTAGTACCCGCAAATAATGGCACACTCATTTCAGCCGACAAAGCATCCAATGCAATTGGTGCTGCCTATACGGTTCTGAGTGATATTGTCATTTCAGAACAGGATCAGCATGATATTGCTGAAACCGGCGGGGTTTCTCAAACATTCATTCTTACAGCACCAGCAGGCTGGGTCTTTAATCCGCTTGCAGGTAATGTGTCATTTTCAGTGGGAGACATATCGGGTGCATCCATATCAGTCAGTGCCACAGAAATCACCCTGTCTGTCAATGTTGCTGATGATGACTTTCTTGATGTGATCACCATTTCCGGTATTGAAGTCCAGGCTTTGGATGGATCATTGATCCCCAATGCCGGTGAGATCTACCGTTCTTCTTCTAATCCCGGTGGACTGAGTGTGCTGAACATCACAACGACTTCGGATCCATCAGGAACCGGTGGAACAAGTTTCGGCTCTTTATCTCAAAAACAAGGGGCAGCCGCTAAACTGGCGTTTACAACAGAACCCGCACTGGCCAGCCTGTCAACGATATTTGGACAACAGCCAGTGGTAGTTACACAAGACCAATTTGGTCATACGACCAATGAAGGGTTATTGCCAAACCTGGATGTCACCCTTAGTTTGACGACCGGTACCGGTATATTGTCTGGTACAAACATGCTTGATATCGGTACATCGGCAGGAAATGGTACAGTTACATATACAGATCTTCTGATCAATGCGGCAGGTGTCAAAAGACTGACAGCTTCAGCACCGGGATTGACATCCGCTGAAACAGCCGACTTCCTGGTTAACCAGGCTGCCAGCAGTGTCAGCCTGATTACCAATATTAACCCGGCATGCCCTGGAGTCAATATTAACCTGACGGCCAGCGTCCTTCCGAATACAGCAATCGGCAGTGTTGATTTTTATGACGGGGTGGTCCTTATCGGAAGCGCGGTGATCTCGGGCGGGCAGGCCGTATTGACCATATCTACATTAAGCGCGGGTAGTCACTCCCTCACGGCAAACTATTCAGGGGATTCGGATTATTTACCTGGCAATTCCGGAACAGTAACGCAGGTAATAAGTCCCGCAGCGCCGGCTACCCCCGGTGCGATCAGCGGTTCAATAGCCGTTTGTCCCGGAACTACCGGTAATGTATATTCTATATCTCCGGTTGCTGATGCGCAGTCATATTCATGGACTGTACCGGCAGGTTGGTCTATTACTGCTGGTTCCGGAACTACGTCCATTACAGTTACGGCCGGTTTAACCGGGCAGAATGGTAATGTAACCGTATTGGCTGCCAACTCTTGCGGCAACAGTTCAGTCCAATCATTGGCTGTTGTGGTCAGTTCTCCGGCGCCTGCCACTCCCGGTACGATATCCGGGCCCACACCTGTTTGCCCGAATACGGCAGGGTTGGTATATAGCGTTTCCCCGGTAGCCAATGCCACTTCATATAACTGGAGTTTACCTGCAGGCTGGGTCATTACTTCAGGTGCAGGCACCAATACCATCACAGTCACTTCTGGTACGGTTGCGGGCAATGTGTCCGTTTCCGCCTCTAATTCATGTGGAACCAGTGGCGTGCAGGCGAAGGCGTTAGCTTTGAACCCCGCGATTCCTGCCACTCCCGTATCTATCAGCGGACCTGCTACTGTTTGCCCGGCAACTACCGGTCATGTATATAGTATTTCTTCCGTGCCTAATGCCACAACATATACCTGGAATTTACCGGCAGGATGGGTTATTACCTCTGGTGCCGGTTCCACTTCGATCACCGTTACTGCAGGTGCTGCAGGCCAAAACGGCAACATCAGTGTTACGGCGGGTAATTCCTGCGGAACAAGTGCCCCGCAAACCTATGCTGTGGTGGTAAGTCCATCCAGGCCTTCCGCCCCGGGAACCATTACCGGCAGTACGCCTGTTTGTCAGAATACGGCAGGTTTGGTGTACAGCGTCGCCCCGGTAGCCAATGCAACTTCTTATACATGGACGTTACCGGCAGGCTGGTCGATCAGTTCCGGTTCAGGCACCAATTCCATAACGGTGACATCCGGCGTGGCTGGTGGAACAATTTCCGTTGCAGCGGTTAACTTCTGCGGGTCCAGTGACGCGCCGCAGTCTATTAATATCAACCCGGTTTCTGCTACCAATAATACAGGATGGACGGATAATAATGGTCCTAAAACATCCGATGCGATCATGGTCAATGATGGAGGAGGTGAAAGAAGGGGGTATCTCAAATTCCCATTGTCTTCAATCCCAACAGGTGTAACGATCAGTTCTTCCGTATTGAAACTGACCAATAATAATACGGCCAGTTTGTCTAATGCAACCAATTATGTGAATGCACTGGATAATAACGACCCGGTAAGCGCTGCTGCAGCAACATTATACACTGCAGCTGGCTCTGGCACTACGTACAGCAGCGCCACATGGTCGAATATCGGTCAGATATCATTGACTTTGAATGCCGCTGCCAATACAGATATTCAAAACAGGATTGCCAGCCCGGGCTGGATCGGTATGGGACTTGAAAGGGGGGGTAATTCCGTGTATAATTTTTATGGATATTCTGGCGGAGCCAATGCTCCTGTGTTGACGGTCAATTATTCGGCACAACGTTCAATGACGGTTGCCATGAATCCTCCTGTACCGTCCACTCCCGGAACGATTACTGGTTCAGCTACCGTATGTGCGAATACCAGCGGGATCACTTACAGTATTTCATCTGTTGCCAATGCCACCACCTACAACTGGTCGGTTCCATCTGGCTGGACGATTACTGCAGGTCAGGGTACCACTTCCATTACCGTTACATCCGGCAATGCAGGGGATAATGGTAATGTTTCAGTTACGGCAGGAAATGTTTGCGGATCCAGTGCGGCTCAAAACAGGGCGGTGACGGTAAATCCAAGACCTACGGTTGCGGCATTGCCCCTCACCCAGACGATCTGCTCCGCAACGGCAATCTCTGCAATCAATATCACCAACCCGAACAGCGTATCGGGAACAACGTTTACGTGGAGCCGGGATAATACGGGCAACCTAACGGGAATGCCTAACAGCGGAAGTGGGGCAACGATCAATGGCACACTGACCAACGGTACGAATGTTCAGCAAACAACTAATTTTACCATTACGGCAACAGCCGGATCTTGTTCCAGCAATACTACTGTGAATGTGAAGGTTAACCCGATACCTTCCGTAAACAGTGTGTCGAATGTTTCTGTTTGTAACAATGCCAACGGATCAGCCATCAATTTCGGCAGCAACGTGGCAGGGGCAACCTATTCCTGGACGAGCACTGCCAATATAGGGTTTGGTACAAGCGGGACGGGTAATATCCCGGCATATACAGCAACCGGTGCGCCGGTAACCGCTACCGTTAGCGTAACGGCAACGGCAAGTGGCTGTTCCGGCCCTGTGAGGAATTTCACCATTACCGTAAATCCATTGCCCAGTGTGACTTTATCGGCTGATTATTGTATTGTGCCCGGTAAGGTAAGAATTACGGCTACGCCTTCACCTGCTGGTTCTTATACTTATTTATGGTCAAACGGCGCCACCACACAGGTGATTGATGTGGATATTGCCGGAAGCTATACGGTAACCATTACCAATGCCAATGGATGTACCGCAACCAACAGTATTTCCATTGCAACAGAACTGGCCGTGAATGGAAACTTTGAGGCCGGTAATGTTGGATTTACGTCTGGTTACACTTATGTGAATAATGCGATCCCCAATGGTTTGTACCCTGAGGGAACCTATACAGTAAACAATAATCCCAATTTCAACCATGATAATTTCTGGGGTCGAGACCATACTACCAATACCGGCAGGATGATGATCGTAAACGGATTGGTTGGTCCAACGGTCTGGCAGCAATCAGTTACCATCCAACCCAATACCACGTATTATTTTTCGGCATGGGCCCTTAGTATGAATAATGCGGCGCCATTTGCTCAATTACAGTTTAGTGTGAATGGTTCGCCGATCGGGGTCAGTGCGGTGCTGATCGCCGGAGTGAACAATAATGCCAGCAATACCAACTGGCAGCGTTTCTACGGAACCTGGAATTCGGGACCCTCAACGTCTGCGGTTTGTTCCATTGTTGATCTCCAGGGTGCCCTTGGTGGCAATGATTTTGCACTGGACGATATTTCCATCAGTACATTATCCCCGGCAGCCTTCTCCGCCATACCTTCTGTTTCAGGAGGTGGAACAACGATATGCCAGGGCAGTAACCTGAACCTGTCGGCCAACCTGCAAGGCGGGTCTAGTCCTTATACATTTAGCTGGACAGGACCAGGAGGATTTACTTCAAGCCTCCAAAACCCCACCATAACCGGAGCAACTGCAGCCAACAGCGGAACATATTCATTGAGCGTAACGGATTTTTATGGATGCCTGATCAATTCCAGCAGGGTGATCACCGTGGCAGCCCCGCCGTCTGCTCCTTCACCTGTGACCGCCAGCCCTTCAACTATTTGCCTTGGTTCATCCAGCAACCTGAATGGTACAACGCCCAATGGCTTCCAGTCTGATTTTACCGCTATTTATCAACCGGCAAACTGGTCAATTACAAACAATCCAGCATTAACGGGTGGTAGTGTCAATACAAGTGGGGCGCCTATCTCCATATCCATAACATCCGGCGATAACGGAACGGCTGGAAATACTGATTTTACCATCACCAACGGACCCATTACAGGTAATTACAGTTTTAACTGGTCTTACAGAACAACCGATGGACCGAGCAGGGATATACCTCAATATTCCATCAATGGTGGAGCTGCGGTTAACCTGCCTGGTTTCAATACGTCGGGTAGTAATAACCAGAGCGGAACGGCCACCATTTCAGTGCCTGCGAATCAGACTTTTACGCTTCGGATGAGAACAACGAATGGTACCGGTGGAAACGCAACCACGATATTCTCCAACTTTTCGGCTCCCTCACCGGGTAATATTATCTGGTATACGGTACCTGTTGCAGGCACCAGTATCGGATCTACCGTCAGCGCGGCTAATTTAAGTGTCACTCCTTCAGTGGCCGGCGTAAATAGTTATTATGCGCAGGCGGTCAGTTTTGCAGGTTGTGCCAGCAGTGCCAGAACGCAGGTAGACGTTACCGTTAACCAGCCTTCCGTTGCTCCCACATCTTTGTCGGCATCACCCAATGTCATTTGTAACGGTCAAAGTACCACGCTTACCCAATCAGGTGGCAGCCTGGGAACAGGGGCAACATGGAAGTGGTATTCGAATAACACTTATACTACCTTAGTGGGTACGGGTACCGGCGCTAATGCCAGCCTTTCTGTGAGTCCGACAATTACAACCACCTATTATCTGAGGGTTGAAGGAACGGCATCACCGTGTACGGCCAACCTGACAGGTCCTGCCGCCGGCGTTACCGTTACGGTCAGGCAGCCCTCCATTGCTCCAGCCACTTTGAATGCATCCGTTAACCCGATATGCCGCGGCAATAGCACTACGCTTACCCAAACAGGTGGTAGCCTGGGTACGGGCGCCAGCTGGAAATGGTACAGTGATGCAGCTTACACTGTATTTGTAGGGAACGGTACCGGCGCCTCAGCCAGTTTAACCGTTAGTCCGCTTGTTACCACTACTTACTACCTGAGAGCAGAAGGAACCTCCACGCCTTGCAGCGCGAATGTGGGAGGTCCGGCTGCCGGCATTACCATCACGGTAAACCAGCCCTCAACGGCGCCAACCTCTTTAACCGCCTCTCCCAATATTATTTGTAATGGTCAAAGCACTACGCTCACGCAAACAGGTGGCAGCCTGGGAACAGGGGCCTCCTGGAAATGGTATTCAAACAATACATATACCACATTGGTGGGTACGGGCACCGGCGCAACCGCCAGTCTCACAGTCAGCCCTGCTACCACCACCACCTATTACCTGAGAATTGAAGGCGGCTCGGCGCCATGCACAGCAACGATCAACGGGCCAGCAGCCGGGGTAACCGTAACGGTTAGTCAGCCTTCCATTGCTCCCGTAACATTGCAGGCATCGGCAGGAACGATCTGCAATGGATCCAATACCACGTTGACCCAAACCGGCGGAAGTCTTGGCTCAGGGGCAACCTGGAAATGGTATTCAGACAATACATACAGCACGCTGGTTGGTACGGGCACAGGTGCTTCAGCCAGCCTGGCGGTTAGCCCCACGGTTACCACTACCTATTATCTGAGGGCGGAAGGTGCGGCATCGCCTTGCGCCAGTAATGTTGCAGGCCCGGCTGCGGGCATAACGGTAACGGTTAACCAAAAGTCAGCCAACCCTGTTTCAGCTTCTGCTTCTGTTACATCCATATGCAGCGGCGGTCCGGTCAACTTAACAATTACCGGAGGTGGCGGCGGCACCGGCGAAGTGGTTGCCTGGTATACAGGTTCATGCGGCGGTACACTGGTGGGTACAGGTAATAACCTGGTGGTGAACCCAACGGTAACGACCACCTATTATGGCCGATATGAAAATGCAGCGCCTTGTTCATTCAATACCAGTTGTGTGTCAGTAACGGTAAACGTAACGGCTACGGGTACCTGGTTAGGCCAGGCGTCGGCCGACTGGAACGATCCTGATAACTGGTGCGGAGGTGTACCTACGCAAACCACGAATGTCATCATTCCCGCAGGATTGCCCAATGATCCGGTTGTTTCATCGGCCATGGCCACCTGTAAAGACCTGACCATTGCCCCAGGCGCCACTTTATACCTGGATGATCAGGTATTGCGAATTTCCGGAAGCATAACCAGCAATGGCGGACTGAATGCCATTAACGGCACGGTTGAATTATACGGAAATACGGCTCAGAATATATCCAGCAGCATATTTACCTCACAAACTTTGAGGCGCATGCTGTTGAGCAATACCGGCGGAGTAAGTTTGACCGGAATCAATGACACACTCAAGATCTCAGGTAAACTTGAATTCGGGGCCAGCAATGTCAATCTTAATACCAACAACAAGTTATTGATCATGTCCAGGGCCACGGGCACGGCCAGTGTGGGCGACATGACTTCCAATGGCCTGTATTCCGGTAATACCATTACGGGTGATGTAACGGTGGAAAGATATGTGCCTGGTCATCCGAAAGCATGGCAATTCCTGGCAGCGCCAACAACAGGACAAACCATCAAGCAGGCATGGCAGGAGAATAATGGCCCGCTGGGAAATACAAAGCCTGGTTATGGCACTATCATCACCGGAAACATACCTTCGGCCACCGCACTGGGATTTGATATAGAAACGCCGGCGGCATCGGGTTCCGGTATGAAAACCTATAAGGCCAACAC
This sequence comes from Ferruginibacter sp., assembly GCA_046329695.1. Classification (GTDB taxonomy): domain Bacteria; phylum Bacteroidota; class Bacteroidia; order Chitinophagales; family Chitinophagaceae; genus Ferruginibacter. The sequence continues at coordinate 28,713 of JAXLUE010000004.1, forward strand.
GGGGTTATGGGAAGGTATTCCATCTACCAATATCCCAATTGCCAACAGTAAGGGGTATATGCTTTTTGTGAGGGGCGACAGGTCTATAACCGCTTTCAACCAGGCCGCCAATGAAACAATATTGCGCACCACGGGCAAGCTCTATACATCCGGCGCCGATGCACCTCCTGTGATCAATGTTGGGGCCAACCAGTTTGCTTCCGTTGGTAACCCGTATGCATCTGCCATAGATTTCTCAAAACTGAGTATTTCAGGCGGTGTGCAGGATATTTTCTACGTATGGGATCCCAAACTGACCAGCAGCGGCAATTCAGCATATGGGCTCGGTGGTTACCAGACTTTCATTGGCCCGGGACCTAATTATACCGTTATTCCCGGGGGAGGAAGTTTTGCCGGTGGAAATACCAAGATTGAATCTGGCATGGCATTCTTCGTGAGGGCAGACGGGATTCCGGGAACCCTTTCCTTCTCGGAAACAGCCAAGACCGATGGAAGTAACCTGGTCACAAGGGGAGGAACAAACAGGACCCTGCAGCAGATCAAAGTGAATCTGTCCGTTGTTTCAAACGGCCAGGCCATCTTACTGGATGGCGCACTCAGCCAGTTCAATACAGGCTGGTCTGGCGATATCGACAGGTTGGATGCGGTCAAAATAGGCGGACAGGGTGGTGAGCAAATGGGCATCCTGGGAGCAGGATCAGTGACCCTGGTGGCTGAAAGAAGGCCATTACTGACCGTCAATGATATCATTCAATACCAGTTCGGTCAACTGAAACGTCAAACATACAGGCTGGAATTTGACATAAACCAGGTAGGGGCGGCAGGTCTGATGCCTTATTTGGAAGACAAATACCTGAATACATTAATCGCCTCCTGAACCCGCAAGGCAGTTCCGTCAGTAGATTTTACTGTCAACACTATAGGCGGCTTTCGGCGGCAACAGGTTCAGGATAGTTTTCCGTTCAAAACGAACCTTACTGACTAGTGAAAAGAATGACCAGATACAGCAAAAGGTACCGGCTTCTGTGAAACAACCGGTTGCTGAACCAAAGCTGAAAGTGTATCCCAATCCGGTGGTTGGAAGAACATTGCACATGCAATACGAATCTTTACTATCGGGCAGTTATACCATGACCTTGCTGAACCAAACCGGTCAGCAGGTATATCAGGATAACCTGCAATTGGAAGAGGGGGGACGAATACAGATCGTTCTGCCTGCAAATATCGCTTCCGGTTCCTATTTGTTGGTCTTGCAGAATAAGTCTGGCAGGCACGTGCTGAACAATGTTATAATTAATTAAATCGTAACAAGATAATTATTAATAACTTGTAGAATTTACATGAATTTAATGTTTAAATGGACATCGATTTTGATGTCCATTTTTTTGTATATATACATCATTCATTTCTCCCTTCTTTTGCCTTTAGTTCCACAAAAAGATAATAATTGACATTCTTTTTCGTTTTACAGGTTAGGCAAACCAGATTTTCTAAAGGCAGATATTCAACATATTGATTATCATAATGTTGAAATTTTTCCAGAAACTGGAGGCCTTATCCAATAGTATATCCAAACAATCGCAGTGAACCTGCATCATAAAACGAAAAGCCATGTTCTTTAACCAAAAAGTACCCATTGGGAGCCTTTCATCGTACAGGGCAACAGTATTCCCGGTAAATCTGGCACGATTACTGGCAGTACTATTGTCACTTTCTTGTTTTGCATTTCAAGCATCTGCACAGACCCAGTTGATCACTGCCTCCGATGGCGGCTTTGAGAATGCAACGTCCACATTTGCTGCCAATGGTTGGTCGGAAGCCCAGCCAGGAAATAGCCGGCAGTGGTGGGTTGGTACAGCTGCCGGAGCGGCTTCGGGTACCAAATCGGCATACATGGGCCAGAATAGTAACAATAACGGTTCGAATGTGGCCAGTGTACAGCATTTTTATAGGGATATTGCCATCCCGTCAACAGCCACTACGGTTAGGCTGCAGTTTTATTTAAAACGCACTACGGCCAGCGCCAGTGACCGTTTCAGGGTTTTTATTACCTCTACATCCAATACGCCGGTTTCAGGAACTTTTCCAACAACCGGGTATACGGCGGTTTATTCGGATAATACAACCACATATGCCAGTTTTACTCAAATGACGGCCATCAACCTGGATAGTTATGCGGGAACCACGATACGATTGGTGTTTACCGCAGAAGAAAATGGGTCTAATCCACGTTCAAATCCAGCAGTAGATAATATCACGATCAGTTGCAATGTTCCGCCAGTTATATCCAGCCTTGGTTCGGCCAGTGGTTGTTCCGGCGGCAACATCACCATTAATGGAACATATCTCAGTTCCGCCACTTCGGTAACGATTGGCGGTACGGCGGTGTCTTCCATAACCTCCAATACGGCGACACAGATCGTGGCAGTTATCGGCAGTGGTACCACGGGAACGGTTTCCGTTACAACTGCCCAGGGTTCAGGAAACAGCGCGTCCAGCTTTACCGTCAACCCGAGGCCGACTGCCTATAATGTAACCGGTGGAGGCTCTTACTGTTCCGGAGGATCCGGGGTTGCCGTAGGGCTGAGCGGATCGCAGGTAGGAGTGAATTATACGCTTTCACCGGGAGGTACGGTGGTGGCAGGTACGGGATCGGCCATCAGTTTTGGGAACAGAACCGTGGCAGCAACCTATACTGTTTCGGCAACGAATGCCACAACGGGTTGTACCAACAATATGACAGGCAGTGCCGTTGTAACGATCAACTCTAATCCAACTGCATATAATGTAACCGGTGGAGGCGCTTATTGTTCCGGCGGTTCCGGTGTGGCAGTAGGATTGAGCGGATCGCAGGTAGGGGTCAACTATACGCTTTCTCCCGGCGGAACGGTAGTGGCGGGTACAGGTGCAGCCATCAGTTTTGGCAACCAGACCGCAGCAGCTACGTATACCGCAACAGCCACAGTGGTTGCCACGGGTTGTACATCTAATATGAATGGAAGTGCTGTGGTAACAATAAATGCCTCCCCAACAGTATATGCCGTAACTGGCGGCGGAGATTATTGTTTTGGGGGATCAGGCGTGGCGGTTGGTTTGGTCAGCCGGATCACAGGTTGGTGTGAATTATACTCTGACGCCCGGTGGAACGGTGATCGCCGGAACAGGTTCAGCCATCACTTCGGCAATCAAACTACCGCGGCTACCTATACTGCCTGAACAAATACCAGCAATGGTTGCAGTATGGCCATGAGCGGTACGTGGTCGTTACCCTGAGTTATGTACCGGCATTCACCACGCAGCCAACGGACCAGACTGTTTGTTCGGGAGACCCTGTCATCAGTTTTAGTGTTGTTGCAACCGGCGGATTACTCAATTACCGCTGGTATAAGGGAAATACGATGCTATCCAACGGCGGGGCAATCTCTGGCGCCACCAGTGCCACGCTCACCATCAACCCGGCCGTTTCAGGGGATGCGTCAACGGATTATCATTGCGTGATCACCAACAATTGCGGAAATGAAACTTCTGACTACGTTGAACTGGTTGTCAATGCGGCAGCAACTGCTCCGCTGGCACAGCCAACTACACTGACCTTTCCAACGATCGGTGTTACCAGTGTGATCGGTTCCTTTACTGCCAGTTCCTCGGCCAATGGTTACCTGGTGGTGCGTACCAGCACGGCTGCCGCTCCAACCAATCCGTCAGACGGTACAACCTATAGTGTCGGGTCTACTGCCCTGGGTGCAACCACTTATGTTGAATACAGCGGTCCCTTTACAACCTTTACTTCCAATGGTTTGAACCAGGGGACAACATATTATTACTGGGTATACGCATATAATTCAAGTTCATGCGGTTCCTCCCCCAAATACCTGACGAGTTCGCCCCTGAATGCATCAGTAACCACCGCCACCAATATCAGTTGTGGTTCTATCAACACGCTTTATTGGGCAGGTACGGGTAGCGGATCAACCAATCCTTCGCCGACATCCGTTTTTAATACCGCTTCAAACTGGTCAACTTCCTCCAGCTCTTACGTGGCATCGGCTTCTGCGCCAACCGGCTGTACCAATGTTTTTGTAAACATCAATAGCGGCAATGCCACCATTACACTCAATGCCAACGCATCCGTATATAACCTTGATTTTAAAGTGACCAATAACCGGGCGGGCATGATCAGTACGGAAGGCTTTACGTTTACCGTAAATGGAAATGCCGATATCGACCTTGCTACCGGTTCGGGATTCAATTCCAGGATCTATATTGGGGAGAACAACGGTTCGGCTGCCGGTATCGTGGATTTTAAAGGTAACCTGACCATCGGCACCAATGCGGCCACCTGGCCAACCAATAAGATCAGTTATTTCAGGGGTAATATCAACAGTAAGATCATTTGCCGTGCCGATGTGACCCTGGGCAGGACCTTTGCCATCAGCTCAGGCAGCAGGCCGGGTACCATCGAATTTGACGGGGTTGGTTTGCAGCAGGTATTATGGAACAATGACCTCTATTTTGCTAATTTTTATAACGTAGTAGTAGGTAATTCCAATAGTCCGATTTGCCGACACGTAACCGGAACTTATACTCCAGATAACATCATGAACAATCTGACAATCAATAATTCAGCAGTTCTTGATTTGGCAACCAGTCAGTGGATCAGGGATGCCGCCGGAGGAACTTTTTCGATGAATAATTCCTCCAAAATGATTTTGAGTAACAGCTTCTCCATTCCCAGTCCATCCAGTGGATTAGGTATTGTGGTGCCGGGAAGTAATTTCCCCGGAGGATTTACCACCATGAATATATCTTCGAATAGTACCATTGAATATGATGCCGCACCAGGCATTAATCAAACCATCTACGCCACACCCACCTATGGGAACCTGATCCTTTCCAACGAATCGGGTACGGGAACTTCATTGAAGACCAATACCGGCACCATTACAGTTACGGGAACCACTCAGTTACAGGAAAATACTACCTGGACGCTGGGAGCAGGCGTTGTATCAAATGGGGCCATGTCTGTTAAAAACGGGGGCACATTTGAAACGAACAACCAGGTTGTGTCAGGTTCGGGTTCATTTACAACCGAAGCTGGAAGTACACTCATCATTACTTCTACACAGGGTATCAGTAGTTCAGGAGCCACAGGCAATATTCAAACTACCACCAGGAGTTTCAGTACCGCCGGCAATTATACCTATAACGGCTCCTCCCTGACCTCATCCGGCACGGGACTGCCGGCAACGATGAATAACCTCACCATCAATAACAGCGGAGGCGTTACCTTGTCAGGTTCCGGTTCAACATATACCGTATCTGGGACACTTCGTTTGACAAGCGGACCGATCGGGTTGAACGGAAAGACCTTAAGCATCAATAACCTGATCAGGAGCAGCGGTACCATTTCCAGTTCCACCACATCCAGTTTGGTGGTGAACGGCACCAGCATTCCGCTGTATTTCTCCGCCGGGGCACGTTTTATCAAAAACCTGACACTCGGAAATAATGCCTCTGCCAGCCTGGGTACTACCCTGGATATGGTTGGTGGCAGTACTTACGGTACTTTAACCATTGGTTCTGGCGCAACCCTGACCACCAATGACCGGCTGACCCTTCGTTCCACCTCCACCGGTACGGCAAGGATAGCGGAAATACCCGCCCATCCAACCACCGGAGCGGCCCTGGGCTTTATTTCAGGTAATGTAACGGTTGAACGCTATGTTTCCGCTCAACGGGCCTGGAGATTACTGGCTGTTCCCACCGACGGTTCACAAACCATCAAGCAATCCTGGCAGGAAAACCAGGCATCAGGAAGTACTTCTCTCGCAACCAGGGGTTTCCAGATCACCGGTGAAACTTACCCAGCCAACGGATTCGACGGATACTCTTCCGTGCCTTCCGTAAAATACTGGAATCCGGGTACTCAGGCCTATGTGGGCATTAGCAGTACACTGAACCCGATCGCCAATGATTATGGCTATATGGCATTTATCCGTGGTGACCGGACCATTACGACAACCTCACAGTCGCCTGTATTTACCGTCATCCGCACAAGCGGTTCCGTCAAAACAGGCAAATATCCATCTTCGGCGATCAGTGTGGGAGCGGGCCAGTGGGTTTCGATCGCCAACCCCTATGCATCAGCCATCAACTTTAATAATGTTACGCGCACCGGCGGCGTACCCAATACCTTTTATGTGTGGGATCCTTTACTGACTTCCGGCAGCGGATCGCGTTATGGTTTTGGTGGATTCCGGACCATTACCTGGGACAGTGGAAGCGGTTCGTATATAGTTACGCCCAGCGGCGGAAGCTATACCAGCAATACGGATATCGAATCCGGCTCTGCCTTTTTTGTGTATGCTCCGCTCAGCGCCGGTACGGTTTCATTCCTGGAATCCAGTAAGACCAACGGCAGTAACCTCGTTTCACGCCCTGTTGAACCCAGCGGAAAACAATTAAAAGTCAATTTGTATGTTTATTCCAATTCGGAGGCCATTATGATCGATGGCAACCTGACCCAGTTTGGCCCGGGTTATTCTAACCAACTGGATGAGCTGGATGCGCTTAAACTCAGCAATACCGGTGAAAATATCGGGATCTCCCGCAACCGGAAAGCTTATATCGTAGAAAGAAGGGCAGACATTCTGCAAACGGATACGATACCTTTTGTATTAGGACAAATGAAACAGCGCACCTATAAAATGGAGCTTACGGCCAGCAGGCTTTCTGATAATATGACCGCTTTCCTGGAAGATAAATTCCTGCAAACAAGAACGCCTTTAAACCTCGAAGGAACCACAAATGTGGAATTCACCGTCACCAATTCCGCTCCGGGTTCCTATGCCAGCGATCGATTCAGGGTTGTATTCAACAGCCTCACCAGGGTTCCGCAACCTGTGATCAGTCGTTTCACCGCCAACCGTGGCACAGACAACCGTATTGCCCTGCAATGGGATGTCACCCAGGAAGCCAGGATCCAGAAATACGATATCGAAAGGAGTTTAGATGCTGTTCATTTCCGCAGTATTTCCGTGATCGATCCCGTGGCGAATAATGGCAGTAACACCACATACCGCCAGCTTGACGCCGGGGCACCGACAGGAAACATATCATACCGTATCAAAGGCACTCTGCTGAACGGAAACGGAGAAATTTTCAGTCAGGTGGTTAACCTCACGGGCACCAACAGCAATGTCAATGATGTATTGGTAGCCAAAGGGGAAAACATGCATGAAGAAACGGTCAGGGTAGCATCGGTTTCCGTGTACCCCAATCCCGTAGTCAATAAACAGATAAACCTGCTTTTCCGGGATAAAACACCGGGTAATTACAAACTGCAGCTGATAGGCTCAGGCGGACAAGTGTTGTACCGCGGACAGGTTAAGGCGGAAGCCGGAAACCAGTCAAGCCAGATTAATGTAGGGGAAACCGTACCCGCCGGATCTTACCAGTTGAGCATCACTGGTACGGATGGCAATACCGAAAATATCCCCCTGATCATCTTGTAGTTATCAACTTATTTCAAACTGTTCAAAGAAGCCTGTTTTTCTTCAGGTTACTTTGAACAGTTTTTTGTTTTACGGTCAAAAAAAACCTCTTTTTTACCAATATATTTTGCGTCCGGATTTGCATTTACGGCTCTTCGGTTTTACCTTTGTACAGGCTTCACGGCCATACCCCAAATCCACCCATCTTGTAGAAATCCGCTGTAGCTGCTTAATTCCCCCAATTATCTTATGCCTGTCTGGTAACAGAACGAAAACCCTGTGCCGCAAACGTTGTCTGTTAAACCTGCAACGTGGAGGAAATTACCGAAACCACAAGAAACAGGCTAATGGCAGGACAGATTACATATTACACCCCCAATCAGGCTTCCCCACAATTACGATTTCGTTTTATCACGAATACGATATGCATTTTCCTGGCCACGATATTGACTGGATTTGGGTCAATGGCACAAGTCAGCCAATATGTTTTTTCATCCACCACAGGCACTTACCAGGCAGGTGCCACGGCTAATACAACCCCGGCTTCCGTATTACCGACCGGGTGGGACGACCAGACAACGACTTATTCCCTGCCTTTTAATTTTTACTATAACGGTACAACATATACAACCGCCGGCTCAATCGGCATTCATGCCGATGGTTGGGTGGCTTTGAGCACCGGTTCCATCAGTATGGTTGGTACGGGCGCCGGTGGTTCATGGGTTTCCAAATCGAACCCTGCCGGGGCTTATTTATATGGTTCGGCCAATAACAATGGCTTTGCCGTTTGCAATGCCGATTGGCAGGAACAGGTATTCAGCAATATTACCGGTACGATCAATACAGGCAATGCCGTCATCACTTCCGTCAGCTCTTTCCTCGATATTGAGGTTGGTACCAGGCTGAGCGGAACGGGTATTTCCGACGGCACGGTGGTTCTTTCATTCGATGCGATGGCAGGCACCATCACCATGAGTTCCCCTGCCACTGCTGCAGGTGCCATCACGATCACGCCCCGTTCAAGCGTGTATGCATTTACAAGGGGAGTGGCACCCAACCGCGAGTTTGTCGTTCAATGGACGCAGGTTCGGCGTTACAATGCCGGCTCACCTGAAAGTATCAATGTACAGTTGATCCTACATGAAGGTGGCGGATCCGCGGCTAATCATAAAATCGATGTTGTTTTTGGTGATTGCAGTACATTAATATCCGCCAATCTGCTAACACAGGTTGGGCTTCGTGGCAATACCTCATCCGATTTCAATGCCAGGACGACGGCAACAGACTGGTCATCCAGCAGTGCCGCTTCTGTCAATACGGATGCGCTGGTATTCAGCCAGGCTCTGTTACCGCCTGATGGCCTTACTTATAGCTGGGTACCCTGCGTTTCCGTTCCTGCTTCAGCAGGTACCCTGTTTGGCGCATCTTCCGTATGTGCCGGTTCTTCCAACACGTATACGCTGGCTCCTGTCAACGGGGCCGTCAGTTATGCCTGGTCTTTTTCCGGTACCGGCGCCAGTTTCAACAGCCTGACCTCCACACCGTCAAATACCCTAAGCTTTTCTACGGGTGCCACGGCTGGTACGCTGACGGTTACCCCGCAAAATGCCTGCGGAAACGGCGCATCAACAGCCATGGGCATCACGATCAATTCATTACCGTTAGCCACCATTACATACGGCTCGGGCATATTGTGTACCAGCACAGGCGGACAAGTTTCCGTTAGCATCACTGGTACGGGTGGGGGCAGTTTCAGCAGTTCGCCCGCCGGCCTGAGTTTGAACAGTACCACCGGGGCTATCACCGCATCTGCGAGTACGCCTGGTAGTTATATAGTGACCTATTCTTTCAGCAATGGCACCTGTTCCAATACCGCAACGGCGCCTGTTACCATCTCATCGCCCCTTAGTGGCACTTACACGGTTGGGTCGGGCGGCAATTTTACCACACTGACTGCGGCCGTCAATGCATACAACAATAATTGCCTGAATGGTTCAGTGACCTTTCTGCTGACCAATGCCAATTATACAGCATTAACGGGTGAGGTGTTTCCCATAGAGATCAAAAAGAACGGTTTTGCCAATGTTTCGAATACGCTGACCATCAAACCGGCTCCCGGTGTGACGGCACAGATCAGCGGGGTGGCTAACGACAATGCGTTGATCAGGGTATTAGGCGATTTCATCAGCATCGATGGCTCCGACGATGGTTCTTTATCTCGCAAACTTTCGATCATTAATACAGGCACGACGCTGCGGCCAAGGTCCATACTGTTTGGATCTTCGGGTACGGTGCCCGTGACCAATTGTTCTGTCAGGAATTGTATCCTGCAGGCGGGTACCACCGACGCTTCCGTGGTGCTCTGTTCGGATATATCTACACTGGGGAATCCCGGTTATTTCAACAATATCAGCATTCTGAATAACAGTCTGCGTAACTCACTGTATGGCATATTCGCCATAGCGGTCAATGCCGGTACGAACGGTTCCGGTACGGTGATCGGCCAAAATGATATCAATAATGCCGGGGCCCTCGCCATCCAGTATGTTGGTATTTATGCGGAAGGCATCAATGGCCTCGATATCGCAGATAACAGGATCGGTAATTTCAGGGGTACGGATGATGCTACGGATAATGGTATCTGGATCGGTACCAACGTGCGCAACCTCCAGATCAGGGGCAATATCATAAGTAATATCAATTATACCGGATCGGCCAGCCAGGGTGTGAGGGGTATTTATATCAGTTCGGGTGTGTCTAATGCAAATATCCTGATCGCCAATAACATGATTTCAAACCTGTCGAGCGATGGGTCGGATTACACCAATGCTTTAAACGGATTGAATAACCCGGTCGGTATCCTGGTATCGGCCAATACCACCCAATCTGGTATCAGGATTTATAATAATTCCATAAACCTCGGCGGTGTTACCGGTTATACCAATACGCTCACCAAGGCAAATGCCGTTTCAACCTGTATCAGGTTACGGTCGGACAGTTATGTGGATATGCAGAACAATATCCTCGTGAACAGGCTTAACAGAGCTGTATCCAGCAGTTCCCTCGGCGCCGCCTGTATATTGTCTTCTCTGAATAATACGGCCCTGTTCACCGGCCTCGACAACAATATTTATTTTGCAGGAGGTGTGACCAACGGCGGTATTGCAGCCTGCGGGTTCATTTCTGCTACCGGTACTGCGTATACGACAATCGCCGCCTGGAGAACCTACACAGGAAAAGATGCCGCTTCACTGAACGTATTACCTGTTTTTGTTTCGGGTACCGATCTTCACCTGGATGCCGCAGCCAATGGCGCCATCAGTAACAAAGGAAAAGTACTGGCGGCAGTGAGCCTGGATATCGACAATCAAACACGCAATCCGCAGACCCCGGATATCGGTTGTGATGAATTTGTGCTGGCCAATACGGCAAGCTGGGTGGGCAAAGTATCCACCGACTGGACTTTACCCGATAACTGGGAAGCCAATACAGTACCCAATTCCACTACCGATGTGACCATCGACGGAGGTTACAGTTTCCTGCCAACCATCAGCACCACTCAGGCTGTTCGCAACCTCACTCTTCTTTCACCGGGTACACCACCGGTGTTGACCGTAACGGGTACACTGCAGGTGTATGGTGATATGAGCTATACCGGCCTGGCAAAAATATCGGCATCCAATGGTACGCTGGAAATGGCTGGCACATCTGCGCAAACAATTCCGGCGGGGATTTTTCAGAATAACCGGTTATTGAACCTGGTTGTCAGTAACAGCAGTCTGGCCGGCCTGACTCTGGGCGGAACACTCGATATCTACCGCTCCGTAACATTTACCCCATCCGGCAATAAACTGAATACGGGAGACTTCCTGACTTTCAAATCAAATGCTTCCGGAACAGCCTGGCTGGGAGACGTAACGGGTAAAACCATTAACGGACAGGCGACCGTGGAAAGGTATATACCTACCGGAATTTCGCATCCCAAAACATGGCAATTGCTGGCTGTACCCGTCAGCGGATCTCAAACAGTGAACCAGGCATGGCAGGAAGGCAATACGCCCATGAGCAATTTGCTGAACCCGGGATTTGGTACCATCATTACCGGTAACGTGCCCAATGCAACCAGCCTGGGATTTGATGCCGCAACCGCAGCCAGTAGCGGACCGGGCATGAAAGTATATAACGCCGCCACAAACGCATGGGATGGGATCGCCAATACCAATACGCTTCCCATAGCCAATAAAAAAGGCTATATGATCTTTATACGTGGTGACAGGTCTGTCACCACTTCATCATCACCTGCAACAACCACCGTACTGAGGGCCAAAGGCCAATTGTATACGGCCAGTGCCGGGCAATTACCGCCATCCAGTTCCGTAGCAGCCAATTCTTTTGAATCGGTGGGCAACCCTTATGCATCTGCCATTGATTTTACACAGATCAGTAAACCCGGACCGGCCTTTATTGACAATACTTTCTACGTTTGGGATCCAACGCTGGCCGGCAGTCAAAACCTGGGTGGATACCAGACCATCAGCAGCACCAACGGTTTCAAACCTGTGCCTGGCGGTACGATAAATTATCCCCGGATTCTGTCATCACCACTATACAATCCGACAGGCATTCTTCATACATGCCACCGGTGCCGGTTCGGGCGGAAACGATCTCTTTTACGGAGGCCGCCAAAAAGCAGGGTAGCAGCATGGTGTTTCGCGGAAACGGAGAGCAATCTTCCTTAAGGGCTGTGTTATTTGCCGGCAGCCGCCTGGCAGATGCCAACCTGGTTGTCTTCCACGAAACTTATACCAATGCCTATACAGGTGAGGATGCCTGAAACCGAACAACTCCGGTGAGAACTTCGGCATTGGCCTGGAAGGAAAAGGATATTGCTGGCGTTCGTGAGCCGGTGCAACCAGGATACCATCGTTTACAAATTGACAAACCTGCGCAGGCAGGATTATAATATGGTATTCGTTCCCTCGGATATGAACAGGGAGGGATTTACTGCCTGGTTGACCGACCGTTACCTGGGCACAGAAATACCTGTTAGCCTGACCGATAGTACGACATTGACATTCACAGTCAACAACGACCCGGTATCTTCTGCTGATGACCGTTTTATCCTGGTATTCCGCCAGAATATTGTTCTGCCAGTGACGATCACCAGCATATCCGCTACCTGCAACCGTGATGCTCGCTGGGGTGCGTTGGTCTGTAGAACAAGAGGTCAGGATCGAGGAATATGTCGTGAAAGAAGTGCAGACGGACAGCGTTTTGATCAGGCAGGATCCGTCAGGCATCCGGGCAGTCATCCATGAATTATGAGTGGATCGACAGGCAGGCATTAAACAAGCCAGTTTTTTATCGGGTAAAAGCGATGCAGAACGGATGGAGATATCAGGTATACAAAAAGCCGCTGCGGTTGCATCGCTCACAGGATCAGAGTCGGTTCGTGTGTTTCCTAACCCGGTTGCCGATCAAACCATCCACCTGTATCTGGATGGTGCCGATACGGAATTCATACGGTCAGGTTATATAACCAATCTGGTCAACTTGTATATTCATCAACCATAACACTGGCGGGAACTAACCGGTTTTAGTTAAAGTAGGAAAGATTCCGGCCGGTATTTTTACTTCACCAGTACTGACTGCAATCAAGGCAGCATTAAATAAGAAAATCCTTACAGGTGGTCATCCTCTAAAGAGGGGAATATTGATTGTAACAAGGTTTTGGTGTTGTAATGACTCGATAGTGTTCAAATTTTACCTGTTTTTCAATATATTTGTTGATTCAAATCAGCTTTATGCAAGTACATCGTTCGTCTTTGGGACAAGGTTTTGGCACCGGCGCATGGGTTTCCCCATGTTCCTTGTGATAGTATGCCTGCTGCATGTGTATCCTCAGCACAGGCACAGGTGGCAACTTATTATACATTTTCTCAATCCCGCAGGCATATAAATCCGATACGTCAACGACATCGACCGTACCTGCCAGTATATTTTCAACGGGTTGGGATGACAATACATATACAGCATATAAGTTTCCATTTAATTTTACCTATAACGGTGTTTTATATACGGGAGGGGTTTCAACGATCGGTCTTGATACCGACGGATGGATGGCTTTCAGCACAACCGGTACAATCACCATGACGGGCACTACGGCCGGCGGTTCATGGGTGTCTGCATCCAATTCAACGGGCGTGTATTTGAATGGAACGGCAAATAATAACGGTATCTGCGGATTCAACAGCGATTTGGAGGAACAGGACTTTACCACCATTACCGGAAATATCACTACAGGGTCTCCTTTGGTAACTGGCATTTCCAGCCTGATTGATATTCGGGTGGGAATGCGTATCAGCGGAACAGGTATTCCGGATGGAACCGTAATCAATTCGATCAATACAACAACGTCAACGATCAGGCTCAGCGCCAATGCTACCGCAACCACGGCAGGCGTCACCCTCACACCCCGTACCAGTATTTATGCGTTTATCAGGGGCATTGCACCTTACAGGCAGTTTGTGATACAATGGACGCGGGCAACCAGGTTTAATTACCCCGGTGACGATTTTACCTTCCAGATCGTATTGAATGAAGGGGGAGGTAACGCCAACTATCAAACGCTGCAAGCCGTATATGGCATTTGCAAGGCAACGAATACAACAGCGCAAAATGCCCAGGTTGGATTAAGGGGCGCCAGTGCCGCCGATTACAATGCACGTAAAACAACAACCAATTGGTCTGCCACCACAGCAGCCACGGCCAATACCGACGTTTGTACCTTAACGCCGTCCGTATTCCCTGCAACGGGTCTAACTTATACGTGGTCTCCCGCTTGCCTGGCGGTACCATCTAATGCCGGTTCTATTTCCGGTCCTGTTAACGTCTGCCCCGGAACCATTGTCGATTATTCCATACCCGGTGTGCCTGGGGCTATATTTTATAACTGGACCTACACAGGTACGGGTGTTACATTGGCTGGTACATCTACATTACCTACTGTATCTCTTGATTTCGGCTTACTCGCAACGGGTGGCACCCTGACGGTAACGCCGGGTAATTTATGCGGAAGCGGCGCTTCATCCAGTGTGGTGATCTCCATCAATGCCTTGCCAAGCGCATCGATATCTTATCCCTCATCAGCCTATTGCACCAGTTCATCGGTGGTGAATGTAACACAGACGGGGCCGGGCGGTGGAACTTATTCCGCTTCTCCGGCCGGTTTAAGCATCAATGCTACTACAGGCCAGGTTACGCCATCAACCAGTACACCCGGTTCCTACACCATTACGTATAGTTACGTCAGCGGTTGTGCAGGAACTGCCACCACAACCATGCTCGTTGGTACAGGGCCCACCGTTACCACCAGTGCCACACCATCATCGGTTTGCTCCGGGCAGAATGCACAATTATTGGCCAGTGCAGTTGGATCGGGTAACTATACTTACAACAGCATTGCTTACAGTGCGTTGACCCCTTCCGGAAGCCCGACGGTGCTGTATTCTACTTATACTCTTGATGCGATCTCTGCTGCGCAGACCATGCCTTTTACGTTTAGTTTTTATGGTCAAAATATAACCCAGTTCTATGTAAGCACGGAAGGATATGTGCAATTACAAACAGGTACTGCTGTCTCCTGGACCCCACAATTCCTGCCCAATGCAACCGATCCTAATAACATCATTGCTATGGCATGGGACGACCTGATCGTGGACCCAACGACCAATGCCGGGTCTTCTGTGCGGTACTTTGTTAACGGCACTTCTCCCAACAGGGTATTGCGATAGATTACGTCAACCTCAGGTACCTGGGGCGGACGGGTGCACAAAAAGCCACAGGGCAGATCAGGTTATGCGAAGTGGACAATCACATTGAAGTGGCTCTTACCAATATTAATGATAATGGTACTTCCCGAACAAAAACATTGGGGATAGAAAACAATACCGGGAGTCTGGGCCTTAGCCCGGTGGGAAGAAACCTTGCGGTTTGGAATACCAGCAATGAAGCATGGGCATTCTATCCGCCTGCCGGATCGTATACATATTCCTGGAGCCCGTCAACTTTCCTGAGCAGTACGAGCATTGCCAACCCGGTTGCCACAGCTGTTACAGCAACGACCAACTACACGGTAACGGTAACGAATACCAGCACAGGTTGCTCCAGCACGGCAAATCTTTCGGTGCCCCTGGGTAACGTTGGGGCTACCGGTTCGATCACGGGTGTCAATCCGGCTTGTCCAGGTACCACGCAATCCTATTCAATACCGGCCGTTACCAATGCAACGGCATATAACTGGACGTATTCAGGTTCCGGTGTAACGCTTACTGCCACAACGGCGAGCCCGTCCAATTCATTGGTCTTTGGGCCATCTGCCACAGGTGGAACGTTGACCGTTACCCCCAGCAATGCTTGTGGAAGTGGAAGCCCGTCCAACCTTAGTATTACCGTAACATCAGTTGCCACAGCTACCATCAGTTATCCGCTGCCTACCTATTGCAGCAATGCTTCGGGTTCGGTTTCCGTTACCCGTACAGGCCCAGCCGGCGGAGCATACAGCACCAGCCCTGCAACCGGATTAACCATCAATACATCAACCGGGGCCATCACGCCATCCAGCAGCACGGCTGGAACTTATACGGTGATCTATACCTATAACAGCGGATCCTGCTCTTCTATAACGGCAACGACCACTGTAACCATTTCCGTACCTCCCACCGTTACAGCCAGTGCCAGTCCTGCCACTATTTGTACAGGCGGTTCTTCACAATTGAATGCAATAGCCAGTTCTTCATCAAATTATACCGTTTCATCCATTGCGCACAACAGCCTGGCCCCTTCAGGCTCACCGACCATATTGTGGAATACGACAACAGATGACGGTATCAGCTCGGCCATTCCCATTCCTTTCAGCTTCAACTTTTACGGCAATGCCATCACGCAATTTTATGTAAGCACTAACGGTCACATACAATTGCAAAATTCCTCGGGGGCATCTAATACGGAACAAACCCTTCCAACTGCAGCCACACCCAACAACGTTATTGCCCTGTCATGGGATGACCTGGTGGTTGACCCGACAAGCAATCCGGGATCTTTGGTTCGCTATTTTATGAACGGTACCGCACCCAACAGGATCATGGTGATTGATTATGTTAGTTTGCGGTTCTATCTGGGTTCTGGTCAAACGGTAACAGGTCAGATACGCTTATATGAAAGCGATAACCATATTGAGGTGGCCGCTACCACAGTTAATGATAACGGAACAAGCAGGACAAAAACGCTTGGTATTGAAAATAGCACGGGAACATTGGGTTTATCCCCGGCAGGAAGGAACAACATTGTTTGGAATACCAGCAATGAGGCCTGGGCATTTTATCCGCCACCAAGCGTATTTACATATGCCTGGAGTCCTGCAACATATCTGAGTAACACCGCGATCAGTAATCCCCTGGCAACGGCGGTTGGTTCCACCACAGCTTACACCGTAACGGCAACGAATACCAGCACGGGTTGTACGGCTACAGCGAATGTTACGCTGACAGCTACAGCGCCGCTAAATGGAACGTACACAGTTGGGGTCAGTGGTAATTTCAGCACTTTAACTGCCGCTATCAACGCCTATAATACACAGTGTATCGGCGGACCGGTTGTATTCTCATTGATCGATGCCACTTACAGCACCAGTGAAACATTCCCGATCGTCATCAAGCGGAACTCCTATGCGAGCGCCGTCAATACTCTCACCATCAGGCCGGCCAGCAGTGTGACCGCAACCATTACCGGTTCAGTCAACAGCAATGCCATGATCAAAATAATCGGCAAATACGTCACCATTGATGGATCCAATAACGGCACTAATACGCGAACCTGACCATCACAAATACCAATACACCAGCCAGGAAGTCGTTCTTACATCGGTTCCAGCGGCACCACGGCAGTTCAAAATGTAACCACAAAAACTGCAACCTGGTTGATGGAACCAATAATGACGGGTTATACATCGGCAGTGTCGGTTTCAGACAGCTCGTCATTGGATCGGCTGGATATTTCAATAATATCACGATCCAAAACAATAACATTGGGTTAAAGGGGAATATGGTATTGATGTCATTGCCGTGAAGACAACGGGCAATGGAAGTGGCACGGTGATCAGTCAAAACCTGCTAAATTCCACAGCGGGTAACGCGATCGGCGAGGGTGGGATATATCTTGAAGGAGTGATGGGGTACTTTGATCAGCCAGAATAACGTGGGTAACTTTTTAATGCAACGATCGGCGAGGTCGATTATGCCGTATGGGTAGCGTTAGGGTGCCGTAACGTAACCGTTGATAAAAATAATATCCACGATATAAGGTACACCGGTACCTGGTTATGCCGGACAGGGATTGCTGGCTGCACCGGAGAAACCAATGCGAATGCACGTCAGCAATAATATGTTTTATGCGATCACGGGTGATGCAGATTCGTATGTGGAATCCTTCGGAGCAGCATATTCTCCAGTGGCCATTTACCTCTTTGGAAGTTCACCAGCGAGTCAGACCGGTATCAATATCTATAATACGATATTCATGGATGGATTGACGTTGAACAAAACGAATGCATTATCCATCGGGCACGCCATTGAAGACAATAACACAGCAACTCTTAAAAACAACATCATCCATAATAAACTTGGCAGGAAGCGGCACGTTGTATAGGAACCGTCTGCATTGCCCTGGAAAATTCTGCCAGCCAGTTGCTGAACAGTAATTACAAAACAATTATTATTGTAACCCGGGTGGTTCTGAAGTGCCAGTCTTATAGGCCGGATCGGTGCAACGAATTACACCACACTGGCACCGCAAGCGGCTATAGGGCAGGAGGCCAATGCCAAAAATATCTACCGGTGTATGTTTCTTCCTCCGACCCGCACCTGAATCCTTCCAGTAACGCGACTCTCAGTAATGCCGGAACACCTGTTTCAGGAGTATCGGACGATTATGATGCGCAAACGAGGAATGGCCTGACACCGATATCGGTTGTGATGAATGGATCGAGCCTAACAAGGGATCATGGGTTGGCTTTGGTTTCCACCGACTGGATGAATGCTGCTAACTGGGAATCGAACTTCCATACCCACATCTACGACTGATGTAACCATCACAGGCGGATATACGTTCATGCCCACATTATCGGTTGATACTACTATCAGAAACCTGTCTCTTCAGCACCTGGGCGCCTTCCAATATTCCATTACTGATACTCAACAATGCAGCGCTGAAAGTGTTGGGGACCATCAATGAACTGGAGGAAGTATCACGGTTCTAACGGAACCCTGGCCATGAACGGTTCAGGGCCGCAGAGTATTCCTGCCAGTCTGTTTAGCACAATAACCTCAAACACCTGATCATCGGTAATACCAACGGGGTAACCGGGGTAACACTCGACGGAACCCTGGATATTTATGGATCAGTCACTTTTTCGGCCGCAGGTCAACGGCTTACCACCAATGATAACCCGACCTTCAAATTGAACCCTACGGCACTGCCTGGCTAGGGAACGTTACAGGTAAGGTCATCAACGGAAAAGCAACCGTGGAAAGATATATCTCAACCGGTGTATTACGGAAAAGGATGGCAATTTGTATCTGTGCCACTATGGTAGAGCATAAACCATCAACCAGGTACGGCAGGATACGGCCACTGGTTAACCAAAACCGTTACAGTGGATACGGCACTCAACTCGTCAGCAATATTTCTCCCTTGCCTTCCCTGTTTGATGCGCCGGTTCAGGCCTCTTCCCTGAAAACCTATAATCCCGCTCCACGCCTGGATGGTGTATTGAACACCACGTCAACAGCCATTTCCAACAAAAGGGGTACATGGTGTTTGTCAGGGGCGACAGGTCGGTTACTACCGTTAATGGTTCGGCTGTACCCACAGTACTCCGGCAAAGGGTACATTGTATACCACCGGCGCCGATCTGCCACTCATCCACAACGGTATTGGCTAACAAATATGAAATCATCGGTAACCGTATGCCTCGGCCATCGACTTTTTGACGATCAAAATTTAAACCACCCGCTGCACAGGTGGATGATGCTTTATGTATGGATCCCTTACGGTACGGACTATGGGGCTATGGGGCTTTCAGACTATTTCATCATCGAACGGATATAAACCAATACCCGGGGGCACCGCCAATTACACCACAGGGTGACCAAACCCGTATTGAGTCTGGACAGGCATTTGCGGTGCACGCCACAGGCCCTTTCTTCCGCGGATCGATTTCCTTCACTGAAACAGCAAAACTGAGCGGCAGCCAGACGGTATTCAGACAGCCATCCCAGCGACTGCAGGATAGGCAGTTCATCAACTGCAGCCTGTATGGTATCAGCAGCACATTCATGTACCTCGCCGATGCTAACGTGGTGGCGATCGATGAACAATTCGACGCGGCTTACGACCATGAAGACGCTCTGAAAATGCCGAACCCGGGAGAGAATTTCGGGATCCGCATCGATACAGCGACGGTTGCCCTGGAGGCCAGGAAGCCGGTACAGGCTTCGGATACAGTGCATTATTGGCTGACCAACCTTCGCAGGCAGCAATACCAATTCCGGTTTTTCCCGAAAAAATGGAGCAAGTTAACCACGCGGCATTCCTGTACGACCGTTTCAGGCAGTTATACATTCCCGTTAGTTTGACGGACAGTACACAGGTCGACTTTGAAGTGAACGATCAGCCGGGTTCTTCAGCGCCGAACAGGTTTATACTTGTATTCAAGCCGGTGCAGACGGTACCGGTTACATTCACCGGAATTTCGGCAACAAGAAAAGATTCAAGGCATGCCGAGCTCATGTTTACAGTGAAAATGAATTAAAATACAGCACTACGAAATACAGCGCTCTGTGAACGGGCGGGATTTTAACCGTATCGCAGATATGAGCCCCGGAAATAACCGTGGTGGGGCTGCTGAATATCTGTATGCGGATAACGAGTCAACGAAGGTATCTTTACAGGGTTAAGGCCATCAGTCGTGATGGTAGAGAACAGTTCAGCAAAATCGCCAATATTGCACCGGTGCATGATCAGTCAATATTCAGTATATATCCGAACCCCGTCACCAACGGGCTTATTCAAATTTATGCTTCCAACAAGCCATCCGGTAATTATGCTGTCCGTGTCATCAATGCAGGGGCAGATTGTCTGGCAGATCAGATCAATGTTCAAGCCACGCAGGATCGCTTGGATATAAAGCCCGCCATTAATCTTGCATCCGGTCAGTACTCAGGTCAGATCCCGCCCGGATCCGGGGAACCAACCGTATTGTCCATTCAGGTCAAATAAAGCTGTTATCCCATTGAAGTAACGCGGGGGCATCCTCCTGCGCACATAAAGGCATGCCATTTTCTTAACTGGTTATTTTTCAGCCATCCATTTTCATATCATCATACCACTTATCAAAAACTAACTGGGGGGAGGAGAATTTGATGATTATTTAACCGGTCACTTATAGACCGGCTCGATATTTGGCGTTAGTTTTGTGCCTGCTACTGACATCCAACCCTTCGAAAATTCCTTGATATATTACCACATGAACATAAGATAACAAGATAAATATATATAATGAAAAAATTTTACTTGATGAGTTGTGGCAGCATCCGTACAATCATGGGCCATCTGTTCATGGTATGTTTGATTTTAATTTTGGCTACTGGAACAACCCATGCACAGGTTTTTTCCAACGACATTACAGACCCCGCTCCATATACCAGTAACCCATTTATAATAGGTCAAGTTGAAAATGCCAATATTTCGGCAAGTGGTATAGGCCGCGGCAGCGGGATCTCGGGAAATGCCGGATCAAACAGGTATAACACGGTCAACTGGGGCAATGCTTCCCTGGATGTAAACAAATACTTCACGTTTACCATCACGCCGGATGCCGGATACCTGGTCAATTACAGCAGTTTCAATTTCACTTTACAAAGATCAAGTGCAGGCTCTCCGAGCAATTTTAACCTGCGCAGTAGTTTGGATGGATTTGCAACAAATATTGATATCACGGTCAATTATACTGGTACCAGTTCGTCAGGTGCTAATTTTACCATTAGTCTGGCGGCTGCATCTTTTCAGAATGTAACAACAGCGATTGAATTCAGGTTATATGGATATAGCTCGTCCAACACCGGGGCTACCTGTAGTGTGAATGATTTTATTTTCAATGGTACGGTATTGCAGGCGCCGACCTTGTATGTGACCGACCTGACAGGTTTTGGGGATGTATGTATCAATACCGTGCCGGGTACCAATGCTTTCGATATTACAGGCGTTAACCTGACCACAGCCAATGTTACGATTGGGCCCTTAAGCGGTTACCAGTTTTCAACGAACAACAGTAGCTTTTTTAATAGCCTGAGCCTGGCGCACGCTGCGGGGTCCTATGCCCAAACGATCTATGTGAAATTCCTGCCCACTTCAGCGATTTCTTATGCTGGCAATATTTCGGTGGGCGGTGGGGGTGCCAGTACGGTGTCGGTACCTGTCACCGGATCGGGTGTCAACACCAAACCGGAATTAACGGATGGTTCCGTGTCCGCTATCACAACGAATTCGGCTGTCATCTCCGCCAATATTACAGCAACAGGTTGTTCGGCGATCAGCGGTTATGGTATTGAATACAGCACTACGCCAGGCTTTGCCAATGGCAGTGGCACCTCTGTTCCTTCAGGCAACTTATCCGGAGGCTTATACTCCGTCAGCCTTTCATCGCTTGTAACTCCCGGCACCACATTCTATTTTCACACGTATGCTACCAACAATGGCGGTACCACATACGGAACAGAAAATTCTTTCACACTGTTACCTGTGTCGGCATTATTAAGCGTACCCGTTTCCGGTTCAGGTTCTTTAGCCGGTTTTGGAAATGTGTGCATCAATACCGGAACGGTCACCAATAATTTTAAACTCAACGGTTATTTGTTGAATGGAACCAATATCAGCATCGGTCCACTGGCCGGGTTCAGTTTTTCAACCAACAGCGGCGGGCCATTCAACAATACGCTTGTGCTGACATCCCCCGGAAGTGGATATAGTTATACTTCAGGCACTTTATCCGGTTGTACGATCTATGTCAGGTTCAGTCCCTTGTTGGTACAGTCGTATAATGGGAATATACCGATCAGCGGGGGAGGTGCCCCGGCCATTTCGGTTCCGGTGACAGGCGATGGGGTGAACACGAACGCAGCGGTTGTGACCGGCAGTGCCATTTTTATCAATACTGATGGAGCAACTTTACAAGGTGAGATCAGTAACCCGGGTTGCGGTACTTTATTGTCTTATGGTTTCGAATACAGCACCGTGAGTGGTTTTACACCGGGTACCGGTATCCAGGTTCCATCTTCCAATTTGGGTGGAAGCGACTTCAGCGTTTCGCTGACGGGCCTTAGTTCCAACACCATGTATTACTATTATGCATACCTGACCAACAGCAATGGTACAATATATGGAGCGATCAACAGCTTCCTGACGGGAACTGTTCCAACGGCGCTATGCATACAACTCATAACGCCCACATCACCCACGGCCCTGGCGCCATTTACCATCAAAGTGACGGCGGTGGATAACCTGACAGACCGTAACCCAACCAATGTTACCAGCGCCACTCTGGTGAATATATTTAAATATGCCGGCGCCAATGTGTTAACAGCTCCGGCTGTGCCCGCAGGAACGATCCCTGTTGGGGGCAACAGTATCACGATCCCGGGATTTTTGTATAATGTGCCGGAAACTGGTGTGGGCATTCGTGCGATAGCTGCGGGTGGAATGGCATTGTCCAATAGCCAGGATACAACTTTTAATGTGGTAGCTTATACGGGCCCCACATCTTTTGTTTGGAATACAAGCACAGCTACTGCCTGGCTGACAAATTCAAACTGGTTTGGTTCACCGGCAGCACCTCCGGGTGCCGCAGGATCAGTGGTCAATAAGCACCTGGCCAGTTTTACCAGTCAGTCTACCATGCGGTTGGATAATATTGGCGGAGTTGGCCTGAACATGAACACGGTTGGCGGTAATTATAATATGGGTGCCATCTATATGGCGGAAACATATAACGGCGTGCATGCAAACGGCGCAGCCATCATCGGAAACCTGCATAATACCGTTTCCGGAACCCTTAATATACACGGGGCGCCATTAAATTCCGTTGGCGGGATCGCCGGCAACAACCATACGAACCTGCTGTTTGGCAATTATATGAATACATCAGGTACCACGGTGTTAGATATCCGCAACGGACAGGGTAGTGGTAGCCAGAATATGACCTTAAACATCGCAGCGCCGGGTTCCATTGCGATCGGGCCGGGCCGCCAGATCAATTTTAGTGTATTCATGACCGGTAGTTCAGATATAACGGTCAGCGGCGGAGGTACTTTAAAACTGACACCATCCGGTGCCGGGTCTATCAACAGTTATTCGGGTGCCATCACCGTGGCCAATGGTTCGCTGGTGGCCGGCAATGCCGGTACTTTCAGAAATGCTGCACCCTTCAATGTCATTACACTGGGCAGTGCACCGGCTAATAACGGCAATCTTAAAATGAATGGATTTTCGTTTTCCCTTGGGGGCTCTCATCCGCCGGAACGGGTGCTTCCAATACGGTAGATAACGGAACAGTCAACACCACACTTACGATCAATACGCCCAATGCAAGTACGTTTTTATTCGGCGGTTCGCTTAATAATGGCGCTACAGGTGTTCTGAACCTGGTGAAATCGGGTGCAGGTACGCAAACCCTGGGCGGCCTCAACAATTATACCGGCACAACAACAGTTAGCGCGGGCAAACTTGTCCTGGCAAGAACAGGTGGCGGAACAATACCCGCCGGAAATTCCATCAGTATTACGGGGGGTATATTACAGATAAGTTCAGACCAAACCATCAGCAACCTGGCCATCAGTGGCGGAACATTGCAGGTAGACGCAGGTGCAACCCTGACCATTACCGGCACCTACAGCACCGGGCCGGGTGCATTCTTCATCATCAATAATGGAACCATCAAAATGCAGGGTGGGGCGCTGCAGTCATTCCCCGGGTCAACAGCTTCGGTGACATCCATGAACAACCTCACGATCAATAACCCATTTGGCGTGAATATGAATAAAAACCTGAGTATTGCCGGGGTGCTGACACTGACATCCGGTACATTCACGGTAGGTGCCTTTTCGCTTACGATCAATAACCCAATTGCAGGAACAGCCAATAACCTGTCGGCCAATCAAACATCTTCGATCATCATTGCAGGAACAGCAGCTAATGTGAACCTGCCCTCCGTTACCCAGTTGAACAACCTCACCGTATCCAACAGCCAGCAGCATTAACGGTGGGCAACCTCAATGTGAAGAATGCCGTTTTGATATCTGCATCTGCGGGTACCGTTAACACAGGTCTGTTCACCTTCAACGGAACCGCTAACCTGACGATGAACGGGGGCAACCTGTATATGGAAAAGAATGGCGTGGTACTGCCCGAATTTACCGGATCGTATAACCTTACGGGTGGTACGGTGACCTTTGCAGGTGTGGGTATCGCATCCGATGCCCAAACAGTCAGGCCGGTCAATTATTTTAACCTGGTGTCGGATGTAGATGGCGACAGGATATTAAATCCTTCAGGTACGATTGGTATTGCCAATACATTCACTCCATCCACTTCTCCTTACACCAATGCATATACGATCACAGGAAGTACGGTGGATTTTAACAAGGGCGGCAACCAGAACATACCCGCATTTAAGTTTTACCATGTCCGTTTCTCCGGCGGCTCTTCATTCACTAAAAGCCTGGTGGGTAATATCCAGGTGGTTAACAGCCTGAT
Source organism: Ferruginibacter sp. (assembly GCA_046329695.1). Classification (GTDB taxonomy): domain Bacteria; phylum Bacteroidota; class Bacteroidia; order Chitinophagales; family Chitinophagaceae; genus Ferruginibacter. The sequence continues at coordinate 54,071 of JAXLUE010000004.1, forward strand.
CATGGCCCCGGCAACCAGATTGTCTCTGGGTAATTTCAATGTTACACTGAAATCGGATATTGACCTAACGGCAAGAGTAGACGCAGTTCCGACGGCCAACAGTTTCGTATATGGAGGAACCGGGGGCTTCGTTGTTGAAAGATTCATTGCCACTGGGGTCAACCATGGCAAGGGGTGGCAACTATTATCAACCCCAGCAACCGGGCAAACGGTCAAACAGGCCTGGCAGGAAGGGGCCGCTTCCGTTGGCCAGAATCCTGTATCCGGTTATGGCATCCAGATAACCAGCGATCTCCCGAATGCCACCAGTTTGGGATTTGATATTGCCACGCCGTCAGGCTCCGGGCCTGGAATGAAAACCTATGTATCATCCACTAATTCATGGGTGGGGATACCCAATACCAATGTACTCGGAATCTATAATAAGAAAGGCTATATGGTCTTTGTACGGGGCGACCGTTCTGTCACCAGTTCTGCCCAGGCCGCCACAGAGGTTACCCTGCGTACAACAGGGCGAATTGCTTCACCAGGCCCCGATGCTCCCGCTTCAACAACCGTCAATGCAGGAACATTCGAATCTGTCGGTAATCCTTATGCATCTGCCATTGATTTCAACAACCTGATCACAACCTCTTCCGGTATAGATACCTCTTTCAGGGTTTGGGATCCCTTACTATCCGGAACATACGGGTACGGTGGTTTCCAGACGATCAGTAAATCGAACGCATTTAAACCGATACCCGGCGGCACAGCCAATTATCCGACTGGTGTGCCAGTCACCAGTATCCAGTCTGGCCAGGCATTTTTCGTTTATTCAACACCGGGAGGTACCGTTAATTTTGCGGAAAGTAATAAGATACCTGGAAGTAACACAGTTTTCCGCCAGGGTGGGCAAGATGAAAGAACAAGTATACGTTCTTATTTATATACTTCATCCGGAAACCTCGTTGATGGGAACCTGGTGATCGTTGACCAGGCATTTCATAACACGGTAGGTGCGGAGGATGCCATCAAATTCGCCAATTTCGGCGAAGGGTTTGGCATCGGCGTGCAAGGATCAACACTTACGCTGGACGCACGCCGTCAAATTGCTGCGGGGGATACCGTGCATTACCGTATTCAAAACCTGAGGGCACAGTCATATCAATACAGCATTACATTCGAACTGTTTGACGGGATGGGTCTTGAGCCATTGTTGGTTGATCGCTTCACCGGTCAACAGCATGCATTGAGAATTTCAGGCGATAATCGAATAGACTTTACCGTTACATCCGACCCCGCTTCACGTGCAACCGACCGTTTTTATATCGTATTTAAAGGATTAAGGCCCGTGCCTGTCAGCTACATCAACCTCAGGGCACAACGGAATACGGATAAATTTGTACAGGTTCAATGGAGTTGCGGCCAGGAAACCGCCATGGCCTATTACCAATTGGAAAGAAGCGCAGACGGACATGCATTCACAACCATTTACCGGGCGGACGCAACCGTAAATAACGGAAACACCGCCCAATATTCATACCCGGACAATGATGCGCTGCCCGGAACCTGCTATTACAGGATCAGGGCCATCGGTCAGGATGGTCAGCAGCAATTCAGCCCAATCGTCAAACTGACGGGGGAAAAACCACTGGCAGGACTACAAGTATATCCGAATCCGGTTACACAGGGGCTTTTGCAGATACAATTTGAGGGGCAACCGGCAGGGATAAAAGGGCTCAGGCTCGTGAACCCGTCGGGCCAGAACATATGGTCGGGCTCCGTTTATTTCCAGGAAGGATCGGGTAAAGTGGCGATAAACCTGGGTACAGGTATTGCTGCGGGAATATATGTTCTTACGGTGCAGTCTGACGGACAAACTATTTATAATGAAAGAGTTATAGTAAAATAAGTTGATCGATCGGACTTTTTTAACTGTGGATTGGTCAAATCCCTTGCGCTGCTGAATCACCGGAAGGGTGCCTGCTATTGTAAATATGCAGGAAATAAAGTAATTTTAGAGGTCGAACGCCGATCCATCATCCCTTCTGAAAGCCTGCAAAACAAAGATGCAACATCCATTATTCAATGTGATGCCGGGACAATAGTATGTCATGGCAGTTTTTTGCTTCTGATCTGAATTGTACAAGAGAAATAAAATTATGATCAAATTCTACGACTTGTTACATGTCTGGCAAGTGTCGGTAGTCAGAAGGTTTTTTTATCTGGCAATCATCTTGTGTATTTCTGCACCGATCGTTTATGCCCAACCGTACGAAAGCGCGTACAGCAGGCCGCAATCTGGTCACGGACCTTTTTTTCAAGCCGACAACCTAACACCAGAGCATAGTCGCACTGCATCCAGCCAACCATACGACCTGACGCCTCCCGTGATCACATATACGCCGCTGCCGGATATCTGTACGACCGGTAACCGGACGTTGACTGCTACCATTACTGACCCGGATGGTGTGCCTACTTCAGGAACAGGATTGCCCGTACTGTCTTACCGGATCAATAATAATGGCGCCTGGTTGCCCATCACCGGCGTATCGATCGGCTCCAATCAATACACTTTTACTTTTGGCGGAGCCGCGTTGCCCACGAATATCGTTACTTATTATATTGTAGCACAGGACAACGCATCCACGCCTAATGTCGGTGCCCAGCCTTCCGCAGGAGCGGGAGGGTTCACCTCCGATCCGCCGGCCGCATCCATCGAGCCCAGTACGCCCAATTTTTACGTCATTCAGCCAACGCTGGCTGCGGGTACTTACCTGGTGGGAGCCGGTCAAACCTACCTGACCATCACCGATGCCGTGAATGCTTATAACAGTTCCTGCCTGAGCGGTCCTGTTGTATTTTCACTTACCGACCTTAATTATAGCGCATCCGAGACATTCCCGATCATTATTTATAATCCCGCAGCATCGTCAACCAATACGTTAACGATCAAACCAAACTCCAGTTCCAATACGGTCATCACCGGATCATCACCCGATGGGTTGTTTAAATTATACGGAGCGGATTATGTAACCTTTGAAGGGTCATTTAATTTTACCACAACCCGAAACCTGGTCATCACCAACACCAACACGTCGGCCAATGCCAGTGTGATTTGGCTGGGTAGCCAGGGAGCCTCCAACGGAGCAACCAATAACACCATACGCAACTGCCGCATCAATGGTAACTCAGGCGTAACCGCAGGAAGCACCACACAATATGGCATTTTTGCCGGAAGCGGTATCGCGCAGGGCTCTCCCGCGGAAGCACCCAACAACAACAATATTTTCCGTAATAACCAGATCGAGAAAGTGGTGGTGGGCATTCATGTTAGTGGCCCCGCTGCCAATGAAACAGGAACGATCATTGATAAGAATGCCATCGGGCCAAGCAGCGGTGCCACCAACGCCATAGGTTACCGGGGCGTATGGGCCAGTAACCAGGCCAACCTGACGATCAGCAGCAATACGGTTACCAGCCTGATCAGCACCTTTGGTATTGGTTCCGATACCGATCCAACGGCCGGTATCATTATTAACGGACGATCGCCACGGCCAATATATTTTCCAACAACGTCAACGGTATCAGGAACACCAACGCGGCCGGATGGCAGTCGTTTGGTATCTGTCTGCAGTCAAGTTCGGCCAATGCGGCGGTGAAAGTGTATAATAACTTCATTTATGCCATCACGGGTAACGGTAAATCTTCTTCTGCGCTTCAAAATGGCCATGGCCTGGCCGTTCTGACGGGTGGTGGATACGGGATCTATTATAACTCGGTTCACCTGGCCACCAACCAGGGTTCGGCCGGTATCTCTTCCTGCTTATACATCGGTTCGGGCATCACCGGCATTTCGGTGATGGATATACGAAATAATATATTTTCCAACAGGCAAACTACCGGTACCCGGTATGCGGTGTACAGCCTGGGTATCAACAGCGCTTTCACTCAGATCGATTACAACTGCTATTATTCCAGCGATAAGGTAGGTTTCCTGCTTGTGAACCAGAATAACCTGGCCGCCTGGCAGACCGCCACTGCGGCTGACCTTAACTCGAACACGTCGCCGCCGATCTTTGTCAGCAATACCGATCTTCACCTGCAGCTCATTTCACCTCTGAACGGAATAGCCACGCCGATAGCCGGGTTAACTACGGATATCGATCTTGTGGATATCAGGAATGCGACCACGCCGGATATCGGAGCCGATGAGATATTCCCGCCGGCATGTACCGGCAGTAATCCAGGCACCATAACGGTCAATAAGACCAACCTGTGTTACAACGGCAGTATCCTGTTAACCGGAAGCGGATTTGATGTGGGCTTGGGCATTTCATATCAGTGGAGTCATCTACCAATAATATTACTTATACACCAATAGCAGGGGAGATCAACCTTACCTGGGCAACCCTGCCTTCCATTAGCGTAACCACGTACTACCGGTTACGGGTAGCCTGTTCTTTTACGGGAGGCGCCGCACAATATTCCAACGTGATCACGGTAACAGTGCAAACACCCCAGATCACTGCATCGACTCCCGGAAGCCGTTGTGGCCCTGGAACGGTAAACCTGTCAGCAACAGGAAATGCAGGTACAACCGTTTACTGGTATGATACTCCGCTGGGCGGTGAAATATTGGGTACCGGAAACAATTACACCACACCTTCCATCAATACCAATACAACATATTATGCGGAGGCTGCCTATCCGGGTTCAAACGGAAGCCTGCTGCCGGCGGCCCCACTAACACCCATGAACATCAGTTCCATTGGTACAGTAGCCTGGCCGGTTAAATTCAATGTACTGACGCCAACCAAATTGATCTCAGTGGATATTTACCCTATCGCAATAGGGGAGGCCTCTAATATTACCATTCACCGTCCGGATAACTCCATCCTGGCCACCATACCATTTGTGACCAACGCTTCCGGCGGAACAACAGCCCAGGTGATCAATATCAATGTTGATCTGGACGTTGGCAATGGATATTACCTGTACACTTCCGGAAGTTCGGAGGGCGGCGGTTTACCGACTTCTGGTCTCAGGCGTGATATCAGCGGGGCCAGTTACCCTTATGTTTCCAGTGATATTGAGATCACGGGTAACGACCTGAACAATTCCTACTACCTGTATTATTATCGCTGGAAATTCAGGAATGCCTGTGCCACGAGTCCGCGTACGGCCGTCACCGCCAGTATTACATCGGCCAGCAGCATCAGCCTGAATGCAACCAGCAGTACCCTTTGTATAGGGTCTAGTACAACCATTACGGCATCCAGCAGCAATACATCATTTACCTATAACTGGATGCCGGGTAATATTTCCGGGTCATCCATCACCGTTAGTCCTACCAGTAATACGCAATATGTTGTGACGGCTACTGATGGCAGTTGCACCGGAAAGGATTCAACGATCATCACTGTGGTTTCTGCACCATCCAATGTGGTATCTACGCCGGTGACGATCACCAAATGTTCTGAAGCATCGCCGGTTGCCTTAAATGCCAGCGGCGGGATCACTCAGGTGAATGTATTGTCGCAGGACTTTAATGGCCCCAGTATTGCTTCAACAGGTTGGACGTCCACTTTTGCCGTTATTGCCGGTTCAGCCAATCCGCCACCTGCAGGCACATTCTGGACGCTGAGGCCCAACGGCTCCAATGTGGCGGGATATATTATCAAGAGCAACGATAGTTCGCAATACATTGTTTCCAATGCTAACGGTTCCGGATCAGCAAAGAAGAATATCGTACTGGTAACCCCTGCATTCAGCACCACGGGGTTGACCAATGTTAGCCTGATGTTTTATCACACGTTCCAGGGCTTCCTCAGCGGATTTGATTCAGTTTCGGTGGAATCATCGTTGGACAATGTGACCTGGACACATATGAGGTCATGGTTAGCAAGGGGTGGAGTACAGAATTTCAGAAAGGATACGATCATATTCGGGCCCAGCCTATTGAATAAGCCAACCGTATATGTCAGATTCCGGCATACCAATACCCAGTTTTTATTTTGGGCCATCGACAATGTGACCATTACGGGTAATGATCAGCAAATGCCGATCACCTGGTCGCCCGCCGCCGGTTTATTTACAGATCCTGGCGGGGTAACGCCTTATACTGCGGGTACGGGGGCCTTTACGGTTTATGCCAATCCGGCATCCACCACCGATTTTATTGCCACTGCCGCAGGATTGAACGGCTGCGAGAAAAAGGATACGACCCCTGTGGTCGTGCGGCCCCTTGTTTCGGCTACGATCAGTGGCTCAACAGCGGTTTGTCCATTGGGGCCCGCCACCATTTCCATAGCCCTGACGGGTACGGCGCCCTGGAGCCTGACCTATACGGACGGAACAACGCCGGTGACTGTCAACGGGATCAATACATCGCCATATACCTTTGTAGTGAACCCGGCGGTAACAACGAGTTTCTCCGTGACCGCTTTAAATGATGCCAACTGTACGGCATTGCCGGCTGCTTATGCCGGTACGGCTACCATAACGGTGAACCCTACACTATTTTCTACCTGGCTGGGAACTTCAACCGATTGGAATGATGTTGCCAACTGGTGCGGTGGTGTACCCAGCAGTTCGAATATCAAAGATGTGGTCATACCGGGAAGTTTGACTTTTTACCCCGTTATCACCGATAACCAACCCGTGACCAGGAGCCTGCAGATTAATGCCGGTGCGCAGCTCACGATACAGGCATCAGGCAGTATCGCCATCGCAGGCGATGTTACCAATAATGGTACGCTGAACAACCTGGGAACGATCACTCTTAACGGCACGCTTGCACAATCATTCCCCGGAGGTACAGGTACCGTAACCGGCATGAATATCCTGGATATCAATAAGGCATCTGGTGCGGCTACGCTCAACCGTAAGTTTTACATTTCCGGTGAGTTAAAACCACAGGCGGGTAATATTATACTAACCGATACGGTCACCATCGGATCGGGCCCGGCGGGTACTGCCCGGATCGACAAAGTGGGAGCAACGGCATCCTTTACATATAATGGCGCCGGTAAATTTACCGTGGAACGATATATCCCCACCGGTGTTTCTCACAGCAAGACATGGCAATTACTCTCTGCACCAACCAGCGGCCAAACGGTCAAACAGGCATGGCAGGAGGGCGCCGCTACATCGGGAAGCAACCCCAGGCCGGGTTACGGAACAACGTTCACCAGCGACCTGCCCGGTGCACTTGGATTGGGATTTGATTTTTATACACCCGCAGGCGGATCTTCCATTAAGGTGTATAATCCCGCAACCGGTCAGTTTAATGGCATCAGCAGTACCAATGCATGGTCGATTGGAAATACCAGGGGCTATATGCTGTTCATACGCGGCGACAGAAGCGTGAATACGTCGGCACAGCCTGCTGTTCCAGTGGTGCTGAGAACTACCGGTAAAGTGTACTCGCCGGGAGCCGATGCGCCGCCTTCACTTCCCGTCATGGCCGGCAAGCTGGAATCCGTGGGCAATCCTTACGCCTCAGCCATTGATTTCATTAACCTGCGCACCGCTTCCACGGGAATCGACGCCAAATACTATGTGTGGGATCCATTATTGCCCGGATCATACGGCTATGGAGCTTACCAGACCATCAGCAGCGCCAATGGATATTTACCCGTGCCCGGTAATACGACCAATTATCCTACCGGCATTCCTTATACAAGGATACAATCCGGACAGGCATTTTTCGTCTACTCGACACCGGGAGGTACGGTCAATTTTACGGAAGACTGCAAAACGGCCGGTAGTCAGCAGGTATTCAGGCCCGGTATGGACACCAGGGGACGTCAGTTCCTGAGGGCTTACCTGTATACGGCAACAGGAAACCTGGCAGATGGGAATGCGCTGGCTTTTGATCCGTCATACAGCAATACTTTTGAGGATAATGATGCTATCAAACTCAGTAATTTCGGAGAGAATTTCGGCATTTTAAGCCAGGGACAATGGTTAGCCGTTGAGGCCAGGAAACCGGTACTCCGCACCGATACCATTTATTATCAACTGAACAATCTCCGTAGCAATACATCATATAAGATCAGGTTTGCACCGGAGAATTTACATGTGTCTGGTTTACAGGCTTTGCTGGTAGACAAATTCACCCGTCAGCTTACACCAATAAGCCTGTCGGACGAGTCGGATATCATTTTTGAGATAACATCCGATCCGGCATCCAGGGCCCCGGACCGTTTTTATATCATATTCCAGATGATGAGGCCGCTACCTGTTACCATCCTGCAGGTGGATGCAACCCGTAAGCCCGACCAGGTGGTGGTAGCCTGGACGGTAGAACAGGAACTGAACATACGTGAATACCAGGTTGAACGTTCTGCCGACGGGGCATCATTTGCCAGCATTGGCAGTGTTCGCGCAACGGGTAATAGCGGATACACATTACCTGATAGGGCACAAATGGAAGGGGAGAGCTTCTACAGGATCAGGGCCGTCAGTGAGGATGGATCGGTGCAGTACAGCCGTGTTGTCAGGGTTGCCGGGATCGGCCAGGTCTCTGATATGGTGGTATTCCCGAATCCTGCCAGGGCAGACCAGGTTTCATTGTGGATGACCAAGAAACAGGCTGGAATGTATAATATTAAGATAATCAATGCAAAAGGCCAGCAGGTAAGCAATCAAATGATCAATTTTACCGGTGGAACCGGTAAGGTCAAATTGAAAATGGACGCATTATTGGCAGCCGGATTGTACAGGATAGATGTAACGGGCCCCGGCGCTGAAAAAACCGTTTTGAGCCTGGTCATTCAGTAAGATGAATCATCAATAAAATGGAAAAAACCTTCAGGAAGCTGAAGGTTTTTTTTGCAATAATAAGAGCCTCCCAAGAAGTGGGGGAGAAGTCATATTTTAAAATTATAGTATCTATAAATATCGTCATTAATAGTAATAACTGTTTAAAAAAGTCCACATGGCCTGAATATCTTTTTCTTAAAAATTAGATAACATTTCGGTAAAAAGAGTAACTTCAGGCCGTATTCTATACATCCTGATCCGCCACCCTCATTAAGCTGCCCGATGTCTCTGCCTTTTCAAGCAGGACGTTCCCCAATGACTTATTGTCAATGGTTTTTATAATATTTCATGCCACGACCAGCACCTAACAGTGCAGCATAGACGATATGCTGTGCCTGTTCATGTGCGGTTGGGTATTTAAAAATCTGATATGAAAAAAGTATACATACTCTCATTATTCTTTTTGTCTGCATTTCTGCAAACCCGTGCCCAACAAGGATTGTCGACTTACACCGTTAACCGGTCAACAGGGGTCACCTATACTTCGATCGCTTCCACGGGTACTCCGGTAACGAGTTGGAAGAACGGTACCAGTGATGATGACAATATGAGTACGGCCATTGATATTGGCTTCCCGTTTTTGTATGACGGGGTCAGGCAGTGCCAGGTGAATGTATCGACCAATGGGTTCCTCAACTTTTTCACTTCTACCAGTAATCTGGGAACGGGCATATATGGCTTTAACAACCGGAATTTCAGTTCCAATGCCTTGCGAATGCTGGCACCGTGCTGGGATGATTACCAGGTATCCAGCAGTTTAACCTTATCCAATTCTATTTATTATCAGACCACCGGAACAGCTCCCAACAGGGTATTCACCATTGAATGGGTTTCTTTCAGGAGGTTTATCGGCACGGGTGATTTGAATTTCCAGGTCAAACTTTTTGAAGCTACAAATAATATCAGTTTTGTGTATGGTACGATGAGCCCCGGCTCATCTTCGTATAGTTATTCTACCGGATTGAACTCGATTACGTTGACCGGAACCACGCCCACTTCAAGCATGTTATACATGCAACAGGCGAATAATACCAATACTTTTACCAATACAGATCCGGGCGATCTGACCACGCTTCCTGCATCCAATTCACAAATAGATTTTGTATACGGAGGGGCTGCGCCTGCTCCACTTTCCGGTGCTTATACCATTCCCGGCAGTTATGCCACGATCGGTACCGCTATCGATGCATTGAATTACAATGGTACATCCGGTAACGTTACATTCAATGTAACGTCCGGCTCTACATTTACCGAGGAACCCTCTTTACTGCAAACAGGCTGTTTTACGAATAATATTTCCTTTCTCAAATCAGGTGGCGGAGCCAACCCGGTCGTAAAACCAACCAATGGAGGACAGCCTAATTTTGGAGCAGGTTTAGGCATCATGGGCGTAAGTAAGTTGACCATAGATGGGATCGATGTATCCATTAACAGTGGTTCGAATATTTTCTATGGGTTATTGGTATTGCAAAATTCCAATACCATGGGTTCGCAGAATAACTCTTTCAAGAACATGAGCATTACGCTGAACAGGGCCAATACATCTTCGTATGGTATCCTGCAATCGTCTTCGCTCACGCCCGCCAATGTGGCATCAGGAGCTAACTCCAACAATACATATCAGAATATCACGATCAAAAATGTGTATAATGGTATTCAGTTCAATGCGGCGTCCTCCGGTACTTATACAAGCGTACCCTTCAACACATCGCCTGATAACGGCAATACGTTAAATTCAGCAGCATGTGGTCAGTATAATGTGATTGGTGATCCCACAACTCCCAATGATATAGGAAACGGAACGGCAACGGTATGGGGGATTTCGGCTTTCAACCAGGCAAACCTCACCATCGCCAATACAAGGCTGCGCAACCTGACATCCACAGGATCAGGGTCTCGTGTGGATGGTATCTTCATCAGCAATAATTCCCTGGCCAACGCTGTTAGTGCAGGAACCACCAAGATCAACAATAACGAATTGTTCACTTTCAGGCAAACCAGTACTTCCAGTAGTACGCTGACCGGTATCCGCATCAACAATAATAACAATGCAGGATCTGTCGTCAACGTATTCAATAACTTCGTAGGGGATCTGGATAACGCCAACAATACAGGTTCAACCACCACCCGCCGGGTCATTGGTATTTCCATTCAGGATGTAACCACCAGCGGTAACCCATCACAGGTGAACCTATGGCATAACTCAGTCAGTATAGCCCCCACCAATATTCTCTGCAGCAATTCCTGCCTGGAATTATTTACGAGTAACGGTACTTCTGGGCCTGTTGTCACCAACCGGAATAATATTTATGCCAACCTAACAGGCGCCCAGGCTGGTTCAGCCCAACACATGGCAATCAGCAATTCAGCGGTAGGATTTTTTGGTGCAACCGGGTCGGCAACCGGATTCAATAACTTATATATCGCTAATGCCACCAATGGCTTTACTGCCAATTCAAACGGTACCACGTACGCAAGCCTCGCTTTATGGCAAGCTGCCATAGCGGGGGAGGCCAGTTCTTCCGCCGTTGACCCTCAGTATGTAGGATTAACGGACCTGCATATAGGAAACCTGGCATTAAGCGCCACCGGCACAGCAGCACCTGCGTATATTACCAATGATATCGATTGCGAAACACGCCCTTTACCGCTGGCCACCAATTTTGACATGGGTGCCGATGAAACCCTGGCTTGCAGTGGCACTCCTTCAGGCGGAACGATCTCACCTGCTTCGGTAAGCCGTTGCGTGGGGCAAACCTATACCATGACCGCCACCGGCGTAACCCTGGGCATTGGCATTACCCGTCAATGGCAGGTTGCCAATAATATCTTGGGGCCTTACGCTAACGTGGTGGGTGGAACTGGTGCTACAACGTCCTCTTACACCACAGGTGTGTTGGCCGCAGGCACATTCTATTACCGCTTAGAGGTTAAATGTTCTGCAGGCGCACCTCAATATTCCAATATATTAACCCTGACTGTCAATACCAATCCGACGGTAACCGTTTCCCCATTGACATCATCGTATTGTTTACCCGGCGGTACCGCATCAACATTAACCGCAGCCGGTGCGGCAACTTACCAGTGGTCGCCTGCGGCAGGTCTTAATACAACTGTCGGCACAACCGTTCTGGCCTCTCCTGCAACCAATACGGTATATACCGTTATTGGAACCAATGCGGCAGGTTGTACAGCTTCAGCTACAGCTACCGTTAATGTTAGTCCGGCTGTTACCGTCAATATTACAGCATCACCTTCCGGTACGGTCTGCCCCAATACCAATGTGGTGCTTACTGCAAACGCCTCCGTTCCAACATCGGCTTATTGTGCTTCAACGCACAGTTTTGGATGTAGTTTGAGTGATGAAATCTCTTCTGTTGTACTTAACACATTGAATAATTCAAGTGGCTGTGCAGCATCTCCATATTATACTTATTTCAATGGTGGGGGAACCCAAACGACCACATTAACACCTGCTGTTTATAACCTGTCTGTCAGTTTTGGATCAGACGGAAACCAATATTTTGGCGCCTGGATCGACTATAACCAGGATGGTGTATTCCAAACAACTGAATTCCTGGGAGCTTCCGGGAATGCAGGATCAAACGGTACCATTTCTATCTCATTTACTGTTCCCGGTACTGCACTGAATGGATTGACCAGGTTGAGGATTGTTGGTGGTAATGATAGTCCTGTTGCCGACAATCAAGCCTGCGGTGCATCATCCAGTTCATTTGGAGAAACGGAAGATTATGATATTACCATTTCAGGAGCTACTGATCCATTCACTTATTTATGGGCCCCGGGCGGTGAAACTACCAAAACAAAAACCGTTAACAGCGGCGTGGCCAATGCATCATACAGCGTTACGGCTTCTTCAGCCGGAGGTTGCTCTGCCAATGCAAACTATACCGTAGTGGTCAGTGACCTGGCAGGAACGATCACTGTAACCAATGCTACTTGTAACGGAACCAGTACCGGTTCTATCAATGTGGTGGGAACTGGTGGTACCGGTTCATATACATACTCCATCAACGGAGGCGCTTACCAGGTTTCCGGGCTCTTCAGCGGCCTGGCGGCCGGTTCTTATTCCATCAATGTCAATGATGGTAATTGCGTGAAGAATTATCCAGCAGTAGTTGTGGGGCAACCAACAGCGTTGACAATCTCCAGCATCACACCAACCAACCCCACCTGTAACGGTGGAACGAACGGTCAAATAGTGATCGTGGCTTCCGGAGGAACTGTATCTTACCAATATTCCATCAATGGCGGTGGCACTTACCAGCTTTCCAATACCTTTGGTAGCCTGCCAGCCGGTTCATATTCTGTGGTAGTGAAAGATGCCAATGGTTGCGAAACAGCACCTTCACCCGTGACATTGACCGATCCTGCACTTCCTTCCATCACTGCAGGTTCAAACAGCCCGGTTTGTATCAATGGTATATTGAACCTCACTGCAACAGCCGGCTTCAGTTCATATAGCTGGACGGGTCCGAACTCTTTCAGTTCTTCTTCTCAAAACCCGACCATCAACCCTGTTACCGCTCCTGCGTCAGGAACGTATACGGTAACCGGAACTACTGTAGCCGGATGTCAAAATTCTTCCAGTGTTACGGTTACGGTCAATCCGGCTCTTTCCGTGAGCCTGGCGTCTAACCAGGGTACCACGGTTTGTACTGGCACCAGTGTTACCTATACGGCAACGCCGACCAATGCAACGGGTACGCCCAACTATAATTTCTTTGTGAACGGTTCCTCTGTACAAAGCAGTACTTCGGCCACCTATACCTATACTCCGGCAAATGGAGATAATATATATGTGATTCTGACTTCAAGTTCCAGTTGCCCGGGTGGTTCTGCTACCAGCAGCACTATTACGATGACAGTAACAGGCTCCGTAACCGCTTCTGTCAGCATCAGCCCTTCTGCCAACCCGATCTGTTCCGGTAATGCGATCGTTCTGACCGCTGTTCCGGTGGGTGCGGTGGCTTCTACCAATTTTGAGTGGAAAGTGAATACGGTGAGTGTGCAAAGTTCAACATCTACCGTATATACGTATACGCCTTCCAATGGCGACCAGATCGAAGTGATCATGACGGGGCCGGGTGGTTGTGCTGCACCGGCCACCACCAATGCCACACTGACCATCACGGTCAATCTAACCCCAGCCACGCCTACGATCAGCACATCCGGGCCAACCACTTTCTGTACCGGAAGTTCGGTTACATTGACATCCAGTTATGCCAGCGGCAACGTATGGACACCGGGCGCAGCCAGCACCGCATCGATCGTGGTGAATTCATCAGGCACCTATAGTGTTGTGCATACTGCTGTTAACGGTTGTCCGTCGGCAGCATCCGCACCGGTAACGGTAACGGTTAACCCATTACCAACGGTCAGCATCGCAGGAGCGGCATCTCAAAGTTTTTGCTCTGCTAATAACTTAGTATTAACAGCCAATGCCACGGCGCCTCTTCCGGCTACCATCTCCACTTATCAGTGGTTCAATGGAGCCACACCGGTTGGCGGCAATACGTCAACTTATACAGCTACGGCAGCCGGTACCTATACTGTACAGGTCACTAACAGTAATAACTGTCAGCAAACATCCTCATCCGTGGCAGTGACTGTGCGGCCTTCCCCAACCGTAAGTGTGGCCATCGATTGCCCGGCCATCTTGAGCGGAGGTTCAGCAACATTGACCGCTACGGCCAGCATCCCCGGTCCGGAATTCATTTCCTCTTATCAGTGGGTTCGTTTACCGGCCACGAATGTTGGTGCGGCATCAACATTAACCACCGGTACGGCTGGTAACTATACAGTGACTGTTACCGGTAGTAACGGATGTGCCGTAACTTCCTCTCCCGCCACCAACCTGACGGTCAATGTTGGCCCGATCAGTGGGGTATATACCATCGGGGGAACAGGTTGCCTGAATTTCCCAACTATCGCTTCTGCGGTGAACTATATCAATACCAATGGTGTCAATGGAAACCTGACATTCAATGTAGCCGCTGGATATAATGAAACGGCCCCTACGGGTGGTTACATCATAGGTGGTGCAGGATCAGCCTTACTGAGCGGTCCAAATTCCACCAGTGCAGCCAGAACGGTTAGTTTCATTGCCACCAATACACAGGTAACGGCTCCTTTACAAACCGCCGGAAGTGTGATCGATGGTATCTTCAAACTGGTAGGTGCAGATTGGATCACGATACAGGGTTTCCGTCTTGCCGAGCACGGAACACCATTAACCACTGCGCTGGCAACCAATAATATGACGGAGTGGGGTATCGCTTTGCTGGCGTTATCGGCTACCGATGGTGCACAGAACAATACGATACAGAATGACACGATCGTGTTAAGCAGCACGTATAACAACTCCTTTGGTATTTATAGCAATACACGTCACGCAGCGGCCACGCCTGCAACAGCTCTGACATTAACGGATGCCACCAATGGCCCGAATAAATCCAATAAGGTATATGGATGTTCCATCAGCAATGTCAACATTCCCATATCCTGGGTCGGTAACCTCGGCGGAGCGGGTGGATTCATGGATTCCGGCAATGAAATAGGAGGTAATACAGTACCAACAGGTAATAGTTTCACCTCATGGGGTAGCAATACCACGCCTTCAGCAGCAACATTCATTGGTGTGTCAACCACCATGTATGGAGTATATATGGCAGGTCAGGCCGGATTGACGATCAGGAATAACACCATTACAAGCAATACAGCCGTGAACGCGGCAAGCACATTCCGTGGCATATGGGTAGATTACCCGGCAACGTCCACCAACCCGGCAGCCGGTTTCACCAATACCATTGCAAATAATACAGTAACTATTTCAGGGGGCAACAGTGTCACCAGTTTTGACCCGATCCTGCACGCCAACTCGGCAGGATTGACCGCTCTGGCTGGATCTTCCGTGGTCATCACAGGTAATAATGTGATCAATTGTTCGGTGAATGCAACCGCTGCGGCCGGACAAACCTTCCAGGGCATTGTCAATAATTTACCTTCCGCTACGATCAATATCAGCACTAATATTATACGTAGCAATACATCGCGTGCCACCACCGGCGGGTTCCTGGGTATCCTGAATTCCGCAGCAGCATTGACCAGCATCACGATCAGCGACAACCAGGTGGGTAATGCCAGTGGCGGGGCCATTTCCTATATCAACCCGGCGAATGGTACATCGGGTACAATAACTGGAATCAGCAATACAGGTACGGCTGCCGGAACCATTACCCTGAACAACAATACGGTGCAGGGTATCCAGTCATTATCAAGTGCGTCTCCTTCTACGGGAGCTTATATCGGTATCAACAATACCGGTGGGGGTGCCACCACAACAGCCATCAGTATCACCAACAACAAAGTGGGTTCTTCCACCGGTCCGGCTGTTTCTTATGGCGCTGCCATTGTAACGGCCATGATCGGAATCAATAATACCGGTGCAGCCACCGCAGCCGGCGGGTGATCAGTATCAGCAATAACAGTATGCAGGCATTCAATTTTGTGTCAAATACTGCAGCATTCACTGCTATCCTGAATACGGCCACTGCCAATGCCAATACCCGTATCGATATTAACAGTAATAGCCTGGGCACCTCAACGGGAGGGTTGATGACCGTCAGCGCGGCCAGTACCGGAACGGTTGATTGTATCAATAACCAGGGTACTACGGCCACTTTGAACATGAACAGCAATACGATACGCGACATCTCGGTGGTTACTATCGGAGCTTTCACAGGTATCGTCAATAACAGTACCACAACCGCCATTACAACCGCGGTCAATATCAATGATAATTTCCTGGAAGTCAACCTGGGCAAACTGATCACTTTCAGCGGAGCCAATAACCAGAGCCTTAACCTGCTCAGGGTAGCTGCTTCTTCAGCTTCAGCAACCTGCGCGGTATCCATCCAGCGGAACGAAATCAGGGGAATCACGCATACCTTGACCGCAACTGCGGGTACGCAGACTTATATCTTCAATGGCGCCGCGTCTGGAAGCACCAACATGAGCAGTAATAAGTTTATTGAGCTGGATGTGAACACCAATGTCGGTAACCTTCCTTCAGTGCCAGACTGCTTCTGCCGGACAAAAAAGATATCAATGGCAACCAGGTGGTGAACTTCTTTACCAAATCTGGTACAGCAGGTGCTGTGAACTTCTGCCTGCAGGGCGGTAACTCGGCGGCAGGTACCGTTCACAACTCTAACAACAACATATTCAGTAATATTACCGTTGGCGGTAGTTCTGCGGTGAATGGATGGCAGTTCCTGGAGAATAATACCGGGTTGGCAGCCATCACCAAAAACTTCACCGGTAATACATTCTCCTTCATTACTGCAGGTACCGGTTTGGTTCGTGCCGTTGAAATTTACGGTGGGTAAGCGTTAATATTTCCAATAACCTGATCTCCGACCTCACATCAACCGGTCAGGTACAGGGTATTTTTAACGCATCCATTGCAACATCCACCAATTACAATATGACCAATAATATTATCAGGAACCTCTCATCCAAAGGTGCCGGTAATAATGTGTATGGTTTGTTTGTATCGAATAATGGATTCACAGGAGGCACCATCAGCAACAATACATTCAGCAATTATTCTTCAACCGGTGCTGCCAGTACTGTGGCAGGTATCCAGTTGTCGTGCGTGGCTGCAACAACATCCCTTGCCATCAACCAGAATAACATCAACACCTTTTCTTCAGCAGGTGCCAGTGGAATAGTGGCCGGTATCAATGTGAACAGTGGATTGACGATACCCACCCCGACCATTTCCAAGGATACCATCTTTGGCCTGACAGGAAACGGTACAACGGCTCCGCTGACACATGGTATCAGCATCGCTTCCGGTACCAATGTTACCGTTACCAACAATAACATTTATGACCTGTCTCAAACAGGCGTGGTAACGGCTGGTACACAGGCCCTGGTGAATGGTATCAATATCACCGGTGGCGGTGCTACGGCAACGCCCATGCAAATAACCAATAACCGGATCAGCGACCTGAAAGCTCCGGCCAGTACATCGGTTGCTGCTGCGGAAAGTGTGCGCGGTATCGCCATCAATTCAAGTGTGGCCAGCACAACATATAACGTCCATTATAATACCATATTCCTGAATGGAACTTCCAGTGGTGCCACATTCAGCACGGCCGGTATCTTTGGATTTGCTAGCGGCACTGCTTCAACAGCATTGTTGAATTTGCGTAACAATATCATTGATAACGAAGCCACGCCGGTAGGAGCGGGGTATACGGCATGTGTACGCCGCAGTGCCGCAGCTACCAATAATATTGGTACCTGGAACAATAACCTCTTCTATCCGGGAGATACTGCTGCCACCAATCGTTATATTTATACGGATGGCACCAACAATTACAGTTCTTTGTCGGCCTACCAGACAGCCACATTGAGGGATGCATTATCCATCACACTGCAACCCAACTTTGTAAACAGCACCACCACACCGTATGACCTTCATCTGCGCACAGACTTTAACTGTTCGATCGATGGGGCAGGAAATAATAACGGCATCGGCCTCCTGGTGGATATTGATAATGACGCCCGCAGAAACGGAACACCGGATTTTGTAACTGATATCGGTGCAGACGAATTTGACGGTACAGGTTCAGGCCTGGGCGTCTGGAGGGGCGTTAACAGCGATTGGAATGATGTACAAAACTGGTGCGGCTCTGTGCCCACTGCAAGTACAAACGTATCCATACCAGGCGGAAGGCCTTTCTATCCATTGATCACCACGGCAACGCCAAAAGCAAGGAATATCTCGATCGCGGCTGGCGGAACAGTTACTATTACCGGCGTTGGTAAATTGACCTTATATGGTTCTATCGCCAACAGCGGAACTTTTGATGTATCCGATGGTACGCTGGAGTTTGCAGGATCATCCACGCAAACGATCCCGGCAGCTGCATTCACCGGAAATAATATCAAAAACCTGGTCGTCAATACATCTGATACAGTTAAATTAGCCGGGAACCTGAATTTGTTAGATAAATTATCTTTCAAAGGCAATAACCGAAAATTTGCCACGGCAGGCTTCCTTACATTGAAATCCACAGCCACCCGCACGGCCAGTGTAACAGATATCACCAATGATAGTACCAATACAGGCAATGAAGTATTAGGCGATGTACTGGTGGAAAGGTTCATCTCAGCACGCAGGGCATGGCGCTTCCTGTCTGTTCCAACACAACACAACCTGCAGACCATCAAACAGGCATGGCAGGAAAACCAGGCAGCCAATGCCACCACTCCGGCAGGCTTTGGCATCCAGATTCCGAGCGACAGGGCATCCTGGTCAACAGATGGATTTGACCTCTATACACCCAGTTCGGGGCCTTCAGTGAAAACCTACAACCCGGGAACGAATGCCTGGGTGGGTATCATATCAACCGTTAACGTGTCAGTGCCCACAGCGAACAACGGTAAATTTACGGAAGGTGAAGCATATATGACCTTCGTACGTGGCGACCGCACGGTCAATACATTCCCGGCAGCGGCTACCACAACCATCCTCCGTGAAAAAGGCGAATTACGTACCGGTAATTTTGGCCCCATTGCTGTTGGCGCCGGTCAGTTCAAAGCGATCGGTAACCCGTACGCTTCTGCGGTTGACTTTACCAAACTGTTTAATAACAGTACCAACATACAGGACCTTTATTATGTATGGGATCCTCAATTGGGCACACTGGGTGGATATGTGGTCTTTGTCGGCCCAACCTATACGCCCGTTCCCCCTGCACCCAGTTATGCTGCAGGAAATAAACTCATCGAATCAGGTTCTGCCTTCTTTGTTCATTCCAGCGGAGCTGCCGGTGGTGTGACTTTCACCGAGCCCAGTAAAGGCGACACCAACTATCTTGTACAAAGGCAAAACGAGCCTATCCAGTACTTCCGTACCAATCTGTACAGTGTGGCTGCGGATGGAACCCGTAACCTGGTGGATGGTGTGTTCAACCGTTTCAGCACCACATTTAGTAATGATGTAGATGATAAGGACGCTGTCAAAATGAATAACTTCCAGGAAAACCTCGGACTCCTCCGCGGGGATAAAGTACTGGCTGTTGACAGCCGTTCCGGATTAGCGGAAACCGATACCATCTATTACAACAGCGCTCAGTTGAAAGCTCAGAATTACGCGTTCGAGTTCAGCGGTGAGGGTATGGACATGTACGGTTTACAAGCCTTCCTGGAAGATACTTATCTGAATACCAAGACACCTGTCAGCCTGAGTGGTACGATGACCGTTCCATTTACGGTGCAGAACCAGGCAGGTTCTAATGCGGCGAATCGCTTCAGGCTGGTATTCAAGCAACTGGCTCCTGTTCCTGTGACCTTCACCCAGGTGAAAGCCGAGAGGGCCAACCAGGATATCCTGGTGAGCTGGAAGGTGGAAAATGAGAGCCAGATCGACCATTATGAAGTGGAAAAATCAGCCGAGGGCCGCCAGTTCAGTAAGATCGGTGACAGGATTGCCACCGGAAACGGCGGAGCTACCGTTCAGTATAACTGGCTCGACAGGCAGGTGCTGAATGGGTATAACTACTACCGGATCAGGAGTATTGGCATGACCGGTGAGGTTAAATACAGCGAGATCGTGAAGATCAATATCCGTAGCCAGGCACCTGCAGAATACACGGTTTACCCGAACCCTGGAAGGGTGGATGGTACCTTCCAGGTTAGCCTGGACAATGCGGAGGCCGGCAATTACGTTATCAGCCTGTACAATGACCTCGGACAACTGGCCTACCGCAAACAGGTAAGTCACAGCGGGGGCAGTTCGGTGTACAGTTTTGAACTGGGTAAAGGAATGGCTCATGGCCATTACAACCTGGAACTCAAGACGGAAAACAACGAGAAGCGAACATTTAACCTCATTTATTAACGTATTTAATGCAATTATTTTAGACAGATTTGTCGATGAAAGCATTAATTTTGTATAAAAGCTAGAAACCCGATGTATAAAGTCAGGACTATTATCTTAATGACTGGGTTATTTATTGCAGGATTACTGATCAACCCTTTGAAAACTTCGGCTCAGCCACCTGATGCCGGGTGCGACCCTTTAGATCCGGGTTGTCCTATTGACGGAGGAATAAGTTTACTGATTGCAGCCGGAATTGGAATAGGTGCAAAAAGGGCTTATGATCTTAGGAAAAAGGAATCTGAACCTGTTAAATAATATCCATCCGGAATTGATCCGGTAATGTATAAAGAGATGGCCGTTGGTCATCTCTTTTTTTATTGCGCAACTGGCGGAATGCAACAGCCTGAACCGTTTCACGGGCCAGTTAAAATTGGCTAAGTGATTTATTTTCACGAATTTTGACGTCCTGCCTGACCCTGCTTATCCAGGACAGAACCGGAAGAAATGACTCTTTTTATGCAACGAACCTTCATGGCTTGTTATTCCCGTACATGTCATCGTACACTGCTTTTCTTGATCCTGTTCATTGCGGGATTGAGCTCCTGTAAAACAACGCGGCAAAGCACGACCTTCATGACGCTGCCCAAAGACACGAGTATTCGAACTTTTGTAAATCCGGGCTATGATCCGGTGATTGCGCTGTCGGATGTGCTGTCTATTTCGGTCAGCAGCCTTAACCGTGATCTGGATGACCGGTTTAATGCGGCTTCTTCTGCAACCATGGGTGAGGGCGTATCACAAAGGACCGGCTATTTTTGGATAAAGATGGTAACATTGAATTACACTACCTCGGAAAAGTAAAGGCAGCCGGACTAAGTACGGGTGCGCTGGCAAAAAAATCCAGGATGACCTGTCGCCTTTTCTGAAGGAACCCATTGTGCGTGTTCAATTCCTGAATCACCGGGTTACTGTAATGGGAGAAGTGTCAAGCCCCAAAGTGCTGTACATGAACGGATCATCCATGACCCTGGTTGATGCATTGGTCAATGCCGGCGACCTGAAAGAAACGGCTGACCGCGCAAAGGTCATGGTCATACGCGACAGTAACGATGTCAAACAGGTCAAGCACCTGAACCTGGAAAGCCACGAAGTCGTTGCTTCGCCCTGGTTCTATATGCAGCCAAATGATATCGTATATGTCATGCCCAGGACCGACAAAATTGACAAGGAAGAACGTAAACGAAATATTCAAACAACGGCTTCATTGATCATATCAGGACTTTCACTGCTGACGATACTCCTGAGCAGAATCAATAACTGACCTCATCACTGACGCATAGTTTATGAACGAAGACCAATTCTTCAAGGAGAAACCCAATACGAACATACTGGCCCAGGTGGTACACCGTTACCTGCCTTTCTGGCCGATCTATCTCCTGTTAACAGCCATTTCACTGGTGATCGCTTATGTGTACCTGAGGTCTGAAACCAGGATATATGTTGCATCAGCCAAAGTGTTATTAAAAGATCCGCAAAAGGGTGGTGGAGATAGTAAGGTGCTTGATGCCCTCAACATTTTCAGTGAAAAGAAGATCGTTGAAAATGAGATCATCGTTCTCCGCTCATCATCACTGATGAAGGAAGTGGTGAAATCGATGAACCTGTACGCCTCAGTTTACAATGAAGGCAAAGTGCAGAAGGAGGAATTGTTCGGCGTCAATTCGCCCGTGGTTTTCATTGCGGCCGATAAAGACAGTAACCTTGCTGTTGGCCGTTATAATTTTGACATCAACTGGAAAAAGGAATTCATCAGCATTGCCGGCCAGAAAGTGCCGTTCAACGGATATGTGTCGATAGGAAATACGCGATACCAGGCGGTCATCAACCCGGAGTATAACCGTAACCTGGTTGGCAAGAATTATTTTGTTGTTTTCAATACCGTGCCTGCGTCTGCTTCGCGCATCATTGGATCGATCAAGGCAGCCCCCATTTCCTATGCTTCCACGGTCATTGAACTGAAGATGGAAACCCCTGTTCCCGACAAAGGGATCATGATCCTCAATAAGCTTTTTGAGGTGTATAACAAGGAAGGGATCGATGACAAAAACCAGATAGCTACCAAAACACTGGCCTTTATTGAAGACCGTCTGAATACAGTCATTGGTCAGCTCGACAGTGTGGAAAGGATCATCCAAAACTACAAAGCGCGCCAGGGTGTGGTGGATATGGGCTTCCAGGCATCCATGTATTACAATGAGGTGAGCGCACTGGATAAAGACAAGGCCCGGGTTGAGTTGCAGATTGACATTTTGAACGATATCCAGGCTTACGTCAACCGTAAGACGCAGAAACCGGGTTTGGTGCCTTCCCTGGAAGTGGTGACCGATCTGACCCTCCGCAACCTGCTTGAGAAATTATACACGGCCGAATTTGAACGAGACAATATCAAAAGCACATCCGGTGAAAAAAGCGACCCCGTTCTGGTAGCGGAAGAAAAAGTGAACCGGATCAAAAAAGATATCCAGGAAAACCTGGAGAATATCCGCAAGTCGTACAATACGGAAAAAGACAGGATCAACGCGTCGATCGCCACCAAATACGGCCTGCTCAACCAGGTTCCGGAAAAGGAACGGGGATTACTGGAGATCAACCGTCAGCAATCGATTAAAAACAATATCTACACCTTCCTCCTCCAAAAAAGGGAAGAAACGGCTTTGTCATCCGCATCCACCAGCGCCGACCTCCGTGTACTGGAAAGCGGCTTTTCGTATGGCCCCATCAGGCCTATCGCCAAGAACTATTATTGGATGGGGGTGCTGGCGGGCCTGATCATATTCCTGCTGTATGTGCAGAGCTACGAACAGTTCAACAACAAGATCATGTTCCGTTCTGAAATAGAAAGCAGGACCAGCGTGCCAGTGATCGGTGAGATCGTGCAGGCGAAAAACCAGGATGATGTGGTGGCTATTACGGAAGGAAAGAGGACGGTCATTGCGGAACAATTCAGGGCGCTTCGCACCAACCTGTCGTTTATGGGTTTCAGTGAGGAAAAGAATACCCTTTTGATCACCTCAAGCGTTTCCGGTGAAGGTAAAAGTTTCATTGCCGTGAACATGGCCATGAGTATAACACTGACGGGTAAACGCGTAGCGCTGCTGGAAATGGACCTTCGCAAACCCAAGCTCAGTAAAAAGCTCGGTGTAAAGAGGGATCCCGGTATTTCCAGTTACCTGGTCAATAAGGCAACCATCGACGAGATCATTAAGCCCACCCAGTATAAAAACCTGTTCCTGGTATCTGCGGGCCCGATACCGCCAAACCCGACGGAATTGATCCAGTTACCCGCTTTTGCCAACATGATGGCGGAACTCAAAGAGCGTTTCGATTACGTGATCATTGATACGGCGCCGATCGGTCCGGTTACAGATGCCCAGTTGCTGGCCGATTTTGCCAATACCACCATATTTGTTGTTCGCCATAAAGTGACGCCCAATATTTTCATGCGCATGATCGAAGGCTTCAGCCGTGAGAAGAAATTCAATAACATGTGTATCGTGTTCAATGGCATCAAACCGCGCGGGGTATCGCTCCTGAATTACGGTTTCGGAGGCTATGGTAACGGATACGGATATGGTTACGGGTATGGATACGGTTACGGAAGCGATGAAGGAAGTTATTATATCAAAGATGAGCACCAGCCCGGTTTCAAAAGCGTGTGGGGCATACTCTCCGGAATCAGGAAGTTATTCCGCCGCCGCAGACGTTAACCGGAATTGATCGGCTTATTTGTATCACCCGTCTTCGGCTCACAATACCTGTGACTGAGGACTAGCGAAGCTTTGCCTTGTCTGAAGAAATAACATATTGGTACGTCGTGTACACGCGCCCCCGGTGGGAAAAGAAAGTTGCGCAGAACCTGAGCAACCGTGGGTTTGAAAACTACTGCCCGCTAAATAGGGTCAGGAAGCAATGGAGCGACCGGAAGAAACTGGTACTGGAACCGTTGTTCAAGGGATATGTGTTTGTGCGCGTGGAGGAATCAAGAAAGTGGGATATCAAACTGATCGACGGGGTGGTCAACTTTGTGTACTGGCTTGGTAAGCCTGCCCGGGTCAAAGAATCGGAGATCACTACCATAAAAAAATTCCTGCAGGAATTTGAAGATGTAGAAGTGGTTGACAGTCAGCTTGATGTGCATTCAAAAGTAGTGGTAAAAAGAGGGGTGTTCATGAATTACCATGGCATTATTCTTGATGTGACAGGGAACAGGGCAAGGGTTTTCATCGACAGTATGGGAATCCAGTTGTGTGCCCAGTTTGATAAAAATAACCTGGCCCCGGTTGATATGGGCTTAAAATAAGGTCTTTTCTCTTTTTTTGTAGCCGAAAAATGGCTACATTGTAATGTAAATTCTTGCTTAGATGAAACTCAATGATAGAATATACGTGGCTGGCCATAATGGACTGGTGGGTAGTGCTATTGTCCGGCTGCTGAAGAAAAAAGGGTATACCAACATCGTTACCCGTTCATCTGAAGAACTTGACCTGCGTGACCAGCGGATGGTATATGACTTTTTTGAGCAGGTTCAACCTCAATTTGTATTCCTCGCTGCCGCCAGGGTGGGAGGGATCATGGCCAACCAGACGTATCCCGCTGATTTTATTTTCGACAACCTTGCCATTCAGAATAACGTCATTCATGCTTCTTATAAAACAGGCGTGGAAAAACTGCTTTTTCTGGGCAGTAGCTGCATCTACCCAAAAAACGCACCACAGCCGATACAGGAAGATTACCTGATGACCGGTTTCCTGGAACCGACCAATGACGCCTATGCCATTGCAAAAATTGCCGGGATCAAAATGTGCCAGGCTTATCATCGCCAATACGGCTGCAGGTTCATCAGCGCTATGCCAACAAACCTTTACGGACAAGGGGATAATTACAACCTTCAGAATGCGCATGTTCTTCCGGCATTGCTCCGTAAGTTCCATGAAGCGAAGATCAATAATGAACCCAGGGTAACCGTGTGGGGTACGGGCAAACCACGCCGCGAATTCCTGCATGTTGACGATGCCGCTATGGCCTGTTACTTTCTCATGCAACGGTACGAATCACCCGAGATCATTAATATTGGCTCCGGTATCGACCATACAATCCGGGAAATGGCCACGATCATTAAAAAGATCACCAATTACCAGGGTGAGATCGAATTCGATGAATCAAAGCCAGATGGTACGCCGCGGAAGTTGCTCAATGTAGACAAGATCACCGCGCTCGGCTGGAAGCCCATGATCGACCTGGAAGAAGGGTTGGCCTTTACGTATAATAACTTCGAAAAGAATTATTTCTTCTACACCACCAAAAAGGAAAGAAGCACCCACTCTATAGTACATGTGTAGAATTGCCGGGATGTTGCACGCCGGTATGCCCGTTCTTCAGATAGAACAGGTTGTTAGGCAGATGTGCGATATCCAACAACATGGCGGCCCTGATGACGAAGGGCTGTTCACTTCAGCAGAAAACCATCTCGTTTTAGGAAACCGCCGTTTGGCGCTGATCGACCTAAGCCAGGAAGGGCATATGCCCATGGAGTACCGGCAAAGGTATTTTATCACCTATAACGGGGAACTTTATAATTACCAGGCCCTCAGGAGCGAACTGACAGGCCTGGGGCATCGGTTCAGCAATCATACCGATACGGAAGTCATACTGGTTTCTTTTGCCCAATGGGGCCCTCAGGCATTTTCAAGGTTACAGGGCATGTTCGCATTCGCCCTGTTCGACAGTCATGATAAAGAGTTGTATATCGTTCGGGATGCCGTAGGTATAAAGCCGCTGTATTTTTCTCAGCAAGACAGATCCATCGTATTCGCATCAGAGATACGTGCATTTAGGGCAGTGGAATCATGCAGAGAAAGTAACCCTCACTGGCAGGTATACATGATGGCTTACGGTCACTTACCCGAGCCCGTTAGTACGTTGAAGAATGTGCATCCTCTTCCCAAAGGTTCCTATCTCAAATATAATACGGTCCGCCATTCATGCAGCCTGCAGTCTTTTAAGCATTACAGTTATAGCCACCGCCTTACCGGCAAACAGCAGGTGAAGGAAGAGGTGGCCTCTTTGCTGGATAAGGCCGTAAAAAGGCACCTGGTTGCCGATGCGCCCCTGGGCGTTTTTCTGAGCGGCGGGCTCGATTCGAGTATCCTGGCCGTACTGGCTGCCCGGTATAAGAAACATGATCTGAATACACTCTCCATTCACTTTAACGAGTCGGAATTTTCAGAGAAAAGATACCAGGACCTGGTCATTCAGCAGATCGGTTGCCAAAGCCACCAGTACCTGTTGCGTGAAGATGAGTTTCACCACTCATTCCCGGGCATTCTGCAGGCGATGGATATGCCCAGCAGTGATGGCATCAATACATGGTTCATCAGCAAATACGCCGGTAAGCAAGGGCTGAAAGCGGTATTATCAGGCGTAGGAGGAGATGAACTTTTTGGCGGGTATCCGTCTTTCCGCAGGATACAGCCCGCCCGGTTGATCCAGCAGCTTCCATCTCCCATGATCCGGCTGGGCAGGAGAAGCCGGTTTAAAAAACTCAACCGGATGTCGTACCTGCGCATGGATGGGGTCAAAGGGTTATATCTCTTTCTTCGCGGGCACTTCAGTCCTTATGAAATAGCCCGTCAGCTGGATATGCAGGAAAAGCAGGTCTGGTCTATCTTACAGGAGCATCCCGTTTTGATGAATGCCGGGGATGTATTGGAAACCAGCAACCAGGCCAGCTGGATGGAATTCAACCTCTATATGCAAAACCAGTTATTACGCGACTCAGACGTGATGAGTATGATACACGGAGTGGAGATCAGGGTGCCATTTCTGGATGACGACCTGATCAGGATGGCGTTGCGTATTGATCCCGCAGTAAAATACGAGGGTGCAAGGCCCAAACAGATCCTCATTGATGCCTTTCAACATGAACTGCCGGAGCAGGTGTGGAACCGGCCAAAATGGGGTTCAGTTTTCCATTTTCACAATGGTTGGGCAGCAGCCAGTATGTACGCGACCTGATGATGCAGG
This sequence comes from Ferruginibacter sp., assembly GCA_046329695.1. Classification (GTDB taxonomy): domain Bacteria; phylum Bacteroidota; class Bacteroidia; order Chitinophagales; family Chitinophagaceae; genus Ferruginibacter. Next base: position 81,882 of record JAXLUE010000004.1, read on the forward strand.
GCGGAAAGAACAGCCAGACAAACTATCAGAAATTTTTAAAAGGTAAACTGCACTGGTCACACCTCATGTCGCTGGTGATCATGCGCAATAAAGGTTTACAATAACTTCCGGTGAGTTGAACCGGGAATTCAGGCCAATTGGAAAATAATATCCTTTTTCTTACGCTTAAAGTATTTTCCGCCACCGGTGGCATCGAGAAGGTATGCAGGGTTGCGGGTAAATCGCTATATGAATACAGTTTGCGCACGGATTCCCTTGCGCAGGTATATTGCATGCACGACAGGCAGGAAGATGCGGATGACAACCGTTACTTCCCTTCCGAAATGTTCAGGGGTTTTGGAAAACAGCGTATGAATTTTATCCGCCAGTCTATTCGCCAGGGCAGGAAATGCCATACGGTGGTGATCAGTCATATCAATCTGCTGCTGGTGGGATGGATGATCAAAAAACTGTCTCCCAAAACAAGGATCGTCATGTTTGCGCACGGTATTGAGATATGGGGCGATTTGCCGCCTTACAGGAAAATGATGATGAATTGCTGCGATCAGATATTATCGGTCAGCCAGTTTACGAGCGATAGGATCCATTCGCAGCACCAGGTGCCTTCCCCGATATTAAAAGTGTTGAATAATTGTCTGGATCCGTTTTTGCCCGTAGGGTTCAGCCGTGAACCCGAGCAGGCGCTCAGGGATAAATATGGGTTCACCAAAGATGATACGATCCTGTTTACCCTCACCCGGCTTTCTTCCAAAGAACGATATAAGGGATACGATAAGGTGTTGCAGGCATTGGTCGAATTGAAGAAAACGCATCATCGTATCCGTTATCTGCTCGCGGGCAGTTACGACGCGGAAGAAAAGCGGCACCTGGATGATATGATCGATAACATGGGCCTTGCTGAATACGTCAGGATCCCGGGGTTTATTTCCGATGATGAGTTGGTGTCTCATTTTTCGATAGCGGATATATATGTCATGCCAAGCATGAAAGAAGGCTTTGGCATCGTCTTTATTGAAGCCATGTATTACGGGCTGCCGGTCATTGCCGGAAATAAAGACGGATCGGTGGATGCGCTCCTCAACGGAGAACTGGGCATACTGGTTGATCCGATGGACCCGGAAGCGATCCGTAAGGCCATACAGGCCATCATGGAACAAGGCGATAAATACCTGCCCGACCAGAAAAAATTGATGGATCATTTCAGTTATGATCAATATAAAAATAAATTCGAAAATCTCATTGGCGCAGAGAACCTGCAGCAGTAAGATGTTTTTATTCTGACTGCGTAACAGGATTTTTCAATTCACAAGAAGTAATGGATCAGCATAAAAAACAAGACGTAAGCACACCGGATTGGGACCTTGTCATTGAACCGGGCCGTTCCGAAAAAAATTACTGGAACGACCTCTGGCGTTACCGCGAACTTTTTTATATACTGAGCTGGCGTGATATCAAGGTCAGGTATAAACAGACCGTGGTCGGTGCCGCCTGGAGCATCATCAGGCCCTTATTGACAACGATCATCTTCACATTTGTTTTCAGCAGGATCGCCCATTTGCAAAACCCCGGTAATGCACCTTACGCCATCATGGTTTTTGCAGGTATGCTTCCCTGGCAGTTCTTTAGTAATGCGCTTAGTGAATCGAGTGGCAGCCTGGTGGGCAATGCCAACCTGATCACCAAAGTTTATTTTCCCAGGATGATCATTCCGGCCAGTTCGGTGATCACATCCCTGGTCGATTTTGGTATTTCATTCATTATATTGATCGGCATGCTCATCTGGTACGGATATATTCCTTCCTGGCATATGATCTTCCTGCCCTTCTTTATCATCATGGCTTTTTTATGCGCATTTGGAATCGGGCTTTACCTGACGGCCGTGAATGTAAAGTACCGCGACTTCAGGTATATCATTCCTTTCATCATCCAGTTTGGCCTCTATATCACCCCCGTGGGTTTCAGCAGTTTTGTGATCAGTGAAAAGTGGCGCATGCTGTATTCTCTGAACCCGATGGTTGGTGTGATCGACGGATTTCGCTGGTGCATCCTGGGCGACCCGATGCACTGGAGGTCTTTCCTGGTTTCCTTTGTGATCATTTGCTGCTTTTTGTGGCTGGGCATCCGCTACTTCAGGAAAATGGAAAAATCATTTGCCGATAATATCTGATCAGTCATTGTCTATCAAGCAAATCATACCATTACCGCTCCGGTCATTTTATCACAGGATAAACTGGTTCATCCGGAATTACAACCGGATCGACAAAAAATCCAGGCTGCTGTCCAGGCATTTTCATGGCCCTATCAGCTTTGACGCAGATGGAATGACCATCAGCCAAAACAGCGATTTTATTAGCGAAGAGAGATTTGCCAGAGCATACCAGGCTGCAGCGGCTACCAATCCGTGGCGCGGTTTTTCTTCTCAGTGGCGGGTTTATATCATTTGCTGGATGGCGGATATGGTCAGGCATTTGCCGGGCGACTTCGTAGAATGCGGGGTCAACACCGGGGCTTATGCCAAAGCCATCATTGAATACACCGGGTTTAACAGGCTGGGCAAAACGTTTTACCTGTTCGACACTTTTGATGGGTTGGTTCTCAGCCAGGTTAGCCAGGAAGAATGGAAAGCCGGTATTGACCGGTATGCCGATAAATATAAAAACACCTATGAAGCCGTATGTGAGACCTTCCGGAACGACCAGGTACGGATCATACGGGGCGCAGTGCCGGATACTTTACCTGAGTGCCGATCAGACAAAGTGGCTTTTCTGTCCATCGATATGAATTGCGTTGAGCCGGAGATCGCAGCCATCCGTTATTTTTATGACAAGGTGGTGCCTGGCGGGGTGATCGTACTTGATGATTATGGCTTTTACAAACACATTTTTCAAAAGAAAGCATTTGATGCATTCGCACGGGAAAAGGGGATACAGATACTAAGCCTCCCAACTGGGCAGGGAATCATTTTCAAACAATCATAAGAGGCTTCTTCATACGCATACATGAAACCGGTCATCCAGATAGAAAATCTTTCGAAGAGTTATATACTTCGGCATGAGAACCGTGAGCGGTACAGAGCCCTTAGGGATGTGATCAGTTCCGGAGCCAGGAATATGTTGAAGGGTAAATCGGGCAGAACGATGCCTGCAGAGGAGGAGTTCTGGGCATTAAAGGATGTGAGCTTCAGCCTGGGACAGGGAGAAAGGGTAGGCATTATCGGCAGGAACGGCGCCGGTAAAAGCACGTTGTTGAAGATATTGTCCAGGATTACAGAGCCTTCTACGGGATTAATTAAGATCAGGGGCAGAGTGGCTTCCCTGCTTGAAGTGGGAACGGGGTTTCACCCTGAACTGACCGGTAGCGAAAATATTTTTCTGAACGGAGCGATACTGGGGATGAGTCGCCAGGAGATCAGGCGTAAGTTTGATGAGATCGTTTCATTTGCCGAAGTGGAACGTTTCCTGGATACGCCGGTCAAACGGTACAGCAGCGGTATGTATGTGCGTTTAGCCTTTGCCGTTGCAGCCCATCTCGAACCCGAAATACTGGTGATCGATGAAGTGCTCGCCGTGGGCGATGCCCAGTTCCAGAAAAAGTGTTTGGGCAAGATGGAAGATGTGAGCCGCAATGAAGGGCGTACGGTTATTTTTGTCAGCCATAATATGGGCGTGGTCGCTCAGCTTTGCCAGTCGGCCATTGTGCTGGATAAGGGCAGTATCGGATACCAGGGGAATACGGAAGGCGCCATTGATTATTATCTTGGCCAGGGCCGTCCCCAGAATGCTTATGAAAGCCCTGATGACAGGAAAGAATTTTATGTGGCCTCGGCCGATGTGTTTGATGAACATGGTCAGCCCTGTCATCATTTTTTAACATCAGACCGCATGACGATCCGCTTTCGCGTAAAAAAGAAAGTATGTAACCCGCATGTCATGTTCTCCTGTACCATTCAAAACAGAAATGGGGATTATCTCTCAACTTTTGTGGAACGGATGGAAGATTATTTCGGAAAAGAAGAAGGGGAGCATGAATTTGTTGTACGATATCCGGCAAACCTGCTGGCACCAAATTCTTACGCATTCCGCCTTGCTTTGTTCCTGCCAAACGGAAAAACCTTCGACCTGGTGGAAATGATATGCCCGGTAACGGTTGTGGATGAAGGCAGCCCGATGGCGGCTTATGAAGGCAGCAGTTACGGTTATTTCCCTTCTAACCACGAATTCCGGTTGTTATCATGATCAGAAAAATCATCAATCGATTGATGGGCCGGAAAGCCTCGCCGGTTTCCGATGCTGAGCGGTTCCGTATGTCCGGCAACCTGGTTCATGGACGTAATTGCAAACTTGACGGATTAAAGATTCACATAACGGGTCATGACAAAGGCCGCGTGAATATAATTATAGGGGATGATTGTTGCCTCCAGGGGAAAATAGTCCTCCACAGCCCGGAAGCGCAGGTGGTCATTGGAAATGGAGTGTTCATCGGTCCCGGCAGCACATTATTTTGTTTTGAGAAGATCACGCTGGGCAATGACATAATGATCTCGTGGGACTGCACCCTTATTGACACCAATGCGCATTCATTGCATTCGGCGGAAAGAAGCAGGGATGTGCGCGATTGGATACGTGATCCGGCATCGAAGAATTGGTCAGTAGTCCGTCACGGTCCTATAACGGTAGAGGATAAATGCTGGATAGGGTTTCAATCCATCATCACCAAATCGGTTACCCTTGCTGAAGGTACCGTAGTTGGATGCGGAAGCGTTGTGACCCGTTCAACGGAACCATATGGTGTGTATGCGGGCAACCCGGCCACCTGGGTCAAGCAAACCGATTAAGAAAATAAGTTTATCATATTTCGTTGAAGAAGATCATTGACGTTGAAGCGGTTTCGAAGCAATTCATTATTTCGCATGAACAGGTTCGCGGACAGGCGGCATTAAGTGACGTCATCAGCCAGCGCGCCAGAAAATTATTTTCATTTCCCGCCTGGATGAAACCTGCACAAAAGCCCACACAAGAGGAGTTTTGGGCTTTGCGCGATGTCAGTTTCTCTGTGAATAGCGGGGAGCGCGTGGCGATCATCGGCCGCAATGGCGCCGGTAAAAGTACCCTGCTCAAGATTCTATCGCGTATTACCGAACCGAGTTCGGGTAAGATCAATATCAAAGGCAGGGTGGCATCGCTGCTGGAAGTGGGCACCGGCTTCCATCCCGAACTGACAGGCAGGGAAAACATCTTCCTCAATGGCGCCATATTGGGCATGAACAGGCAGGAGATCAAAGGGAAATTTGATGAGATAGTCGCATTCGCTGAAATTGAAAAATTCCTGGATACGCCGGTCAAACGCTACAGCAGCGGCATGTATGTCCGTTTGGCTTTTGCCGTGGCAGCGCACCTTGAACCGGAGATACTGGTGATTGATGAAGTGCTGGCCGTGGGTGATGCCGCGTTCCAAAAGAAATGCCTGGGCAAAATGGAGGATGTGAGCCAGAGCGAGGGACGGACCGTTTTGTTTGTCAGCCACAATATGCCCGCTGTAAAGTCTTTATGTACGACCGGGATCATGCTGGCCAATGGTCGATTGACTGCAGCCGGCCCGGTTGACGAGATCGTATCCGGTTACCTCAAGGGCGGCTCCGAACTCAGTAATCATAAAATTATTTCGAATATTCGTACCCGTGACATTGATGTGACCGAGGCTTCCCTGGTGGCGGCCGCTAAAAGACCGGAAGACGCGATCCTGATAACCGATCCGGTTGCATTGAGTGTTACATTGGAGGTCAGGCAAAGCCCGGAACGGTATCATATCACCTATCATGTATTCAACGAGATGGGGGATGCGGTATTCTCCTGCTGGGATGAACAACAGGAAGCGCCCCTCCATACCGGAACGAACAGGCTGCAATGCATGATACCCGGTCATTTTTTCAATACCGGGCTTTTTTATATCAGCCTCCTGATCGTACAGGATAAAAAGCAGGTGATCCACCTGGAAAAAGATATCCTTTCTTTTACCGTAAACGACAAGGCCCATGAAATGGGACGGTGGATGGGCCGTGAGCCCGGTTATATCCGTCCGTTATTTCACTGGTCCGTCAATTAAGCTGCATTGTTGCATCAGCCCAATCACCATATATCATTCCTGAAAAGCGCACTGGCGGTTACCCATACCTACCAGGCCACGGAACAGATCGTTCAGTGGCTGGCGGAGCAGAATGCCAGGGTGTCTGTCAATATAGAAAAGATCCGCTTCGATCAGCTGAAGCACTGGTCGTTCGACAAAGATTTGTCTGTCATACGACATGACAGCGGTAAGTTCTTTTCCATTGAGGGGATCAGGGTAAAGACCAACTGGGGAGAGGTGCCGGAATGGGATCAGCCCATCATCAATCAGCCTGAGATAGGCTACCTGGGTTTCATTGTCAAGGAGATCAACGGTGTCTGGCATTTTCTTTTGCAGGGTAAGATCGAACCCGGTAATATCAATGCCATACAGTTATCCCCGACACTTCAGGCTACCAAAAGCAATTATACACGGGTTCACCAGGGCAAAACACCTCCTTACCTGGATTATTTCCTGGAGGTAAGTCCGGATAATATTCTGTTAGACCAGTTACAATCTGAACAGGGCGCCCGATTCCTTCGTAAAAGGAACCGCAATATGATCATCAGGGTTGAGGAAGATATTGAGTTGCTGCCTAACTACACCTGGGCCACATTGGGGCAGATCAAACAACTGATGCAGAAGGATAACCTGGTTAATATGGATACCCGCACCGTGATTTCGGGTATTTCTTACGGTAATGATGCAGAACCATGTTCTGAAGCGGCGCTGGAAGAACTGGCCGGCTGCAACCTGGAACCGCTGGCCGTCGATTTTTACAGGTCCATGACCACCACAAGTGGATCACTTCATGATTTTGATCAACTGATCAGGTTCGTTACACGGTCAAAATGTTTTTTTGAACTCGAGGTCACCAGGGTTCCGCTGAAGGATCTGCGCAATTGGGTGATTGATACATCGAGTATCCACCACCGTGACCATAAATATTTCCAGGTGATAGGCGTGGATGTTTCGATCAGCAGCAGGGAAGTGGTCAACTGGTCGCAACCCATGATAGAACCGGCACAGCAGGGATTATGCGCTTTTGTTTGCCGGTACATCAATGGTTTGTTGCACCTGGCCGTTCAGGCCAAACTCGAATGCGGCAATTTTGATATCATTGAACTGGCTCCCACGGTTCAGTGCCTGACAGGTAATTATCTGAACAGCCGGTCTGTATCCTCGGTGCCATTCCTGCAATACGTGCTTGAAAGCCCGTCATCCAGGCTGATCCTCGATACTCACCAGTCTGAAGAGGGAGGACGTTTTTACAAGGAACAAAACAGGAATGTCATTGTCATGGCAGGTGAAGAACTCCCACTTGACCTTCCCGATCATTTCATCTGGATGAGCTTACAGCAAGCGCAGACTTTTATTCAGTTCAACAACTATTTTAATATTCAGGCACGTAGCCTGATTTCGGCTATTTCATTTCATCGTTTTCATGGATAAAGAGACACCGGTCAGGATAGGCGTGATGGGCACGGCCGATATTGCCAGGAGGCATATCATTCCAGCCCTGGAATCTTTGCCCGGTCAGTACAGGATTTCGGGTATTGCTACCCGTGATACAGAAAAGGCCGGTAGACATGAGATTTTTGGCAAATACCCGGTGTTTCAGGGTTATGGCTCTTTGCTCAGTAAGGAAACGACCGATGCGGTGTATATTCCCCTTCCCAATTCCTTACATGCGGAATGGATAGACAGGGCGCTGGATGCCGGTATTCATGTACTGGTGGAAAAGTCGCTCGCTTGCAGTTTGGCCGAAGCGGAATACCTGAACAACAAGGCAAGAGATAAGGGACTGGTTCTTGTTGAAAATTTTCAATTCAGGTTTCACCGGCAATGGAAAGAAATTACCAGGCTGTTGGAAGAGGGAGCCATTGGCGAACTTCGTTGCATGAGGTCGTCTTTTGGCTTTCCGCCTTTTACAGACAAGCAAAATATCAGATACCAGAAGGCGCTGGGTGGCGGGGCCTTATTGGATGCGGGCGCTTACCCGATCAAATTGGCCCAGATGATACTCGGCAGGGATATCAGTGTGGGTGATGCCAGGCTTTACACCGATAAACGGTATGAAGTGGATACCTGGGGCGGTGCTTTTATCAGGCAAAATGCCGGTAGCCTCTTTGCGGAAATAGCTTTTGGTTTTGATCATTTTTATCAATGTTCGCTGGAGTTATGGGGTAGCCGCGGAAAGCTGACGGCAGGGAGGATATTTACTGCGTCACCCGGTTTTGAACCTGGCATTGAACTGGAAACGTCTGAGGGTAAGCAAACCATCTCTCCCGGCGCTGATAACCATTTTCGTAATATGCTCATACATGTTCATGCCCTCGTCAATGATTCGTTTCAGGCAAAGGATGAATACGAACAGAACATCAACCAGGCACGATTGTTAGAAGAATGTAAAAGACTTGCCCATGCAGGATAAACCAATATTTGTCACTCAGCCATCGCTTGCCAGCCTGGAGGAGTTTACCGCGTTTTTGCAGGAGCCATGGCGCACCGGGGTACTAACGCATAACGGGCCATTGATCAGGCAGTTTGAACAGGAGGCTTGCGCTAAACTTGGTATCCGCCAAATGGTTGCGGTTACCAATGGCACTGTGGCCCTTCAAATGGCCATTCGGGCGCTCGAATTGAAAGGTAAGATCATTACCACGCCATTTTCATGGATCGCAACGGTCAGCGCGATCAAATGGGAGAATTGTACGCCTGTGTTTTGCGATATAGATCCGGAGACGCTCAATATGGATGTTGACAAACTGGAAGCCTGTATCACGCCCGATACGGTTGCCATCATGCCCGTGCACGTTTTTGGCAATCCCTGTCAGGTAGACCGTATCCGGGAAATTGCCGATAAACATGGACTAAAAGTGATCTATGATGCGGCACACGCTGTCGGGTCTACATACAAGGGCAAAAGCCTCCTAAGTTATGGCGATATTTCGGCCACCAGTTTTCACGCCACCAAGCTGCTAAACATGGGAGAGGGAGGGGCCTGCATCAGTGAATCGGATATATTGCATGATAAATTACAACGCATCCGTTTCTTTGGCCACAACAGCGCAAAAGACGTGGTGGAAGACGGTTTCAACGGCAAGGTAACGGAGATACACGCCGCACTGGGCCTTGCTAACCTCAGGTATTACGAGGAAGTGCTTGCAGATAGAAAACAAAAGTATGCATACTACCGGGATCACCTGTCTGAAAACCCGTCACTACGGTTTCAGTTACTGAAAGACGGTGAGTGTAATTATTCATACTTCCCCGTCATATTTAATTCGGAAGAGAGCCTCCTGAAAACGGAGCAGCTATTGAATAAAAGTAATTTCTTTCCACGGCGGTATTTCTATCCTTCAATCAATACCTATCGTGAGATTCTCGACTATCAGCCCATGCCGGTATCGGAGGATATTGCCAGCCGCATACTCTGCCTGCCCTTGTACTGGAAGCTGGGTATGGAAGAGATCGATCAGATCATCGCAATCGTTAAACGGGCATGAAAGTACTGGTAGTCATTGACAATGTTTTCCAATACGACAGGCTGGTAAGCCTGGTTGGAAAACGCCATTTGCCCGGAGTGGAATTTGATTTCCGGCATAGTGCGGTGGAAAGCGCCATCTGGAAACATCCTGATTTTCATGGGAAGAATAAAATGATCGATGTGGCCAGGGACGCAGACATGATCATTGAGAAGTACAAACTGGTTATATCGGTACATTGTTTTCAATTCTTTCCGGCCAAACTGGTCAGTCAAATTCGCTGTATCAATGTGCATCCCGGTTACAACCCGATCAATAGGGGTTGGTACCCGCAGGTTTTTGCTATCGTCTACGGCTTGCCGATAGGCGCCACCATTCATGAAATGGATGAACAGCTTGATCACGGCCCGATCATCGCCAGGAAGTTCGTAGAGAAGCATACCTGGGATACCTCTTACAGTATTTATAACAGGGTGCTGGAAGCAGAGATCGAATTATTCGAATCGAATATTGAAGCGATCATCCACGGCACTTACACCAGGATTGCACCGGAGCAGGAGGGAACCGTGTACCGGAAAAAGGATTTTAATGCGTTATGTCAGCTGGACATGAATGAGCAGGGCAGTTTCCGTCAGTTTTATGACAGGCTTCGGGCATTGTCGCACGGAGAGTATAGGAATGCATGGTTCATAGATCCGGAAACGGGGAAAAAGATATTCGTTAAAATAGACATCAGTGAAGGATAGTCCCTTACTCAGTATTTGCCTCATCAGTTACAACCAGGAAGAATTTATCCTGGAGGCTCTCAAAGGCGTGGCCATGCAGGAGGTTGATTTCGAGTATGAGTTACTGATAGCTGATGATCGTTCGACCGATCAAACCCCGGCCCTGATCCGGGAATATATTTCAACAGGAGCCATCCGGCGTGTCAGGTTCCTTGATCGTGCTGCCAACCTGGGTATGCAGCGTAACTGGCATGATGCATTGACTCAGGCAAGGGGGAAATATGTAGCGTTACTGGAAGGGGATGATTACTGGACAGACAGGCATAAATTAAGCGTGCAGGTCGGGTTTCTCGAAGCCCACCCGCAATATGCAGGCTGCTTTCATAATACGGAAGAGCGACATAGAGGATCCAACCATTGCGTCTACGCTATATTGTCAGTTCCCCAACGCCATGGATGTTGGCATAGAGATACTGGCCAGGAACAACGTCATGCCCACCTGTTCACTGGTTTTCAGGATATTGGCACCGCTGCCCATGCCGAATGGTTCTTCACTTTAAAAATGGTAGACTGGCCGTTCAGTATCATGAATTCGCAATTCGGGCCTTATTATTACCTGCCGAAGGTCATGGGTGTTCACCGTTTGCATTCAGGCAGTGCATGGGCCTGCAATCAAAAAGATAACCTCCGGTATATCGGCGACGCTTACAGGGCCATGTGCGATCACTTTCAACATGACCAGTTATTTTCGGAGCACCTGCATAAGGCTTATATGCAATTTGGGCAACAAGATGTTCCTCAAAAAGGGTATGCTGGACCGGCTCAGCGGATCCGGAGAGCCATATCTTAATTAACCGTATGCGATTTTTATCAAACATATTCAGATCCCTGGCAGTTAGGATTTATCGTGCCGGTAAAGAGAATTTGACAAACAGTCGGCCTTACAACTGCAAAAGAGAACGGTATCAGGTACGGATACCCGTTTTTATGCGGGTGCCAGTATCATCAACCTGGCGGGTGACCCTGGTAAAATCAGGATCGGGGAACATTGCCAGATACAGGGCTGATGATGGTCTATGCATATGGAGCAGTATCACCATGGGTAACCATTGCTCGCTGTCTGTAAATTCCCGGATCATTTCTACTACCCGTATAACCATCGGAAACAGGGTGCTTATAGCGCATAATGTCAATATTATTGACAATAACTCACATCCGCTGGATGCCGATCTGCGGCACCAGGACTTCCTGGAATCTTATACCATTGGCATGCAGCCGCACGACCTCAATGCAAAACCAATCGTTATTGAAGATGATGTATGGATCGGTTATAACGTATCGGTTAAAAAGGGCGTCACGATCGGAGAGGGCGCCATCATCGGTTCTGATTCCGTTGTGACGCATGATGTTCCCGCCTGGACCATCAATATTGGAAACCCGCTTCGTTGCATCAAACAATTGGAGCCCCGCAGTACTTCAAAACAACCATGAGGATAGCATTTGTAGATAGCCTGGCTGTAGGAGGCGGACTTTCCCGCTTTTCATATATGCTATGCAAAAGCCTGCTTGAATTTTACCCGGATTTTCAAATAGATTATTGGGTGAATGGCGAAAACCTGAAACGTACGCCCGAACTCCTGGCATTGAAAGGTAATATCAGGATATGTGAGATGGATATGCATAAGCCACTGCCGCTGTGGATGCGGGCAGCGAACAAAGGGGGCATGCTGACTGGGAAAAAGATATTCCCGGAACGAAATGATATCCTGGAGATCGAACAGAAAATCAGGGATTATGATATTGCCTATTTTCCATCGGCCCATATGATGCGCAGGCCGAACCTCAATATCCCCATGGTGGGAACACTGCATGATTTTAACTGGAAATATTTCTTTGGCACACAAACATTTTCGAATGCTTTTATTTCGATGATGAATACTGCCATCATGGAATGGATGAATGGATCCGTTACCGTATGCTCGGCCGAGGATGTGGTGAATGAAGCGCGAAAATTGTATCCCGGTGCTGCAAGATACCCGGAGGTGATCCATATAGCCCCGGTGGTACTTCATCAGGAAATGTCTGATGAAAGGGCCGACAGAATATTGGGAAAATTGGATATTCAGTATCCATACCTGTTATTTCCCGGCAATTTTCTGCCACATAAGAACCACCTCAACCTGGTGTCCGGTTTTGCCCTGTTAAAGGAACAATTCGGTTATTCAGACCTTAAATTATTGCTTAGTGGCGTGGGATCAGACAAGGTGAAATTTGGAATAGCGGAGAAAAGGGGGATCAGGGTGGTGGTGCAGCCAAGTTCCCACAGAGATTTTGATATCCGGGGCATGGGTTATTTGCCCAATGAATCAGTAGACGCTTTGATCAAAAAGGCAAAGCTGATGGTTTCCCCTTCGATCTATGAAGCCATTTGTACGCCGGGCATGGATGCCTGGAGTTTCGGCACCCCCACAGCCATATCCGATATCCCGCCTTTTCGTGAACACGAACAGGTTTGGGGTATCCGTTCGGCTTTTTTCAACCCCATGGACCCGGCGAACATCGCGCATGTGATCCACGGGTACCTGCAGGATTACGACCGGGCAAAAAATGATGGGGAAACCTCGCGGCACAATATGGGTTTATATACCTGGCAAATGGTTGCCGGAAAATATGTTCAGGCTTTTCAAAAGGCCATCAATGAAAAAGCAACATGACCATTCTTATCGTAGGTTGTAATGGATTTATAGGCTCGAGCCTGGTATCGTATTTTAACGGGCAGGGCTTTGATGTGTCAGGATGCGATTTGGCGGCATCTTCCACATTGGCCTGCACGTACCATTCTGTTGTACAGGGCGCGTCCAACTGGAACCGCTTTTTTCAGAACAACCGTTTTGACTATTGCATTAATGCGGCCGGTAGCGGAAATGTTGGTTATTCCGTTCAACATCCCCTGGCAGATTTTGAAGCGAACACCGTGGAAACCGCACGATTGCTTGACGCCCTTCGTTTGCACAATCCTGCTTGCAGGTACCTGCATATATCCAGCGCGGCCGTTTATGGGAACCCGGCCAGTTTACCTGTCAGTGAGTTGGCGCCATGTCAGCCACTGTCTCCTTATGGCTGGCATAAATGGCTGGCCGAATCGCTTTGCAGGGAATATGTCAGCCTTTACGCATTACCGATAGCCATGGTCAGGCCGTTTTCTATTTATGGCCCCGGTCTTCGTAAGCAATTATTTTGGGATACTTATCAGAAGTACCTTGCCAATCCTGATCACATTGAATTATGGGGAACCGGAAGGGAAAGCCGCGATTTCATTTTTATAGATGATATTGGTCCCGCTTTTCATGTGATACTTGAAAAAGGGAGTTTGACAGGAGAAGTGTATAACCTGGCATCCGGAACGGAAACAACCATTCAGGATGCGGTGCACAGCCTGTTCAGGCATGCAGGGCTTGATGTCAGCATCCGGTTTAACCAACAGGTCAGGGAAGGAGACCCGCTTAATTGGCGGGCAGACGTGAGCCGCCTGTCTGCACTCGGTTTTCAGGCTCAAACAAATTTGGAAACAGGCATCCGCCAACTGGCATCCTGGCTAAGGATGGAAAGCGCTCATTAATGTCCTTTTTTAATCTCTATCCTTGCTCTTAATATACTTTCTGGATAATAAACTGGGCGGCGTTACTTCCCTGAATTATAACCTGGCGGCACACTGCACTGATCCGTCAACCAGGCAGTGGGTCATACATATTGATGAGAAGGAATCAGATATGACCAGGGCCAATATGCGGTTCCCGGTTGAACGGGAATGGCAGTTCGGTTTTTCCAGCAGGGATAATTCTTATCACGTACTTCGAAAACTCAGGAAGCTGGTGCCCGATGAGGCAGGAGCGCTGGTATTGAATTATGCCACGGAAATGGCCATGCTGGACCATTACCGGGTTGATCAAACGGTCTTTCAGTTGGTGCATGATGATTATAATGTCAGGCTGGCCGAACGATACGGCCATGTGGTTGACGCTTTCATTGCCCATAACAGGGAAATATACACGAAGTTACAGGGTCTTTTTCCCGACAGGAAAAGCGATATTCATTACCTCCCGCACGGCGTCAGAATTCCTTCTTTTTGCAGGGAGGCCGGCAGGGGGGATGGTCCTTTGAAGCTTTTATTCCTCGGACGGATGACAGATTCCAAAGGCATATTTGATCTGCCTGTGATCAGCCGCTTACTCGTTGATGCAGGGGTTGATTTTGAATGGACCTGCATTGGTAACGGGCCTAAACTGGAGGAGTTGAAAAAAAGCTGGCAGCCTTCATACCCGGTAAGCTTCATCTCGCCTGCGGGTAATGATGAGGTGCTGGAGATCGCAGCGAAACAGGATATTTTTGTATTGCCCACAAAGTTTGAAGGGTCGCCTGTTTCCTTACTTGAAACGATGAGTGTGGGCCTGGTACCCGTGATCAGCGCACTGCCTGGGGGCATTACGGAGATCGTATCTGAAGAAACCGGGTATACACCCGGAGTAAATGACCATAAAGCCTTTGCTGAAGTGATCATCGCGTTGAACCGGGATCGCGGTAAACTGGATAAAATGGGTGTCGCCTGCCGCGAGAAAGTCAGAATGGATTTTGACGTGAGCAATACAGCCGCCCAATACCATGCCCTGTTCAGGCGATACAAGGAATTGTACAGACCCAAGGAGCTCAAAAAAATCCCTATCGGATCAAGGCTCGACCATCCGGTTTTGAGTAACTGGATCACCAAAGCCATTCGTTCGTTTCGCCGGAATTAAAATCAAGCCATGAAAACATTCATCAAAAAAATATTAACGCAATCGGGAATCTGGTACCATATCCAGTTCAGTAACTGGTACAGGGAATTCAAACGCCCAGGTTACAGGAAGAAGCTGAAGAAGCTGGAGGCCTTCTATCTTTCATTGTTTCCAAAGGGTTCGCCGCGTTTAATATTTGATATCGGGGCCAATATTGGCGATTACAGTTACGTATTTTCCAGAATAGCGGCCAAGACGGTGATCGTTGAACCTGATGCCACAAATAATCAAATATTAACTGCCAGGTTTGGGAGCAGAAAAGGCTGTACCGTTCTTAAAAAAGCCGTGTCAAGTTCGATCGGAACGGCGGAGTTTTTCATGGAAGCGGAAGGGAGTACATTGAACACACTAAGTAATAAGTGGGTGGAAGTGTTGGAAAATGAGGATAAGACACGGTTTTCCGGCAGTCATCAATTCAGGAAAAAAGTGGTGGTTGAAACAACAACCCTGGATGCCCTCATAGCAGAATTTGGTTTACCGGATTATATAAAGATAGATGTGGAGGGATTTGAGAAAGAAGTGGTTGAAGGATTGCACCAGGCTATCCCGCTGATCAGTTTTGAATGCAACCTTCCGGAATTCACGGAAGAGACTATCTGGATCGTGGCCGCATTGGACAGATTGCATTCCGGCACAACATTTAATTTTATCCGCGATGATGCATTTGTATTGCCCGGGCCAGTCAGTGCAAGGGAAATAACGGATATCATCCGGAGTGGGAAATACAGGTTTATGGAAATTTATTGCATGCATTCATGAGTAACCCGATCGTAAGCGTATTAATGACCTCCTATAACAGGGAGAAGTATATTTCAACAGCCATTGAAAGTGTGCTGTCATCCACTTTGCATGAATTGGAACTGATCATTGTGGATGACGGTTCAAAAGACCGTACCGTTCAAATAGCCAGGTCATTTGCTGAAAAGGATAGCCGTGTAAGGGTACACCAGAATCCTAAAAACCTGGGCGATTATCCCAACCGTAACCAGGCGGCCTCTCTGGCCAGGGGAAAATACCTGAAATATGTTGATTCGGATGATTACATGTATCCCTGGGCGTTAGAGATCATGGTGGGCACTATGGAAAAGTATCCGGAAGCGGGATGGGGGCTTTGTTCCATGGAACCCAACCCGGAACGGGTATTTCCATTTATGCTGAACCCCAGGGAGGCATATGAATATCATTATAAGGGACCGGGTTTGTTCCGCCGTGCGCCTTTGTCGGCTATCATCAGGAAGGATACATTCGATCAGGCCGGGGGTTTTAATCCTATTCGCATGGCAGGTGATTATGAAATGTGGCACAGGCTTGCACAACGCTTTTCCGTAGTCCTCATGCCGGAAGGCATGGTTTGGTACCGGGTGCATGGCGACCAGGAGATCAGGGATATGCAGCAGTTCATTTATACTTATGAATCTCTCAAAATACAATACTTACTGTCCGACAATTGCCCGTTAGACAAAGATACCTGCAGGCGAATCATCAAAGAGGATACCCGAAAAACCTACAGGCGTCTCCTGGGTAATTTGATCCATCTGAATATTCCGGTACTCAAGATCAACTGGAAGATTCTCAGGCTGCATCTCTCAGTGAAATAAAGTACGATCCAGTTGAACAGAATATCTATCATCATTGATTGGCTCAGGTTCAGGACCTGGTATTATCTTCCTTTCCTGCGTCCGGCGAATCTTATATTGGAACAAGGGGTACGTATAGACCTGTACAGTTTTATGGTACTGGATGCCGGCAGCCGGATCCGTATCGGCAAAGGTTCGGTCTTATCCCGCACAGTCATTCGCGCCGAAGCATCCGTTTGTGATTTAGGGGATGGCGCCAAGCTTACCGGAGCACGTTTTATTTTGCGTAAAAGCCACCTGACTGCAGGCGCCGGAATGATCATTCAGCAGGCCATGCTGAGCCTGAATGATGAAACCGATTGCAAGGCAGGCGATCACTTTATGATGGTCAGGGAACATTATTTCAAATGCGGACTGTTTGCTCAACATGCTTCCATACGCTTTGGCGTTAATGTCAATCTGCGCTGTCATGTGGTCTGTCATTCGTCTGAATTGCTGATGGGCGATCATGTATTTATCAATGAAGGGACCCAGCTACGTTGCACACAACGCATGGAATTTGGAAGCCATATCCTGGTTTCCTATGAGTGCATCATTTTTGATACCAATACTCATTCCATAGATCCGGCCGACAGGCGGGCAGAAATGGTGGCCGGTTTTCCCAATGCCGCCAGGCAAACGGATGAGATCCGGTCAAAGGTCAAGACCGCACCGGTAAAAATTGGCAATGATGTATGGATAGGCACCAGGGCCATTATTCTGAAAGGAACGACGCTGGGCAATGCAGTGATCGTGGGTGCGGCCGCAGTGGTCTCCGGTTTAACGGTGCCTGATCAGAAGACCGTAGCAGGCAACCCCGGACGGTTTCAGCCATGATGACCGATTATTTTGACAACAGATACTACGATACTTTTTGTGGCATTTGAATTTCCTCCTTTGGCCAGCGGGGGAGTGCAGCGCTCGTTATACTTTGTCAAATACCTTCCGGAAAATGGTATCAGGCCCATTGTAATCACGCCGGAAGAAGAAGATCTCAAACAGATCTTTCATCATGGACAGGTAGATCATAGCCTGATGAAAGAATTGGATCCGGCCACTGTGATAGAGAGGGTGCACTGCGAAGCGCCTAAAAAGCCTTCCAATCCCGTAGCCAAATGGATGAAGATGTTCTTCTCCGTTACAGAGAATTTTAAATCCGCCTGGCGTCCTTCACTGGATCAACGGCTTCCGGGTATCTTACAAACGTATGATCCGAAAGCCATTTATGTGACCATTCCTCCTTTTGCCATGGTTCCGTTATGGTTAGATATACTGGCAAAATATCCGCTTCCCCTCATCATCGACTTTCGGGATGCATGGTCTCAATGGGCGATCGCACCCAATGGAACTTATTTCCATTATCTGTCTAAATTGAAAATGGAAAGATCGGTACTGGAAAAAGCGGCAGCGGTGTTGGTCAGTTCGGAACAAACCAGGCAGGACCTGCTCAGGATACACAAGGGCATACCCGGCTCTAAAATAGAGGTCATAACCAATGGGTATGACGGCGATATTGAAGTTCCAGCCAGTTTGCGAATACAGAAAGACGGCAAGCTTATCATCGGGTATGTAGGCAATTTCTATTATGCCCCCGAAGCAAGAGCTGAAATTTTCAAACCCTGGTGGAAGAAGAAGCCGCACAGGATGTTGAATTATATTCCACGGCAGGAAGACTGGCTTTACCGGTCGCCCTATTTCTTTTTTCGTGCACTCAGGCACTTGCTTGATCAGCAACCATTATGGAAGCAGCGTATAGAAGTGCATTTTGCCGGTCATCAGCCAGGTTGGTTAAAACAACAGATACAGGAATTCGGGCTTGAAGATATTTGTCATCATACCGGCTATTTAAAACACGAGGATGTATTATTGTTTCAACGTAACTGCCAGATGCTGCTGATCACTTCTTCTAAGGTTTTGGGAGGACAGGATTACAGTATTGCCGGTAAAACATTCGAATACTTCAGTATCGGTAAACCCATCCTGGCATTTGTTTGTAACGGCGCTCAGAAAGACCTGTTGATGAAAAGCGGAATGGCATTGATCTGCGACCCGGATGATACTCCGTCCGCCGCCGGTAATCTCCAGCGTATGCTCGAAGGTGAAACCGTTTTACATCCTGATGCAGAATATATCCACCAGTTTAACCGACGGGTACTGACCAAAAAACTGTCGGCGGTCATCAGAAAAATACAAATAAAAAAAATGGAGGAGCAGGTTTAATGTGTGGCATTGCAGGCATAGTGGGTGTTTCGAGGGCGGGTTTGACGATCGGTCAGATGCTTGACCGTATCAGGCACAGGGGGCCTGATGGATGTTTCACCCGGTCAGTGGGCGATATGGCTTTGGCGCATGCCCGACTGAGCATCATTGATCTCACAGATCAGGCGAACCAGCCCATGGAAGATCCTGCTTCCGGCAATATCATCATCTTTAACGGGGAAATATATAACTATATTGAACTGAAGAAAGAAATTGGGTCGAGGTATACCTTCCATACGATGTCTGACACAGAGGTAATCCTGGCCGCTTACCGTGTTTATGGGATTGATTTTCTGAAACGGTTACGCGGTATGTTTGCCCTGGCGATCTATGATGCCGAAACGGGCAGGCTTTTGTTGGCGAGGGACCGCATTGGAATCAAGCCTTTATATTACAGGATTCACAAGGAGGCATTTTACTTTGCTTCAGAAATCAAATCTTTACTCAATCCCGGCCAGTTCAAAGAATCTGTGAAAGAAACCAAGGCTTATGAATTCCTGGCAAACTGTCAACTGGATACCAATGAAGAGACCATGTTCAGCGGTGTGCTTCAGTTGTTGCCGGGCCATTATGCCTGGGTCGATCAAGCGGGCAATATGGGTAAGGGGAAATCCCGTAGCCTATTGGGATTTTCCTGAACTGCAAGAGACAGTTCGACAACCGGGCCAGGACTGAATTCTGATCTGTTTGATGAAACGATCAGGATCCATCTTCGTTCAGACGTTCCTGCGGGGGCCTTTTTATCGGGCGGGATCGATCTATCCTCGGTGAGTTGCTTGCCCCGCGCAATATGGCACAAGATAAACCGCATACTTTTTCAGCCGTATTGCCTTATTTCCATCCTGAAAACGCGTTAATAGATAAAGTCATTGAAACAAGCCCGCGCTTTGAACCACATACGTTTCTGTTAGACGGCAACCAGTTCTTTGATGACGTCCGATCGGTCATTTATCATCATGATGAACCGGTGATGGATTTGGTCTATGTATGCACACTATAAGTTATGCGTACACTGGCTAAAGATAAAGGCATTGTACACCGGTTACGGATGTTCGTGAGTATTGAGCTGTTAATGTATATACGGCAATATCCACGCGTTCTACAACAACTGGCATTGCGGCAAATATACGGTATTTTGTGGCGATAAGCATATTGCTGTTATTCTGCTGTTTCTTTGCTGCTTTGATCCTTCAAAGCATGGCGAGATCATTAACGGCGCGCATGACGGTACCATATGGCAGAACTTATCCAGCGTACGTCGCCAGTCAACCGCACGTCATGCATTATTACCATAGTCACCAGATCCTTACCATGCCAATATGGTAAATAATTACAAGAGCTGGACAGCGCCGCCTTTCCTGCATTATGAAGACAGGAATTCGATGGCCCATGGGGTGGAAGTAAGGGTGCCGTTCTTTGATCACGAACTCATTGAGTTCATTTTGCAGTTCGATCCTGCAGGTTTGATCGACGGACGTACTAAATCAGCGGCCAGGGATTCGTTTCGCGGCATCGTTCCGGATGTGGTCCTGGATCAAAAAGGCAAGTATGGTTTTCCGTCACCCATCGATCATGCCTTACGGTTAAACCAAACCGGTAAGGAGATATTCTTTGACAGTATCCGCAGCACACCACTGCTTAACGCCCCGGAAACGCAGAAACTGGGTAAACTCTTTATGAATCAAACGGTGATGTATCCATTTTCTGAGAACATTGAGTTATATGATCTGGTACCAATTGTATTTTAATCAATCAAATTTAACGGCAGCCTGATGTTTGGAAAAAATACTCGATGCGATCGCGGGAAAGAAAGCGCTGCAGGGCCTTTTTTATAGTATGTACTGCTTATCGGTGCATGGTATGAACTATGGCAATGGGGATGTCCTACAGTGGAGAAACCAATGCCGCCAGGTATGTCAAAGTGCCGTTCGGCAGGGGAAATAATTTTTGGTATTGTTTGATGTGGGCGCAAACCAGGGCAAGTATTCCAACAGGCTCGCATCCGTTTTTTCGGGCACCTCATACAGATCCATGCTTTTGAACCGTCACTGGTCATCTATCAGGCACTGAAAAAACAGACGACTCAACTTGAACACATTAGCCTGCACCAGGTTGGTTTTTTCGAGACAAAGGAAAACAGGTCTTTATTTAAAAGAGCTGAAATGTCTCGGACAATCATCAGTGTATCAACGCAGGCTCGATCATTTCAATATGAAGATGGACATGAAGGAAGATATCAGTCTGACAACGATCGATGAATTCTGCTTACAGGAGGATCACCCGTTATTCATTTTTTGAAAATGGACGTCGAAGGCCATGAGCTTTCCTGTTTAAAAGGGGCATCAACCATGATCAAAAACGGAGCGATCGATTTTATCCAGTTTGAATTCGGGGGGTGTAATATTGATTCGCGCACATACCTGCAGGACTTCTGGTATCTCCTGCATGACCAATATAATTTTTACCGCATTGTAAAAGACGGACTTATGCCGATCGAGCAGTACAATGAGCGATGGGAAATATTCAAGAATATAAATTTTTTGCTGGAGAAAAAGGCATAGTTCAATGACGGAAGTAAAACAGCAAGGGAAACTCCTCGATTGTATATGTAGGCAGCAGGATATCCAATCCAATTCCTACCGCCGATTCCGGACCTTGCAGGGTATGGGTTACAACGTTGTTGGAGTCGATATTGATCAGCCTGTTTTCAATAGTATATTTTCGTCTGTTCATTACCGTTTTAATGTGGGCCCGGGTATTTTGCAATTGGGTACCACGCTGATAAGGTCATGAAGTCCGCCATGCCTGATATCCTTTGGCTGGATAATAAGATATTCGTCTCTACATGGGTAATGGTGGAAATGCAGAAAGAGAAACCCGGGACTCAGGATCGTGAATCTTATCACTGATGATGTGACTGGCCATGCTAAAGCGGGCTGGAGACTCACGTTGCGGGCAGCTCTCCTGGTAGACTTTCATTTTGTCCAACGAAAGATCAATGTCGCGGAGTTAGCCATATGGAGCCAGGAATGTGCATATCTGTTACCGGTCTTTCGATCCGGCTTTTCTACCGCAGGCTGAACTGGGCAGATTCGGAAAGACAGGCGTATCATTGGTGAAGTTGGCTCTATCGGTACATATGAAGCGCCGAGGGAAGAATTCATCGCCTACCTGATCGATCATGGTATCCGGGTGCAGGTGGCCAGGAACGACTGGCCAAAGGGCAGACACGGGAAAAATCAAACCCTTTTATAAAGGCCCCTCGGTTTATGGGGAAGAATATATCCGCACCATCAACGGGATGGATATCGTGCATTGCATTTTCTACGTCATTCCAACTGTGACGAGCAGGACAGCAGGACCTTTGAGATCCCTGCCTGTGGCACTTTTATGCTGGCGGAAAGATCAAAGATCTGCACATGACTTTGTTTTGAAGAAAACAAAGAGGCGGTCTTTTTTAAAGCTCAAAAGAGGAATTGTTAAGTAAAGACGCAATACCTTTGCAAGGCCTGCAGAAAGAATGCAAATAGGGTGACGCGGGTATGCGCAAATGTCATACGGCCGGATTTACACATGAATCGAGGCTCAAAGAAAGAAGTGCGAAACTGTATGAACATGACTGACAGGAAGATGAAAAGGGTAGTGGTTTCCATTTATATCGATCCGGATTATTTATCCTCCTACGATCAACGCGATCAATAATCTGGCAGCTTATTTTGAGGAAGTCATTGTCATCACACGCAATAATTCGAGGGATGATTTTCCATTTCCTCCCAATGTAAGGCTAATTAAATTGGGAAAGTTTGCCACGGTAAGGGAGACAGAGAAATTCTCATTCATTAAAAAGGGTCTTGATTTTTTGAAGTTTACCTGGCAATTCTGGAAATACGGGGTGTCATCAAAAACATCATTGGTAGTGATGTACGATCCGATTCCATTGTTGGCATATTACATAGCCAGGCCTTTTATGATGGCGGGCAGAAAAGCATGGTATCATAACCACGATATGCCCAGTGTTCACCGGTTGCGAAAATATTCGATAGGCTGGTTCGCCGCAACATATGAAAGCAGGGCGATGAAAAAGATCAGCATGTTTTCACTCCCTTCGGAAGACAGGTTATTGTATTATCCATCCTTTGACAGGGCCATTCCATATGCCACCATACCCAATTATCCCTCAACAAAGGTTTACCTGTTGCCAACGGATAAACCTTCCGATGAAACAGATATCAGGATCATTTACCAGGGCTTCATTGGCAAAGGCCATGCATTGGAAGAACTGATTGCCATTCTGCAGGATCGGATCGATGGTAAAAAGCTACACCTGATCCTGAAAGGTTCAGTGAATGAAGCGTATAAACAAAGCTTGCAATCGCTCGCGGAAAAATATGCTGTCACCGATCAGTTGACCTGGATCGGCATAGGCCCATATGCCGGTCTGCCGGCCTTAACGAGAAGTTGCCATATTGGTATAGGCGTTCACATGAATACCGATGAGGTTAGTAAGACGCTGGGTACGGCATCCAATAAAATATATGAATATGCGGCGTCCGGCCTGCCGGTTTTGCTGTATGATAATGAACAATTCCGTAAATACTTGTCTGGTTATAGTTGGACGTATTTCACTGACGGAACGGTCGGGGATATTCGCCTGCAACTCGGCAAGATGATCGCTGAACGCACACAAACAGCGATCGCGGCGAGAAAGGATTTTGAAGCGGGTTTGAATTTTGAAAAAGCTTTTGAACCCGCCTGGGCAAAGATGAAAAGCCTGATCAGCCATTAAGTGAATGAAAAAGCTGGCCATCATAACAACGCACCCGATTCAGTATCATGCGCCATTGTATGAACTGCTTACCAGGAGAGGGCATCTCTCCCTGAAAGTATTCTATACCTGGGGTGAATCGGTTTTGAAAGATAAATATGATCCAGGTTTTGGAAAGGTCGTGGTATGGGATATACCACTGCTGCAAGGATATGACTATACTTTTCTGGAAAACATCTCCACCGATAAAGGCTCTCATCATTTCAACGGGATCATCAACCCGGATATCATAAGCACTGTACAGGCATATCAACCGGATGCGGTTCTCGTTTACGGATGGTCTTTCAGCAGTCACCTTAAACTGATGCGTGCTTTTAAAGGCAGGGTTCCGGTATTATTCCGGGGCGATTCAACCTTGCTGGATGAAGCGGGCGGATTTTCGCGCCTGAAGAGAAGGCTGTTCCTGCGCTGGGTATACCGGTATATCGACTATGCCTTATATGTTGGAAAGAACAATGCTGATTATTTCCTAAAAGCGGGACTAAAAAAACGACAACTTGTATTTGGGCCTCACGCCATCGATAATGATCGTTTCGCGTGTGATGATGATCAGTGCCTGCAACAGGCTTCATCTTTCAGGAATCAACTCGGCATACCTGGGGATCATGCGGTTTTTTTATTTGCCGGAAAGTTTGAACCCAAAAAAGCGCCGGATCTATTATTGACCGCTTTCATTGAAGCCGCCATGGGTGATTCGGTACACCTTGTATTGGCAGGGAACGGGCAAATGGAGGACGAACTGAAGGCCATGTCATCCGGCAATCGATCGGTCCATTTCCTGGGTTTTCAAAACCAGGCTATGATGCCGGCATTGTACAGGATGGCCGATATATTTGTATTGCCATCCAGGGGCCCCGGCGAAACCTGGGGCCTGGCTGTGAACGAGGCTATGGCCTGCGGGCTGCCAGTTGTTGTCAGCGACAAATGCGGATGCGCTCCAGATCTGGTGAAAGAAGGACTAAATGGATATATATTCCGTTCAATGGACAGTGATGCATTGAAAGCACGCCTCGAAATGATCGCAAAAAGAAAGGAATGGGCAAAAAATGAATAAAATCCCGGGAGATCATTCAGATGCCTATGGATAGGGTTAGCCGAATCCATCGAAAATCTTGTTGACGGAGTTAAAGATATAATGAAATGAAAGCTCGTGTCATTTGCAGGCTGCCAGCTTGGGTTAGACGTCCCAACTCTTCCCGCTTGGTCTTACGCTTTTCTTTTGCAAAATTAAACGGCCTCACTGTTACCGTTATTGGCTACCGCAATTGAAATTGGGCCCTTACCTCCGGGGCGAACGGGTAAAAGAAAATACCGACTTATTTTACATTTTGAAAAATCACTGGTGGGTGAATGGGCAGACAGGCTCTCTTGCAGGGATGTCGGCACTCAAGGCGCCCGGCGCGTTGTGCAGGAGCCGGAAGTTGGCCATGCGGGAAGATGATTTGAAGGGGAAAATATTTGTTTTGAAAAAATTACCCACCTATCACGATTATTTTAAACATCTGCGCGATCACCGGGATGAAGTAAGGGATATCCTCTATTCATTGTTGAGAAAGGGGACATGGTAATACGAATTAAACCGGTTTCAAAACCCGGTGATGGGTGTACTTACATCCGTATGGGAGATTTCCGGAAGCTGAAGGAAGTGGAGGCATTCAGAGGAGAGCGTGAAACGCCCCTTCAGTATTTTACTGATATCGTGTCAGGTTTAAGGAAGCTGGCAGGAAAGGATCTGCCGGTTACTTTGTTCAGCGATGGTTACGGGGATGAACTCAAAGAAGTGACAGGCTTACCGCAAGTGAGCATTACGGGGAGGCAGCCCGGATATTGTCGACCTTCTCTTATTGAGCCGTAGCCGGGTGATTGTTGCCACTACAGGAAGCACCTTCAGTTACTGGGCGTTTTTTATCAAGCCTTGGAAGTAGTCCTGCATCCCGATCATATATGCACCTTTCAGGCCTACATACTTAACCAATGAACATTATGAAGGCCCTTTCATGGCCGGGATACCCGTACAGTATTACTGAAAAAGAATCTGCAGGCAATTTGAACTTAATGTTTTTTCGCCATTTAATACTACCACTTCAGAAACATATAAAATAGTTTATTAGCCTCTATTTAGCATATGCTTTATTTTCTTAATACTAATTTGTTTTATAAACAATTTGTCAAGTAAAAATGAAGAGTTGATCTTTAATGAATCAACAGGACTGATTATGCACAAACTAACAAATAAAAATAGGTTGGTTAAAAGAAAATCAACACTTAATACGTATTTCACTTTAAGAAAATGTATTTACAATGTAGGTATTCGAGATTGCCGGACAAGATGTTTGGCTTTCCTACAAAATTTAGTGCAAAACAAAGTATTTCACTTCTACGCTGATTGTTGCTTTGATTTGGAGTATGCAGTTTCCTGTTTAAAATAATACTATTAATAAGCTCGAAGTGATATTATTTGGTGAAAGCAATTTTGTCTTGGTATACGTACCAGTTTAAGGAAAGAACAAGATATAAGTTTTTTGTGTTGGTCGTACGTCAGGAGTATTCTCCTTCTTAGTTAGGAATATTAAACTTAGTTGGCTATCAAATATTTTTTTGCTGAACAATGTTCTTTGAATAAATCAGGCGAAATGGACTGGGTTACTTCCTAAAGTAGATCTGCAAAGCCTGAATAGGATTTTATTTCATCAATTGATACATCGTTTAATCGATATCTTTGTCACTGTACTGCCAAAATGTTTTTAAAGTGTAGTGAATATCATACGTATTGATGTGCAAGAATCTAAATATCAGGTTATCAATGGTGGGGACTGTAGCTTGTGTAACGGCCATGGGTGCCTCCGATTATACTCTTTAATTTCAAAGGCATGACTGAGAAAACTGCCAAATAGACTTATTCAAATTGATTATTTTCGAGTTAATGATTAATTAGGGTTTCAGGCTTTAGTTTTCAAATAAATTATAAATTACGGTCCTTAAGTTTGGAAGTTGCTTCCTTTTTATATTTTTTGTATAAAGTGAAGCAGATTCTCAGACTGACTTTTTGTTTATCTAACAAAATTGATTATTGTATTCGTTACTAAAAGTTGATTTTAATTGGGGCCTCTGCCTCATTTTGGCTATCCTGATAAGGCTTCTCTTTCGGGTCTTGCACGAGTAGCTATTTTGCTGTGTTGATAACGGTACACCAGTTCATGTTATTGTTTTTTTCAATCGGCCATATAATTCCGGTCAGGTATTTACTGGGTTCTTTTATGTGTCTGCAAATGTTTTTAGGACCGGTGCTTGCATATAATGGGTTGGATCGCTTTCAAAGGGGATATATGAGAATGCAGATACCATATGACCAGTATTTCAGTTATGTGATACCAGCCGTGGTTTTGTTCATCGTAGGTCTGCATTTACGGGCTGGAATGCTTGGTGGAATACGTGGACAGGAAAAAAATGGAAAAAGTTCGTTGAGAGGCAACCAATGATACCCTACATTTTTTGTGGCAATTGGTTTTTCTCAAGTATTGCGGCAAGTTTCTTCAGGTCAGAATTCGGATTCGTATTTTACCTTCTGTCTGGATTCAAGTTCATTGGTTCATTCCTGATCATCCTTGGTAGTCAAAAAATAAGGCCAGCGATTTATTTGTTGTCTATGGATCGATCGTAGCAAGTTCGATCGGTAGTGCCATGTTCCATGACCTCTTACTTGATTTATCTTTCTGGGTTCGGTGTTCGCCATCAAATACAAACCTAAAGTTGAAGTTAAAAGCAGCTTTTGTCGTGACTTTCCTGCTATTTGCCATTTCATACAAATGATCAAGGAGATTATCGGGAAGCAACTTGGCATGAAAGTTGACCAGTATTGAAACTGCAAAATGTAATTAAAACAAAGTCAGGAGAAAAAGACGCTTGATAACCAGATCGCTTGGCGATGGCAATGTTCGAATTAACCAAGGCTACATCATAACTAATATCATGAAACATATACCTGCGAGGGAACCCTTTACAAATGGTGATGAATTGATGGTGATTCTTGAGGCTGCCTTCATGCCCGGGAATTTTAGCAGCTCCCCAAAGCTGAATGGGAGTGATCGTGAGTTTTTATTAAGTATTCAGGTATGCCACGCAATAAAGCGGTACATCAATGGGCCTTAGTTCTGTTGGAGATGCCTATATAAGCTTCGGTACATTTGGGGCGCAATTTTTATGTTCTTTTATGGACTATTCTTTAGTGAGGTACTTAGGGCTTTCTACTGATGCTAGTTATTTTTACCCAGTTTTGATTCCTTTTACCGCACTCGTTTTCTATTACCCGATAAGACCAGACTGTGAGTTGCAAACCATCACGGGCCACCTGATCAAATCATGCTTCCTCATTTTTGTGATCATGCAGGTGTGGGTGCATAAATTCCGTGATGATAAACCAACCCTGTCAACCTCACCCAGTTGAAAAAGATCTTTATCAGCATACCCTGGTTTTTACCGGCATACAGAGCGGGCGGACCAGTTCAATCAATCGCCAACCTGGTCAGTCAGGATGACCTTGGCTATCATTTTTATATTTTTTGCGGAGATACCGATCTGAATGGCGAAAGCCTGGATGGCATCAGCACCAATGAATGGATCGACCATAACAAGAACACCCGGGTGTATTATGCCGGCGCTGTTGGAAGGAGGGAAGTGTTAAAACATGAAATTGAAAAAATCAGGCCTGATGTCATTTTTGTCATTGGGCTTTTTTCCAGGGATTTTAATATCGCACCCGTTTTATTGAAGCAATTTGATAAAACCATCATTTCGGTCAGGGGAATGCTTCACCCTGGGGCATTGTCGCAAAAGCCTGTCAAGAAAAAGGTCTTCCTGACCTGGTTTAAACTGATGGGGTTTCCGGCCAAATTCCGGTTTCATGCCACAGACGAATCAGAAGCGGGATATATTCGCCAGGTATTGGGAAGCCGTGCATCCGTTTTGGTTGCGGGCAATTATCCGCGTTTGTTTTCACCTGGTTGCCCGGGTAAAAAGAAAGCAGGTACACTCAGGCTGATGTGCCTGGCATTGATCAGCCCGATGAAAAATCACCTCATGGTGCTGGAAGCGCTGGCCGGGTCAACTGCTGATATCGAATTTCATATTGCCGGTGCGGTTAAAGATCCGGGGTATTGGCAAACCTGCCAGGATAAGATCAAACAATTGCCGTCCAATATTCAGGTCACCATGCACGGGGAACTTTCCCATGATAAAGTGAGAGATTGGCTGGTAACAGGGGATGTGTTCATCATGCCCAGTAAAAGTGAAAATTTTGGTCATGCGCTGATAGAAGCCATGAGCGCTGGCCTGCCCGCAATCACCAGTCACTTCACTCCCTGGAATGGCTTGAAGGAATGTATGGCGGGATATAATGTGGCACTGACCACATCGTCCATTTGCGAGGCAGTCAACTTTTTCGCGGCAATGGATGAACCTCATATGAATGAATGGCGCCAGGCCGCTTCAGCATTTGCCCATTCGGCCGTGGACAGGTCCGGCTTGCAGGAACAGTATAACCGCTTATTTGCCATCCAGTCTTGATTGCTATGTTAAAAAACCTGGTAAAGGATCGATATTTTCTTCGTTTCCTGTTTCGTTTCCTGCTGGTGTTTTCTTTGGGTTATTCTTCGGAAGCATTGCCGTCATCGGGCTTTCATCTCCCGGTCAATGGTATTCGCCGTTCATCGACCATTACCTCGATTATATAAGCTGGATGAGGCAAGCGCTGCTGGCGGGAAGCCAATGGATGTTATCCTTGTTTGGCATTGATACGTATATAACGCCCAATTTTCATATCCGGTATTTTCAAGGGCGCGGGGTGTTCCTGGCTTATGATTGCATCGGTTACGGCGTCATGTCTTTCTGGATCGCACTGGTTGTTTCATTGCAGGGGAGATGGGTGAAAAAAACCGCCTGGATCATTCTTGGATTGGCGCTGTTGTATCTCATCAATATTGCACGCATCAGCCTCTTCCTGGTGGTAACCAACAAGAATACGCAAATGCCACTCGGATTAGACCATCACACCTGGTTTAATATCTTTGCATACCTGGTCATATTCATCCTCCTGTATTTTTTCTACCGGTCAACAGGAGACAGTGACAAACCAAAACCGGTAGTTAAGAAAGAAGCGTAATATTATACCATGATCATTGTAGGGATTAATGCTTACCATGCGGATTCATCCGCGGCCATCTTTGTCAACGGGAAGATGATCGCAGCCATTGAGGAAGAGAGGTTCACCCGGCTCAAACACTGGGCAGGTTTTCCAGGTCTTTCCATTGCGTTTTGCCTGAAAGAAGCAGGTGTTAACTGGCAGGATGTAGATTTTTTTGCCATCGGCCGTGACCCAAGGGCCAAATTTTTCAAAAAGGTACTTTTCCTGGCCAGTCATCCGGGAGGGAGCATCAGGGTGGTGAAAGACAGGCTTTCCAACAGCCGAAAAGTGGCGTCCATCGAAAAGGAATTATCCGTATTGTCCGGCTTGCCCGAATCATCTTTTGCAGGCAAGGTCAGGAATATTGAACACCACAGGAGCCACCTGGCATCGGCATTTTTTGCTTCCCCTTTTGAGGAAGCAGCCTGCCTGTCCATTGACGGCTCCGGCGATTTCAGTACAACCATGACGGGCATCGGAAAAGGCAACAAAATAACGGTGCTTGATTCACTTGATTTCCCTCATTCATTGGGAATTTTTTATACGGCCTTCACCCAATGGCTGGGGTTCCCTCATTACGGCGATGAATATAAGGTCATGGGTATGGCGCCTTACGGGGAGCCTATATACGCCGAAAAATTGAAGGAGGTCATACAGCTGACCGGTGACGGGCTCTTCCGCCTCAATCTGTCTTATTTCAGGGATGCCACCTCGGGGGTCATTTCTTATGGCGAAGACCATATTCCCGTTGTAGCGCCCCTTTTCAGCGATAAACTGGTGCAGGTGTTTGGGGCGCCCCGGAAAAAAGAGGACGCCCTTACCCAATTTCATAAAGACATGGCCGCCTCCATTCAACGTATGGCGGAAACGGTCATTTTTCATATTCTCGAAAGTCTGCACAAAAAGACCGGACTGGATCGTGTATGCATTGCCGGTGGTGTGGCCCAGAATTCCGTGGCCAATGGAAAGATCACCAGGAATACCGGGTTTAAAGAAGTATATATCCCTTCCGCCGGCCATGATGCAGGGATTTCCATGGGGGCGGCATTATATGTGCAGCACCAGGAACAGCAAATGGACAGGCAGCCACCGATTTATTCGGCCTATACGGGGAGCAGGTTCAGCAACGAAGAGATCAGGAAACTGCTCGACGCTAAAGGTATCGCCTATGCGCAAATGGATGATGTGGCCTTGTACGACAGGGTAACGGAATGCCTGATCGGCGGAGGGGTAGTGGGGTGGATGAACGGACGGGCGGAATTCGGGCCGAGAGCCCTGGGAGGACGTTCAATCCTGGCCGATCCGAGGAGAACCGATGCCAAAGAAATATTGAATGCCAAAATTAAACGGAGGGAAAGTTTTCGTCCCTTCGCTCCATCGATCCTCAAAGAATATGTGGATGATTATTTTGAGCTGAATGAACCGGTGCCCTTCATGGAAAAAGTGTTCCCGATCCGAAAGGAAAAAAGAGCCTCCATTCCCGCCGTGACACACGTCGACGGCACGGGACGGCTTCAAACGGTTGACCGGGACGTTTCCCCCCGCTATTATGCGCTGATCGACGCTTTCAGGGCTAAAACCGGTGTTCCCATCCTGCTCAACACTTCCTTTAATGAAAACGAACCTATCGTCAATAAACCTGAGGAAGCACTCGACTGCTACCTCAGAACCAGTATGGATATGCTGGTGATGGAGAACATTGTGGTGCAAAGAAAATAAACGCAGTACCGGCGGTTTTGGCAATTATCAGTATTATTGTGGCCGATTCCGATAAACGGCAGCATGAAAGTTACCCTGATCACCGCAACATATAACTCCGCCAGGCACCTGGAAGATTGCATCCTGTCTGTGATCAGGCAGAATTACCCTAACATAGAACATATCATCGTTGACGGGGGTTCCACCGACGGTACCATCGACATCATAAAGAAATACGATAACAGGATCGCCGCGTGGATATCCGAAAAAGACCGCGGCATGTATGACGCCATCAATAAAGGCATGAAAATGGCCACCGGCGACGTCATCGGGATCCTGAACAGCGACGATATGCTGGACGCTGAAGATGTCATCTCTGCCATCGTCGGGGCCTTCCAGGAGAAACAGGTCGACAGCCTGTATGGCGATCTGGAATACGTAAGGAGCCTGTTCATTGTGGTCTACAGGATTTGGAAAGGTAAACCTTACGACCGGAAACTCTTTCATTACGGATGGATGCCGGCTTATCCACATTTTACTTTAAACAGAAACCTGCTGGAGAAATATGGGGGATATGAAAACCACCCTATTTTACCGCCGCCGATTATGAATTTATAGCGCGGTACCTCTATAAATATCGCATAAGCTCTTATTTACCTGCCCAAACTGCTGGTTAAAATGAGGCGCGGCGGACAAAGCAACAGCAGCATCTATAAACGCCTGCGGAGCAAACAGGAGAGATTATCGCCATGAAGAAATCCGGGATACCTTTGCATTTTTGTTCGATACTGAAACCACTGAGCAAAATCCATCAATACTACAGAAAGGTGAAGCCTGAATAAACTTCTATAAAACTAAAATTTAGTTTAATATTAATCCATTATGAAACGCAATATTGATTTTCAAAACGACAAACAAAGAATAGTTTCTTTTAGACGGTCTGAGAGGTGTTGCAGTATTAATGGTACTTTTTTTCATTATCTGAATAACTCTTTTTAACAATGCAGGGGATGGAAAATTGAATAAAATTGAATTATTTCTAAAGGCGTTACTTATTGGGGATGGGCTGGGGTTGACCTGTTTTCATCCTGTCTGGTTTTTTAATTGCATCTATCTTAATCAGTAATAGAGAATCTCGAACTTTCTTCAAAACTTTTTATGTGAGGGGAGTTCTCGAGGATTGTTCCCATTTATTACCTTCTGATAGTTGTTTTTGTATCGCCAACTACTTTCTTAGTGATACTGGTTCGAGATTATTCATAAATCCAATAGCTTAATGGTATGTGGCATTTCTTCAGAATTTTCAGATGAGTTTACAGGGAAGTTTGGACCTGAGGCGCTTACGCCTACATGGTCGCTTGCTGTAGAAGAGCAGTTTTTATCTTATCATTCCACTTGTGATTTATTTTTTTAATGATAAAAAAGTGTTGTTGTTTTGTTTAATGTGTGTGTTGTGTTTGCTCCGATATACGCGCTAACTCTGACGAATCAGTCCTACACGCATTTCCTATCAAGAATTGATTCGCCATGTTTTGGAGTTATGCTGGCTATTTTGAAATAAGGAGTTTGCTGCTGAAATTCGTAAATATGCGGTATACATACTGTTGATACTTGTTTGCATGATTGTGGCTTTCGTATTTTTGGTTTTAAGTCACTCAACCACAGCCTGATCGCCCTTATTTTTTATGTTTGTAACAGCCGTTACCATACGGCTCAGGGAGGGACAGATGTTATACAAGCTACTGGCTTCAAAGTTTCTACAGCTCATGGGCCGGTATTCTTACTTCATTTATCTGTATCACATTTTGATTAATGGCCTGCTGTTTCTTCTCTTAACTCGATACACTAACGCGACGATTGAGAATGTATATGGATATCTGATAACTATTCTGTCTTTCATAGCAACTTGCTTATTGGCTCACTTTTCTATTATTTGGTTAAGTCAGCAGTCAGTTGGAGCCACCGGTTCAAGTACGTCTAATTTTCGACTTGGAAAAGCTTGAATGAATTGAACTGGGGACCAAATTCAGGACTATTAATTAACTTACTCTTACAATTCTGACCAGTATTATGTTTTCCATTTTAAAAAGAAAGGCAAAGACGATCACGGTGCTTCGGAGTATTTTCCGATAGCGGCTGATATGCATTCGCATATCCTGCCGGGTATTGACGACGGATCGCCGGACAAAACGTCCATAACCCTTGTTCGGGGCCTTATGGCGCTGGGTATCAAAATCCATTGCAACTCCATATGATCGGTGACCTGTACCGGAATAACCCAGACACGATCGGTAAAGCGCTGAAATCATTGCAGGACGAGTTGAAACGGCAGAACCTGGCCTTTGAGGTGAGTGCAGCTGCCGAATCATGCTCGACAGTTATTTTTATGAATTACTCCACAGCGGTAAGCCACTGCTGACCATCAGAGATAATATGTTGCTGACAGAATTTTCTTATGCTTCCCGCCGGATGATCCCGGTAAATTGTCATTCGCATCATACGGCAGGGTATACACCGATACTGGCACATCCCGAAAGGTACCCATATTGCTATGGTAACCTGAAGATGATCCAACCACCTACCATGAGGATCTGGGTTTCTTATTACAGGTGAACCTGCTATCATTGACCGGATATTATGGCAAGGAAGCCGCAAAGAGTCGCGCAATATATCGTTAAGAATGACCTGGCTTCGTTCCTGGGGACCGATCTTCATCACGACAGGCATATGCAGGCGCTCAGCGACCCGCGCAACAGGCGGTTATTTGATAAATTTCTGTCTCACAGGAATGGAATGCCTGCGGCCCCATCGAATCCAACAATAAAATAGCAGCATTACACATGAGGAGTTTCCTGAAGCAAATACTGAAACCGCGCAATTTCCAGGGTTCAAAAAAGTACTGGGAAGACCGGTATGCCGGTGGCGGGCTCTCCGGCAGGGGTTCGTATGGCGAACTGGCACAATAAGGCGGATGTGCTCAACCGGTTTGTTATTGAACAGCAGGTTGCTTCGTGATTGAATTCGGTTGCGGTGACGGTAACCAGCTTGGTCTTGCATCGTATCCAAAGTATACCGGGCTTGATGTATCAGCTACGGCTATACGAACTTGTATCCAGGCATATGGCAGCGACCCGTCCAAAAGCTTTCTATGCGGCTACTTCGCTTTTCAGGATAACGGTCACCTGTTTACTTCCGACCTGGCCCTATCCCTCGATGTGACCTATCACCTGGTGGAAGATGAAGTGTTCCATCATTACATGAAACACCTGTTCGCCGCTTCGAAAAGGCTGGTGGCCATATATGCCTGGGATGTGAATGGTGCCGACAAAGGGCATGTAAGGCACCGGAAATTTTCAGACTGGGTGAAAGCTAATGAGCCTTCCTGGGAAATACTACGGGTCAATTCCGATATCCCCAAACCTGCGGAAGCCTGCGATTTTTTCTTTTACAGGAAAATTCACTAAGCACTCAGCACTAAGCACTCAGCACTAAGCACTCAGTACTAAGCACTCAGTACTCAAACTGTCCATTCCACGATCTCGTTAACCCACTCTTTCTTATACGGTGCAGTGATCTTGATGTAATTGTCCGTATATCCTTCCATCATTTGATTCTTATTGACTCCCTCAAAAAGCACTTTGCGCGTCTGCCCGATATGCTTTTCCGTAAATGCCTGCATTTTTCTGTAGCTCAGGTTTCTCAGGATCTTATTCCTTTCGTGCCTGACCGACATGGGCACCACGGGCTTGATGTCCAGCGCCTGGGTATTGTCTCTTTCTGAATATGTAAAAACGTGCAGGTAGGAGATATCCAGTTCTTCCAGGAACATGGCCGTTTCCCGGAACATGTCATCAGATTCACCGGGAAAACCAACGATCACATCCACACCGATACAGGCGTGAGGCATCATCATTTTGATCAATCCAACCCTTTCTGCATATAATTCTCTTTGGTAACGCCTGCGCATAGCTGCTAAAACCCGGTTACTCCCGCTCTGCAGGGGGATGTGAAAATGCGGCATGAAATGACGGCTGTTCGAAACGAACTCGATGATTTCGTTGCTCAGCAGGTTAGGTTCGATGGATGATATTCTGAATCTTTCCACGGCGCCTTGTTCCTCCAACGCACGGACCAGCTCAAAAAAATCTTCTTCCCTTTTTTTCCCTCCTGTCAGTCCTTTCCCGAAATCTCCCAGGTTGATGCCTGTCAGAACCACTTCCTTTCCTCCGCCAAGGGCGATCTCTTCCACATTTTGTAGAACATTACTGATACTGTCGCTCCGGCTTTTTCCCCGGGCCATGGGGATGGTGCAGAAACTGCAATTGTAATCGCATCCGTCCTGTACTTTCAAAAAGATCCTGGTCCGTTCATTGACCGATCAGGGAGCGGTAAATTCATTGACATCTTCAATATCGCAACTGCAGATCTTTCCGGCGTCATTTTTCGACAATTCCTTCAGGTGTCCGGCAATGTTGAATTTTTCAGCGGCGCCCAATACCAGGTTAACCCCGGGAATGGCAGCGATCTCTTCCGGTTTTAATTGGGCATAACAACCGGTGATGACCACCAGCGCTTCCGGTGCCAGGCGTTGAATGCGGCGTACCAGTTGCCTGCACTCCTTATCGGCATTGTCTGTAACCGAACAGGTATTGATCACATACACATCAGCCACTTCATCAAAATCCTTTTTGACAAACCCGTCGTTTTCCAGCAAACGGCCCATGGAAGTAGTTTCGCTGAAATTCGGCACACCCCAGCGTATACCAAAGCCACCCGTTTTATTCATGGCGGCAAATTTACTTCATTATGCCTAAACCTGCCCACAGCTCTTTCCGCCAGCCCATTGGCTGATTCAGGTATCTTTGGTCTTGGGAAACTTACCTTCGCATATTAAGATGCTGTATGGTAAGCTCGGTAAATCATGAAATCGAATTATAGATATATTAAATATGTTATTGTTCTCCTGCTTGCTGTCCTGGTCATTTGGGGAAAATTCCGGCAGCCGGGAGGAAGTTCCGGACGGCAAACACGAGAACCAGCCGGGTTATCGCTGGAACAAGAGATCCGAAGCCTGGCGGGAAACCTGAGTGTGAGCCGGCATGCCCGGTGCAGGATGCAATGCAGGCACATCGATGAAGCTGAAGTAAGGGAAGTGCTTGAATCCGGGATCATTAATAATGACCGTATTGAAAAGTCCGATAAGGGTATATCAGTACCTTTAGAGGGTGAAACACACGACCGGCAGCACGTTCGCATCGTTGTGGCACCGAAAGAGAATAAACTGGTATTGGTGACTGTGATCGACCTGGATACCGATTGGCCCTGTGAATGTCCGTAATATCAACAGGGTCTAATGACCGCTGATAAAAAGAGGGGCTTCTTCGGTTGCTTACTTGTTTAACTTTGTGAACTTGCCTTTTGTACGATTAACTTGAACCAATGAAAATCAAAGCCATACTGGCAAAACCTTTTGCCAATTATGTCCACCGCCAGATCCGGAGGGGGATGATGACAGCAGTGACGGATCAGCAACATATCTTTCAACACCTGGTTAAGACGGGGATCAAAACGATGTTCGGGCAGGAGCATGGGTTCCAGGATATCAAATCGCATGAGGATTATGTGAAACGTGTTCCTGTCAGGGATTATGAAGAATTCCGGCCATATATCGACAGGATTAAGGAAGGAAAACACAATGTATTGTGGAAAGGTCTCCCTATTTATTTCGCCAAAACGAGCGGAACCACAAGCGGTGTCAAGTACATTCCCATCACCAAGGATTCCATTCCTAACCATATCAATACTGCCCGAAATGCTCTGCTTTGCTACATGGCAGAAACGGGCAATACGCGCTTTGCCGATGGTAAACTGATCTTTCTCAGCGGTTCGCCGGAACTGGAAAGGGTGGGTGGCATACCTACAGGTAGGCTCAGCGGGATCGTCAACCACCATGTTCCCAAATACCTCCGTTCGAACCAGTTGCCCAGTTTTGAAACAAATTGCATAGAAAGACTGGGAAACGAAACTGGATAAGATCGTGGAGGAAACGATACATGAAACGCGTGTCTGGCGGTCAGCGGTATCCCGCCGTGGATGCAGATGTATTTCGGTGAACTGATGGAGAAATCGGGTAAAAAAATAGAGGGGATTGTTCCCGAATTTCAGTGCTTGATGGTGCAGGGCGGTGTCAATTACGAACCATATAAGGCCAAACTAACGGAGAGCATTGGACGCCATGTTGACACCATCGAATTATTTCCGGCGAGTGAGGGATTTTTTGCATTTCAGGATACGCAGACGGAAGCTGGTATACTGCTTAATTCCAACAGCGGGATATTCTTTGAGTTCATACCTGTTTCAGAAATGGGCAAACCCAACCCCGTAAGGCTTACTTTAAAGGACGTAAAGGTTGGAGAGAACTATGCCATCATCATCAGCAGTAATGCCGGGCTGTGGGCATACAATATTGGCGATACGGTGAAGTTTGTGTGGTTAACCCTTACCGTTTGGTGGTAGCAGGCCGCACCAAGCATTACCTTCGGCGTTTTGAGGCAATGTCATCGCCGAGGAGGTGGAATCTTCCATCCTGGATGCAGCGGCAGGGGAGTGGGTACGCCTGGTAGAGTTTACGGTTGCGCCTTTTGTCAGTTCCGATAATGGCAAAAGCTATCACGAATGGTTCATCGAATTTGAAGGCGTTTGCAAAGGTACTGACGTCTTCGCGAATGCCATAGAAGAAAACCTGCGCAAAAAGAGCGTGTATTACAAACGACCTAATCACCGGACATATCCTCGCCCCGCTGAAAATAACCCCCGTACAGCGTAATGGCTTCGTGTCATACATGAAAAGCATAGGAAAACTGGGGGGGCAGAATAAAGTTCCCCGTTTATCGAATGACCGAAAGATAGCCGAAGGGCTCCAGTCCTTTACGCTCAGGTGATTCTTGTGCTGGCGAAGGGAATTATGCATTATCTTGCCGTTCCCGGCATAGCGCCGGAAAACTGACCTTAACCCAGGCCCAGATGGCGAAGGTCCGGTCATGTTTTAGAACCAACGTTTCAACAAAATAACCAATCAACCCATATGGGAGATGTTCAGCCCAAGAAAAGGTTAGCCATTTTCGGATCCACAGGGTCTATCGGCACCCAGGCATTGGATGTGGTGAGGTCGCACCAGGATATGTTTGAAGTAGAGATACTTACGGCCCAAACCAATGATGAACTGCTGGTGACTCAAGCCATGGAATTCAATCCCAATGCGGTTGTTATTGGCGATGAGAAAAAATATGCCAAGGTCAAGGATGCTTTGTCCGGCAAGGATATCAAAGTTTTTGTGGAGAAGAAGCACTGGAAGAAGTGGCCGATTCCGACACCTGAATCGATAGTCGCGGCTATCGTCGGTTTGCCGGTCTGAAGCCCACGCTTAAAGCCGTGGCTAAAGGTAAGGTAAATAACGCAGCCAATAAGGGAAACCCTGGTGGTGGCAGGTGATATTGTTATGAAGGCCCTCGAGAACAGGGCCCCGATCATTCCGATTTGACGGCAACGAACATTCCGCCATCTTTCAATGCCTGGTGGGAGAAGCAAGGAACCCCATCGAAAAAGTGATCCTGACAGCCAGCGGCGGCCACTTCCTGGGTAAAAAACCGAACTTCCTGGTTAATGTCAAAAGCGCGACCATGCCCTGCAGCACCCCAACTGGGCGTGGGGGCCAAGATCACGATCGATTCAGCCACACTGATGAATAAAGGACTTGAAATGATCGAGGCTAAATGGCTTTTCAATCTCAACCGGATCAAGTGAGGTGGTCATCCATCCCCAGAGTGTGATACACAGTATGGTTGAAGATGGCAGTATCAAGGCCCAAATGGGACTGCCCGACATGAAATTGCCCATCCAATACGCCCTCGGATTTCCGGGCCGTATTAAATGAATTTTCCCCGCTTCAATTTTAAAAATACCCCAACCTGACCTTTGAGGAACCCGATTTTAAAACCTTCCGGAACCTGGTCATGGCTATTGAAGCCCTTCAAAAAGGCGGCAATACGGCCTGCGTGCTCAATGCGGCCAATGAGATTGCCGTATGGGCCTTCCTGAAGAACAGGATCGGTTTCCTCGATATCACCGCCGTGGTGGAAAAAACCATCGAACACATCCCATTTATCAAGCAACCCACCCTGCAGGAATATTTTGACAGCGATGGGGAGGCGCGTAACTTTGCAGCCTCAATGATGAAAATATAACATAAAGCATCCACCCTCATGATGATATTGTCCGCTATCGACTGGTCAAGCGTTGGGCTCAAAGTAGCCCAGCTTATCCTGTCCCTTTCCATCCTGGTCGTCCTGCACGAATTTGGCCATTACATCACGGCCAAATGGTTTAAATGCCGGGTGGAAAAATTTTACCTTTTCTTCGACCCCTGGTTTTCCATCTTTAAAAAGAAGATCGGTGAAACCACCTACGGCATCGGCTGGCTGCCCTTAGGAGGATATGTCAAGATATCGGGCATGATTGATGAGAGCATGGATAAAGACCAGTTGAAAATGCCGCCGCAGCCCTGGGAATTTCGCAGTAAACCGGCCTGGCAACGGCTGATCATCATGATCGGAGGCGTTACCGTGAATATTTTACTGGCATTTGCCATTTATGCCATGATCCTCTTTGTTTGGGGCGAGAAAAAAGTACCTGCTTCCTCCTTGAAATATGGCCTGTCATTTAATGATCCCATTTTTACCGACCTGGGCTTCAGGAACGGCGATAAGATACTGGCGGTAGACGATAAACCCGTGGAAGATTTCACCGATGCCGTGCGCAAACTGATCGTGGTCGACAAAGACGTCACCATTGAAAGAAACGGATCCAACATGCGCCTGGTGATGCCACAGGACCTGATCGGCACACTGGTTGAAAAAAGGCGCAAATCAGAAGGACCACTCATCAGCCCGAGGATACCCGTACTGGTATCGAAGGTCCCGGATACAGGGGCCGCATATAAAGCTGGTCTTCGTCCCGGTGATGCCATCCTTAAATTCGATAGCATAGATACCCGTTTTTATGATGATTTCGAACGGGTGATCGGTAAGCATAAAGAAGGCGACCAGGTAACTCTTACGTTTAAACGAAACGACAGCCTGATGACCATTCAAACCCGGCTCATCGAAGAAGGTAAGATCGGATTCTTTCCGCCGCGTTCACCTGAAGAACTCGACAGCCTGGGTATTTATTCTTATACCGTTAAGAAGTATGGGTTCTTTGCCGCCATACCCGCGGGTGTCAAAAGGGCCGGCGCCGAGCTTCAGTTCTACATCGAGCAATTCAAAAAAATACTGTCGCCTTCAACAGGTGCTTACAAAGGCGTAGGTGGATTTAAGGCAATGGGCTCCGTATTCTCCGGCCACGGCTGGGATTGGGAGCATTTCTGGACGATCACCGCATTCTTCTCCATCGTACTGGCTTTCATGAACCTGCTCCCCATACCCGCACTCGACGGGGGACATGTGCTTTTTACCCTGGTGGAAATGATCACCGGTCGTAAACCAAGCGATAAATTCCTGGAATACGCCCAGATCGTTGGCATGGTCATCCTGCTTTCTCTCATGGTTTACGCCAATGGAAACGACTGGTTCGGCTGGGGTAGATGACGTGCTTGTACAGCAGGTAAATATTCAGTTTGCAACCCGGATGAAAGAAGCTTGCTCTCCTTCACCGGCATAATGTGCCCCGTTGATCTGCTTGCAGGTAATCCAAATCCTGCATTTAACACCCAGATACGCCGTTAGGCATTTTTTTCCCCTTCATGCTGTCGTATTCAGTACTTTTGAGTATGCGCAAGACCCTGAATATCCTTCGCAATTCGCTCCGTCTGACCTTCCAGGAACTGCGGGTTAATAAGCTCCGTACGGCACTCAGCCTGACAGGCGTTGCATTCGGTATCTTTTGCATCATTGGCGTGCTGGCAACGGTTAACAGTCTTGAACAAAATATCCAGCGTGAAGTAAAAAGCCTGGGCAG
This sequence comes from Ferruginibacter sp., assembly GCA_046329695.1. Lineage (GTDB taxonomy): Bacteria > Bacteroidota > Bacteroidia > Chitinophagales > Chitinophagaceae > Ferruginibacter. The sequence goes on from JAXLUE010000004.1 coordinate 123,619, forward strand.
TAATACCATCTATATCGACAAATGGGATTACAGCGGAGGCCCCGATAAACCTATGTGGAAGTACAGGGCCAGGCCCGTTATGGAATATAAAGAGGCCGGGCTGATCAGGGAAAGGTCAAGCCTGACGGATGAACTGGCCTACCTGATGCAGACGATGGGTAATATTTCCCATGGTAACGATTTGATCACCAATGTGGTGGTTTACGGGATCAATGAATCACAGATCAATATACAGCCGATCCAGTTTGAAGCTGGAAGGTATTTTTCACCCGGGGAATTCAGTAATGGCTCGCCGGTTTGTATCATAGGGTATGTGAATGCGGAGAACTTGTTTGGCGCGGCTGAACGCGCATTGGGCAGGCAGATCGAAGTTAAAGGGAAGCGGGTAACCGTGGTGGGTATCATCAAAAAGGAGGGTAAGAATTTCATTGGTTGGGACTACGACAATTGTATCATGTTACCTTACCAACTGGCAAGGCAATTGTATGAGGTCAAATTTTCCAACCCGATCATCATCGTAAAAGGAAAAAGGATGTTTCTCCAAGCGCACTCATTGATGAACTCAAAGGGATCATGAGGCAGGTCAGGCGGTTAAGCCCAACACAGGAAGATAATTTTTCACTGAACAGTGTGGAGGCATTTAGTAAAGCCATTTCACAGTCATTCGTTACCATTAATATCGTTGGTTCCATCATTGGTGGAATCAGCCTGATAGTGGGAATGTTCGGTATAGCCAATATCATGTTTGTGACCGTGAAGGAAAGGACACCGGTCATTGGACTAAAGAAAGCCATTGGCGCAAAGAAAGGTACCATCCTGTTTGAATTCCTCACTGAAGCGGCTTTGCTTTGCCTGATGGGCGGTTTCTTCGGGTTGATCTTCGTGTATATCCTGACGTTGATTTTATCGGGGCCTTTACACTTCCCGGTATATATTTCTATGCCTATGCTGATGATTACGGTCGTCATTTGCCTGGTAGTGGGCATCCTGGCCGGAATCATTCCTGCGTCACAGGCAGCTAAAATGGACCCTGTCGTGGCTATAAGGAGCTGATCATGCAATCATAGATCTAGCAGTATTCCGCAAATTTTGACAGGAGGATTTTGAATGGAAAACTGATAAATCATCGTGTAACGATTGATTGCTTCCGGCAGATCGATGCTGCTTTATCCTCTGTTTGACGCACAAGCATTTTTCTGATTTCTGATTCTTATTTCTAATTTTGCCCCTCTCATGCCAACCATACTTGCCATAGAATCTTCTTGTGATGAAACGGCCGCTTCCGTTTGTGAGGATGGTAAGATATTGTCGAATATCATTGCATCCCAGAAGATCCATGAACAATACGGGGGCGTTGTGCCTGAACTGGCCAGCCGCGCCCATATGCAGTACATCGTGCCCGTGGTAGACCAGGCCATGCAGCAGTCAGGTAAAAAGCTGGCAGACATTGATGCGGTTGCTTTTACGAAAGCGCCTGGTTTGATCGGTTCCTTGCTCGTAGGAGCACAATTTGCCAAATCAATGGCCCTGTCATTGGGTATTCCCGTTATTGGGGTGCATCACATGCAGGCACATGTGCTTGCCAACCTGATCGGTGATCAGACCCCGGCATTTCCGTTTTTATGCCTGACTGTCAGTGGCGGACATACGCAGATCGTGGAGTGCAGGAGTCCGACAGATCTGCACATACTGGGCCAGACGCAAGATGATGCTGCCGGCGAAGCATTTGATAAAACGGCCAAAATGCTGGGACTGCCATATCCCGGTGGCCCATTGATCGACAAATACGCAAAATCCGGGAACCCCCAGGCATATCATTTTCCAGAACCCCAGGTAGCCGGATTGGATTTCAGCTTCTCTGGTCTAAAAACTTCGATCCTGTATTTTCTCCAGAATGCAGGCCGCAGCATGCTGTATCGCGAAAAAATGCTGGCCACGGAAGACGAACGGCTGGCCTTTATTAAAAACAGGCTGGCTGATATTTGTGCGTCTGTTCAGTACCGTATCGTTAGCATTCTCCTGCATAAACTAAAGATGGCTTCTCAACAAACCGGGATCACCCGGATTTGCCTCGCTGGCGGAGTAAGTGCGAATAGTGGTCTGCGTGAGAGTTTCCTTGAAATGGGCAGCGCATCCGGTTGGGAAACATTTATCCCTTCATTTGAGTATTGCACGGATAATGCCGCGATGATCGCGATTACCGGATACCACAAGTACCTGGCAAACGAGTTCGATGATTTGTCAGTAGGGCCTTCTGCCAGGGCGGCATGGTAATTTCCGGATGTCATGGTAAGAGCCCTAATCATGTAATTAAATCCAGCCAATCTTTGTCTAATACTTTTTTTCAATTCAAACAATTTACGGTTCACCAGAACGGTGCCGCCATGAAAGTTTGCACGGATGCCTGCCTGTTTGGAGCATGGGTTGCCCGGGAAGCAGCCGGGTTGAAGCAGGATGCAGCGATCCTCGATATCGGAACCGGAACCGGATTACTGTCACTTATGGTAGCCCAGAAAGCGCCAGGCCTGATCCAGGCCATTGAGATCGATCCGGGTGCTGCACAACAGGCCAGGGAAAATGTGGCATTATCGCCCTGGGCGGGCAGGATTGATGTTCAGCAGGTATCGGTCCAGGCATTTAAGCCGGAAAAAGTTTTTGATCTGATCATTAGTAACCCGCCTTTTTTTAAACAGGACCTTTTATCCTCCGATAAGCGAAAAAATGCTGCCAAACACAGCAGTTATTTGTCGTTGAGCACCCTGATAGAGTCAATAGCTGACTGGCTGTCGGATACCGGTAAGGCATATCTGCTGATTCCTCATCACCGGCTGGATGAGCTTTTGACCGAACTTAAGCGTTGCGGGCTATATCCGGAGCAATTGCTTCATGTCAGGCAAACGACCGTGCATGGCTATTTTCGAACAATGATCTGTTTCACTGGAATGAAAACACAGGAACTAAAGGTTCAGGAAATGTCGATAAAGGACGAAGATGGGGTCTATACCATGACGTTCAAGTCTTTACTGGCAGATTACTATTTGTATCTGTAACAATGAATATTGACGGGAGAGATTGATGTGGGGATCTGTCTATAACTTATGTCATTGCAAATTTCTTGATTCCTGTCTGGTTTTGCAAACCGACAACTTGATCCATGTGTCCAGGTACTGTTAACTTCCATAAGCATACTCATGCATGTAATGATACTCATCGGTTAGTTTTCCGGCTTTAACGATCGTGGCTTTATCAATGATACGGCTATTCCCTTCGATCAGGTCTTTCAAGACGAATTTGATAAGCTGTTCACCAAAGTAACGGCTGGCGTCCCTGGGCAGTTCATTGGGCAAATTGCCAACTGCCATCACATCAACTGATCCTGGCAGGTAAGGTGCCGTTTTCTCAAAACTTCGTTTATCCACTCCATAAACAGGGTCCTCAATGGTGGAGTCGCCCAGGTTGCAGGGTACTGAGCCATTGGCATCGTCTGTGATGTCGGCAATGGTATCTATGCTGAAATCAGGCGCACTGATGTCTTTCATCTCGAACAGACGCGGGACATCCTTATCCCAGTAGATCCCATTCATCAGGATGTCTGTGCAGGAAAGATACCTGGAGAAATTGCAATTGTATTTTTCAGGATGCTTGTGAAAATCTTCCCTGTGATATTTTCCGGTTTCTTTGTTTTCGTACAGGTCTGATCCTTTTAAATTGATATAGACGGGGTAGGAGAACCTTTTTTCCAGGTATTCATCTGCTTCCACTTCATGAATGCCCAGCAGGTTCATGATTTCCAAAACGCCATGTGCCACACGCCCGCTACCGGTTACGGCTATCCTGATTGGCGGTAGTTTCAACCCGAAATAGGTATGTACCAGGTGCTGAAAGTTCTTGCTGGAATTGACACGGTCTAATTGGTAAGCGCCAGTTCTTTTTCCATAAGCCATCATGCCGTTATGCGCTCCCACTATTCCTGCAAAAAAGCCAAAGCCGATGATCCTTTTTCCGTCTTCATGTTCGAGGCATTCATAATCGATCAGGGTGATGTTTTTTTCAATGACGGCTTTCAGCAGTTTCCTGTTATAAGGTTGTAATTTTTTGGTATGTGAAAAAAACAGGTAAGTTTTATGGGGGATGAGCATGTCGACCGGCACTTCTTTTATTCCCAGCAGGATATCGCATTCGCTCATATCTTCTTTTAGTTCGGCTCCGGCCATAGCATATTCGGCATCGCTGAAACAGCGGCCACTGCTGTGCTGAACAATGACCTTGATATCAGGCTGGTTTTTCAGGATCCATTTACATTGCGCCGGTGTCAAGGCTACTCGGTTATCTGCGGGCGACTTACCTTCCCTGATCAGTCCTATGGTCAGCATGCTACTTTAATTTTGGCGGCAAGTTACAGTTTCCATAGTAATTATTTCCTGGCCATGGTTACATTTGTGGTATGAATTATTTTGAGTTATTCGGGTTGCCTAAGGCTCCGGTTGTTGATCGTACTGAACTGGCGAGGAAGTATTTTGAATTGCAAAAGCAGAGCCATCCTGATTTTTATACACAGTCTTCAGACATGGAGAAGAACAATATGTTGGAAAGGTCTGCAACCATTAATAAGGCATTCCAGGTTTTTTCAGATAAGGATAAAACGCTGGGATATTATTTGACAATACAAGGGGCCATCGGTCCGGATGAAAAATTCACACTGCCGCCAGATTTTTTAATGGAGGTTATGGAGATCAATGAAACGATCGCATCCGGCAATGAAGCGGATATCAGGAAAACGATTGCCGGTTTTGAGGAATCATTGGCAGAAGAGGCTGGTGCATATTTGCATTCCGGATTGACAGATCCTGGCCCGGAGGTTTTGGCTTCACTGAAATCATATTATTACAAAAAAAAATACCTGCACCGGATTTTGGACAGGTTTGATGATTAATGTAATATTGCCACCCGCAAGCCCAGGTGGCGGAATTGGTAGACGCAGCAGACTCAAAATCTGCCATTCGCAAGGATGTGCTGGTTCGATTCCAGTCCTGGGCACAAAGCCCCGAATTTATTCGGGGCTTTTTATTTCCGTCAAACTTATACGGCATTTTCCTCAAAGCTCAATACTATGTTGTTTCTGTTGGTATGCACCTTTCGGATAGTAATACCTGCTTTCTTGAACATCAATCTTGAAGCCTGGAAAATATCGGTGGCTTCATATTTATCAGATAAATAAATGACTTCCCTGATACCTGATTGTATGATGGCTTTCGCGCATTCATTGCAGGGGAACAGGGCGGTGTAGATTTTGCAGCCGGTAAGGTCCATGCCGATATTATTCAATATGGCATTGAGCTCCGCATGGCAGATGTATGGATATTTTGTTTGCAGAAAATCACCTTGCTTTTCCCAGGGAAAATCGTCGTCACTGCAACCTGTCGGAAGCCCGTTATAACCGGCACCGACGATCTTGTTTTTTTCATTGACGATGCAGGCGCCCACCTGCGTATTTGGGTCTTTGCTGCGCCTGGCCGAGAGTAAGGCCACTCCCATAAAATATTCGTCCCAGGAAATATAATCCTGTCTTTTATTCATTTTTTCCATCGTGCATGCATTCTTACAGTTGATACGAATGTAATCAATTTAACAGTTTGGTTTTATTCATGCGAATGTAGCGGCAAACAGATAGTAACAAAACCTGGTCATTGCATGCAAACCTTCGATTTGTATGCTTGGTAAACATTCATCTGCCAGGATTCTGCATGTTGATTTTCCTCAAAAAGACCTTTAAACGCCAATATATTCCATTTAATGTCGATTGGTAAATTCAGCTATAACACAGGCAGGCATTGAGTTTGGTGGGGGGTAGTGTATTAATGAAATATAGTTATACCAGATCAAAACCACATTTTTATACAAAATTTCACAAAAAATGTGTTTTGTATTGTATTTGTTATATATTTGGTGTGTAATAATCAGGTATTCGACTTTTGCTTTTCAGGTTCAGTCAAAATGCCTGGTTACCTCTGAAACCACATTTTTATTGAACTGATTGCCATGGCCCGGGTCACTGAAAAAGGCATAGTAGGTCTGGTGGGGAATCTTGTCTTCTACACCGTCAACGGGAAGACTTATGTGCGGACGAAGCCGGGAAAAAGAAAGAAGGCGAGGGGGCAAAAAGTGAAGCCGTTAAACAGTGTATTTGGAAATGTGTCGCGTTATGGAACGGCGATGTTGAATGCCGCAAAAGAGCATCTTGGTTTTCCACTTACCAGGGATGCTTACAATAAGGCCCGCGGATATATGCGGAACTTATATGCAGAACGTTACCAGGATATGTCCTGGGACTTGTCGGCGAAAAACAGTGGGATGTGCCAGTTGAATGCGCTTGCCGATATCCGGGATATTTTCCGGGAAGAGATACAGGTGAGCGATAGAGGAAAAGGGAACATACATATTTTAATTCCGTCGTTCAATCCGAAACTAACCCTTAAGTCACCAATCCGTTCTGTGAAAGCTAACCTAAAGCTGATTGCTGTAACTTCTCCATTTAAGGAGACGGGACCGAGGTACAGTCTTTGTATAAAGCAATGCAGCTTTACTTTTAACAAGAAGTCGATACCGTCCACGGAAATTCTGTTGGAAACAGGTTCTTCGGCAAAAGATATCGTGTTGGTTATTGCCGCCCTGGAATTTGAAACAAACGATCATGTTTCGGGTGCTGTCAACAAGGATATTAAATGGTTGCCCGCTGCGATCATCGCCATGGGACGCCTGAAAAAATAATGTATCCAATTCTATGAAACAAGCCAGGCTGGCTGCTGTAATCGTCCTATCCAGGACAGGGGGATCGAGGTGCGACCTCTGTTTGCAGCAGCCGGCTTTTTATTTGGGCGCATGCATTACGGATGAAAGGGTAAGATCCACGCTGAATGCCTGAAAGGCTGCCAAGTTTGTTCTGCCAGGTTTATCGTTGAATCAATCAACGGTTGCGGCTTCCTCCTGTTTAGGCTTACTTCACCAACGGCAAAAACCTTAACCCGCATATTATTTGTATCCTGGTACTTCTTCTTGGTCCTTTGGGCATATTGCCAGATCATATCCGGACTTCCAGCCAGCCACATGCAATGTGTGGTGGATAATTCCTTAGCCGGATCGATATATTCTTTCAAACGCCCTTCTGCATCGGTTACTTTGAATTTGACCCATCCGCTTTTTGTCCTGCCCATCATTTTCCAACTCATACGGTATCCCTCATCGGTCCAAAAAACATTTCCTGGAAATATAAATTGCGGAGCGGTAATAAGAGTTGAATGGTCAGGAATAGCGGAAGTGCTATTCGTATCAACCTTTGATAGGTGTGTGGCCGGTTGTAATGGATTGCGGTTCCTTCAATGATGTTTGAATGGGCATATAGAAGAAAAGGTTCAGTGCGATCCCCAGGTAGGGAAAGATGCCCACATGAAATGTGTAAGAATTAAACAGGTGAAAGCAACAGGAGAGAAGGAAGGCTGCATTTCTTGTTTTCTTCCAGAGTAATGCCGGAACAATCAGCAGGTCGAACAGGAGTCCTGCATAACTGATCAACAGCGCAAATCCGCTATTACTGTATATGCCGCTTAAGAAGGTATGATTCCGGTAACGGGAGAACATGATTTCGAGGAACCTGCCAGACAGCCAGTCTGGATCAAACTTACTGATCCCCGCAAATACGTACATGATCGCCAATAACCCGATAAAGAGTATCGGTACCCATTGCCGGCATACGTTCTTTTGTTCTGCAAACCCGGAATGTGCATCCACCGAAAATCGATGGTGTGCGGGAACAAAGGCCATCATCCAGCATAGCAAGACCATCAGGTAATAGTGATTGTTATAATCCATTTTCTGCATCAGGTATATGATGGTCCACATACATGCCATTACCAGGCTGCAGAACCTGTACCTGTAACCGATCATTACCATCAGGGCGGCCAGCGCCATCAGGCTGAAAAAGATGTACATGCCTTGTCCGGGTAGCGGTTGCAGGAAGTCGAATCCTATATAATTAAAAGTAAAGGGGGGTGAAATGAAATTTCGGTAAACCTGTCCTTTCAAAATAGCAAGAATGCAATGCATGGCCATCAGTAAACCGAACAGCATCCGAAAGATTGCCAGCATGCGATTATCCGTCTCCCTGAAAAGGAGCCTGTCTGCCCGGCTGGCGTATGGGGGCTGTAACTGGCCTGGTTTACTGGGCATATGCCTGATCATCAGCCTTAAAGATAATCCTATTCCCGCAGGCCGATCAGGTGAATTGTGGGGATATAATCAGGTGATTTTAAAATTGCCTTCGTAATTTGCCTGCCTGAACAGAAAAAATATGATGAATCTGGAATTCAATAAAAATGAGGATGCCATGAAAATGGCCTGGAGCAGGGTACGTCAGAAACTGGAAAAGATTGCGGAAGGCGGCGGTGCTAAAGCAGCTTTAAAGCAAAAGGAAAAAAACAAGATGACTGCCCGTGAGCGTATCTCATACCTCTGCGATGAGGATAAGCCTTTTGTGGAAATTGGCGCTTTTGCGGGATATGAGATGTATGCGGAACACGGTGGCTGCCCGGCTGGTGGCACGGTCAGTGGCATTGGATACGTGAGCGGACGGCAATGTGTGATCGTTGCCAACGACCAGACGGTCAAAGCGGGCGCGTGGTTTCCGATCACGGGCAAGAAAAACCTGCGCATGCAGGAAATTGCAATGGAAAACCGGTTGCCGATCATTTATATTGTTGACAGTGCAGGTGTCTATCTGCCCATGCAGGATGAGATATTTCCGGATAAGGAGCACTTTGGGCGTATTTTCAGGAATAACGCCAAAATGAGCGCCATGGGCATAACGCAAATTGCGGCCGTCACCGGTGCCTGTGTGGCCGGCGGCGCCTATCTGCCCATCATGAGCGATGAAACTTTGATGGTGGAGGGTAACGGTTCCATTTTTCTTGCGGGACCATACCTGGTGAAAGCTGCGGTGGGAGAAGATACGGATACCGAAAAACTGGGCGGTGCCGCAACGCATACGGAGATATCGGGAATAGCCGACTATAAGTTTGCAACGGAAAAGGAATGTTTGGACCAGGTAAAAAAGATCATGGGAAAACTGGGGCCATCTAACACGGCCGGTTTCAACAGGGTTGCCCCCAGGCCCCCGCGTAAAAACAACGGAGAATTATATGGGATCATCGGCGAAGGCAATGCCAAACCATATGATATGCTTGACCTGATCGATTGTTTGGTGGATGTGGATTCGTTTGATGAATTCAAAAAGGATTACGGCAAAACTATCGTTTGCGGATATGCGCGGATCGACGGATGGTCGGTGGGTATTGTTGCCAACCAACGCCTGGTGCTGAAAAATAAGAAAGGCGAATTGCAGATGGGGGGCGTGATTTATAATGACAGCGCCGATAAAGCCGCCCGGTTTATCCTGAATTGTAACCAGAAGAAAATACCATTGGTCTTTTTACAAGATGTCACAGGTTTTATGGTGGGGAGCCGCAGTGAACACGCCGGTATCATCAAAGACGGTGCTAAACTGGTGAATGCAGTGGCCAATTCCGTTGTTCCCAAGATCACGATCATCATAGGCAATTCATATGGAGCAGGCAATTACGCCATGTGCGGAAAGGCTTACGATCCCCGGTTCATCTATGCCTGGCCTTCCGCTAAAATTGCCGTGATGGGAGGTGAGCAGGCAGCCAAGACCATGCTCCAGATACAGGTGGCCGCCATGAAGGCCAAAGGAGAAGCGGTGACACTGGAAGAAGAGAAAAAGATCCTTGATAAGATCACGGATAAGTATAACAGCCAGACAACGCCGTTATATGCGGCCGCCCGTTTATGGGTAGATGCGATCATTGATCCCGGGGAAACCCGCAAATTGATTTCGGAAGGCATTGCTGCTGCAAACCATAATCCGGAAATACCGGAAATGAAAACGGGCGTCTTCCAGGTATAGGAGCACAACTGATCATGCGCCGTGTATCCTGCTTTCAGCATGGGGTCATTGCAGGGGGACACCTAAAACCTATTCTTTGAGTAAAATCATTATTTATACGGATGGCTCATCCCGCGGTAATCCCGGGCCGGGTGGGTATGGCGTGATCCTCATGTATGGTCATCACCGGAAAGAAATGTCCAAAGGGTTTCGGAAAACAACCAATAACAGAATGGAACTTATGGCCGTCATTGCCGGCCTGGAAGCACTTACCAAAAAACACATTCCCGTAGAAATTTATTCCGATTCACAGTATGTGGTTAAAGCAATCAAGGAACGCTGGCTCGATAAATGGATACGCACCAATTTTGCCGGGGGTAAAAAGAACCAGGACCTGTGGATGCGATATCATGAACTGTCGCAGGATTTCCGGGTTACCCTGCACTGGGTAAAAGGCCATGCATCCAATCCGTTTAACAATCGTTGCGATGAGCTGGCAACCGAAGCCGCAGACGGAAAAGACCTCGCAGTTGATGAAGAGTACGAATCGGGCAATTGATCCCTGTCTTCTTCGTTTTTATATCAACAACTTCAACCTGATTTTTCTCATTTCCTCAAAAGAAAAATCCCCCTGTGGAACAGAGGGATCGTTATTATTTTTATGCTTTGATCACCGGGCCATGCTTTCCTTTTTAGCAACCCATTGATCGAGGAGGAAGTAAGATCCAAATAGAAGGGCGCTGAATACCAGGTCTGCTATCATGCCTGTACGTAAAAAGGGCAATGCCATGATATAACATTGTTTCAGGCCGGCCAGATCCTGCGTATACGTATGATAAATGGGGTTGTCGATCAGGAAAAAAGCCATATTCGACAACAGGTAAAACAGGATGGAAGAACCAATGGAATATCCTGCGATATGAATGGCATGCCTGTTTTTGAGGGTAAATCCAATAAGCGTAATGGTGGCCAGGATGCCGTAGCCTGTCAGTTGTCCCCAGCCCCAGAAACCGGGCGCAATACCGGAAATTTCAAACATGATGTCGGACAACAACATGGCCAGCAGGGGTAATAAAAAAGCGGCTTTTTTATCTTGTATGACAGCACCTCCAAAAAGGGCCATGCCAATGATCGGGCTGAAATTATGCGGATAAAGCGCTATCCTTGAGCATGCTGCAGCGAGGATCAGTAATGCGGCAACAAGGAAATGTATATTGGTTCTTTTCATGCGTCTGTTCTCAAATTTGGGCAAAAATAGGTAATTCTCAGGTTTGTCAGTCAACATGATTAAGCCAGTTTTCCACGTGTGTGATAACAAAAGTTGATAGCTGATATGGCCAGTCATACAGAGTTGGGAAGGGAAGGAGAACATCGGGCGGGGTTATTCCTTCAAAGCAGGGGTTTCAGCATTATTGAAAGTAACTGGCGGCACGGCCATTGGGAAATAGACCTGGTAGCCACCAGGGACGGTATTTTGCATTTCATTGAAGTGAAAACGAAAAGGAGCGCAAGAGGCGGTTTTCCGGAAAACCGGGTGAACAAAAAGAAATTCAGGTTGCTTCAACAGGCCGCATCCGCATACCTGGAAACTCATCCACATTGGGTGCGTATCCAGTTCGACATTGTTTCCATCCTGATACCAGGTGGCGGCCAACAGGGATCCGTACTGCTGATCGAAGACGTGTTTTTCTGGGATTGACTGGCAGGATCACATCTCAAGCAGTCCCTTCATTTTCTCCACCATCTTGAAAGTTGCCGGGCAGTAATCGATGTTTTGTTTATGCACGTGCGCGTATTCGCTCCATTTTTTCTTAGACAGGTGGGGGAATCCCGAGCAATCCACAGGCCTGATCGCATAGATGCTGCATTTATTGTCCTTCAGGTTGAGGAACTGGCAAGGCTGATTTTTATTGACCAGGTCTTTGTTCTTGTCTCGAACAAGCCATTTTTTCGTGAATTCTTCCGGTGTCTGATTAAAATGAGCTGAAATTCTCTTCAGGTCCTGCTTGGTGAATGTCGGGGTCATCTTTTTACAGCAGTTGGCACAACTCAGGCAATCTACTTCCTTCCATACCTCTTTCTCAACAAGAGGTAATTTCTGGTGGATGCCACGGGGTGGGTTCTTCTCCGTTTTATTTAAAAAACTGCGGAAAGCTGAACGATAAATGGACAGTTTTCTTTTGAAGGAACGGAAATTGACCGGTGGAATGGAAGCCATCATGGGTTTGATAAAATTTTGCGCAGCGAAAATAATGTTTAATTAAATTGTATGACCATCTTCGCTTAATATTATCCGTATATGTGGGAAGTGTATAAAAAGGGATATAAGGCATGGCTGCAACTGGAGAGGTCGCTTGCCGAACATTCCGTTGAGGCTTACCTGCATGATATTGGAAAACTGACGGATCACCTGCAACTAACCGGCCGGACAGTTTCGCCGGCCGACATCAGCCTGAAAGACCTGGAAGCTTTTATTGAGTGGATTCATGAACTGGGCATGACACCAGCCTCACAGGCCAGGATCATATCCGGACTCCGGAGTTTTTTCAAGTATTGTGTGATGGAACAGATCGTAACGGCCGACCCCACCGTTCTGATGGAAGGGCCAAAGGTCAGGCGCAAATTGCCGGATGTGCTCTCTTATGACGAGATAGAAAAGATCATCTCAGCAATCGATCTCAGTACACCGGAAGGCGGCAGGAATAAAGCGATACTGGAAACCATGTACAGTTGCGGGTTGCGTGTAAGCGAACTCGTCAACCTCAGGATCAGTAATTTATACCTGGATGTAGGATTTATCAAGGTATTGGGCAAAGGAGATAAGGAAAGGCTGGTGCCAATTGGGCAGGAAGCGGTGAAATACATACAGATCTACAGAAATAATATTCGTGTGCACGTGCCAGTGGTGAGGGGAGAAGAGGATATCCTGTTCCTGAACAGGAGAGGTAAGCGCCTGACCAGGGTCATGATCTTTTTGATCTTGAAGGAACTGGTCAGCACCGCAGGAATCGGAAAATCCATTTCGCCGCATAGCCTGCGGCATTCTTTCGCCACCCACCTGGTGGAAGGTGGGGCCGATCTGCGGGCCGTGCAGGAGATGCTGGGGCATGAAAGCATTACCACAACGGAAATTTATACACACCTCGACAGGGAGTACCTGCGAACAACGCTACACCAGTATCATCCGGCATATAATAAAGGGAAGAAGTAAAAGGTGGAAAAAAGGAAGGATACTTGAACTGGGGAACGGAAGAGCTATGGTTGGAAGAAATGGTTCAAGACTATTTGGTTATCATTACCCGATGTCAGACAAAAAGTAATCGGGGCAATAATCCTTTTTCTGTCAAATATCTTTTTCCACGATCACATCGGCAGGGGAGAATATCGGGTCATTGGAAGTGCTTCTTTGGTTTGTGACCCTGGTGCGATAGTTTTTAAAAAGGCTTTGCCAACGAAGTTTGATCACACCCAGGATGCCTTCTTTGATGATCCCTTTATTCATTTTACTCGTACCCAGTTTCCGGTCGATGAATGTGATCGGCACTTCCTGAATGCGGTATCCCAGTTTCCAGGCGGCAAATTTCATTTCGATCTGGAATGCATAACCGATAAAGGAAATGCCATCCAGGTTGATGGATTCCAGTACCTCCCTGCGGTAACAAACGAAGCCTGCTGTGGGGTCTTTTACGGGCATCCAGGTGATCAGTTGTGTATACAGGGACGCGCCTTTTGATAAGGCAATGCGGTTTGAAGGCCAGTTTTGTACAGTACCTCCCTTAACATACCTGGAACCGACAGCCACACCGGCTCCCGAATGACAGGCCTGGTATAAGCGTTCAAGGTCTGCCGGGTTATGCGAAAAATCGGCGTCCATTTCAAAGATATATTGGTACCCCCTGGAGAGCGACCATTTGAATCCATGGATATAGGCGGTACCCAATCCCAATTTGCCTTTTCTTTCTTCCAGGAAAAGTTGACCCGGATATTGGCTGTACAGGGATTTTACAATTTGTGCGGTGCCATCCGGCGAACCATCGTCGATCACCAGGATATGAAAGCCCTTGTTAAGGCTGAAGACCGCTTCGATGATCGAGGCAATATTCTCCTTCTCATTGTAGGTTGGTATAATGACGATTTTTTCCAAATGCCGGTTGGATAGAAATATAAAATTAATGGATCGGACGTGCTGTGACCGAATTTACTATAAAATGCAAGACTATTTAGTGATTTTTTAACAGCGTACGGTTGAACATTTCTGTTAGCTTTTGCTTGGTATGCAGGGGGAAATCGCCCTTCATCATCCAGTCGTAATACTGAGGTTCCGATTTTAAAACTTCAATGACAGAACGCCCTTTGTACTTGCCAAAATTGAACACTTCCACGCCGCGGTCATCATAGCTGAACCGGCGGGCATAGTCGATGATTTTTTCTTCACCAATGGTGCCAAGTATGGAATCAACGGTATCGCCAAGGTTTTGGTAACGGGCAAGTTGTGCATACAATACGTCGATGGTAGCCTGGATGTCGGCTTCCGCGCTATGGGCATTCACCAGTTCTTTCTGGCAATAAAATTTATAGGCGGCACTGAGTGTGCGGGGTTCCATGCTGTAAAAAATATGCTGCACATCGATCATGCGCCTGTCCGTCAGGTCTACCTCCATCCCTGCACGCAGGAATTCTTCCATCAGGATGGGGATGTCGAACCGGTTGCTGTTATATCCGCCCAGGTCGCAGTTTTCTATGTATTGTTTGATCTCGTTTCCTACCTGTTTGAAACTGGGCGCATCTTTCACCATGTCATCGGTAATGCCATGAATGGCTGAGCTGGCTGCGGGAATGGGGATGAGCGGATTGATCAGTTTTCTCTTCACCTGCCTGGTATTATCCGGCAGTACTTTTACGATGGCAATTTCGATGATCCGGTCGGAGGACAGGTTGATCCCGGTGGTTTCCAGGTCGATAAAGCAAATGGGTCGGTTAAGTTTTAGCATCTCAGGCTTGGGGGTTTATGTCGATATGGGTAAAAACTGCCTTTTGACAGGGAATTGTTAAAAAAAAGACGCCTGTAAAAGTAATTTTCTATGCAAATGTACGTTTACCGTTCATATATTATCTTTGTTGTCCTATTAAAATCCCCAAAATGAAGAAAACAATTCTTACCGCCACGGCACTGATATTGGCAGTTTTTATCCTGTCAAGCTGCGGCCACAGCCGTAAATTGGGATGCCCCGCGGTAGCCCAGAAATCAACTCAGTCTAATCAGGTCAGGGCATGATCGAATGGATTGAATTGACCACGGAGGAACAATTGGAACTTATCCGCAGTCATTCCCGGCAACAATCCCAGGTGATATTCAAGCACAGTACGCGCTGTTCTACCAGTTCACTTGCCAAAACAAGGCTGGAACGGGAAGAGGCCCCTGACGGTGTTGATTTTTATTATCTTGACCTGATCCGGTACCGCCATATTTCCAATAAGATCGCGGAAGATTTTTCGGTGTACCACGAATCGCCGCAAGTGTTGCTGATTCGTAACGGCGAATGTATCTACGATGAAAGTCATCTTGGTATCCATATGGATGACCTGAAAGAGCAGATCGAAAAATTAGCATGATGATGCCTCCAGACCCGGAGGCTTTTTTATGTCCCCTCTTTACAATAGTCTCCGGCGGGAAGGCCCTTGAACCGTTATCCTGCTAACGCCAAATCCCGCCGAAGCGGGATCTGTAAAGTGGAGCTGCAGGGAATCGAACCCTGGTCCAAACATATTCGTCATAAGCTTTCTACATGTTTATCTGAGCATTGATTGTCGGGATCGGGCAGGGGCTTAGCGAACCAACCTGAACCTTAGAAGAATGGTCTTAGGCAGCCGTCACTTCATTCGGCTGCAGCGTCCTGTGTTTGTTTTGAGTCGGCGGCGGGGCATGGAAACAGGCGAACCTGCCCGGCGGCCCGAATGGATGCTAATCTATCGATTAGGCAGCCATGGCATACGAAGTATTGCCATTTAAAGTTTTCGTATTCAGATTAAAGTGCTGACTACGCAACGCACTACATGCTTACACTTACAAAGATCTATGCTGTCAAAACCGGTCAGCCCCGGATCACAAAGGTACCTAATTATGGTGAAGGGTTATCATGAAAAGCTGAATGCTATATGTTAAATGCTGAATTGGAATTCTATTATTATGCTTCATTTGTCAGTTTTCATTGCGTATAATTCATCATTCAACATTCAAAATTCAACATTCAGCATTCCTTGAACTATCTTTGCGGCCTTTATGAAATACGAATCCGAAATCAACCGCCGTAAGACCTTCGCCATCATTTCTCACCCGGATGCCGGTAAAACCACCCTTACGGAGAAATTACTCCTGTTCGGTGGCGCCATCCAAACCGCCGGAGCCGTTAAGAGCAACAAGATCAAGAAGCATGCTACGTCCGACTTCATGGAAATAGAGCGCCAAAGGGGTATCAGTGTTGCCACGAGTGTGATGACCTTTGAATATAACGGGTACCTGATCAACCTGCTGGATACGCCAGGTCACAAAGATTTTGCGGAAGACACATATCGCACACTGACGGCTGTGGACAGCGTGGTGTTGGTGGTGGACAGTGTGAACGGGGTGGAAGAGCAGACCCGCCGTTTGATGGAAGTCATTTCCATGCGTAAAACCCCCGTCATTGTATTTATCAATAAAATGGACCGCGACGGAAAGAACCGCTTCGATCTGCTGGAAGAAATTGAGAAAGAGCTGAAGATCCAGCTGCACCCCATGACCGTTCCGATCAATAGCGGTAAAGACTTTAAAGGGGTGTATGATGTGCACAACAAGAGCCTCGTCCTTTTTACGGCAGGCACCAAGGGAAATGATGAGGATGTCATCCAGATCAATGAGCTGCATGACCCGATCCTGGCTGCCAAAATCGGCGAAAAAGACGCGCATGTGCTGCAGGAAGACGTGGAACTGATTGAAGGCGTCTATGGCGCATTGAATGAAAGTGATTACCTGTCGGGCCAAACAGCACCGGTCTTTTTCGGAAGCGCCGTCAATAATTTCGGGGTTAAGGAAATGCTGGATACGTTTATCCGCATCGCACCGACACCCAGGACGAGGCATACGACTGCACGGGATATCAAACCGGAGGAAGACAAATTCAGCGGGTTCATTTTTAAGATCCACGCCAACCTCGATCCAAAACACCGCGACCGGATCGCTTTTTTGAGGGTCTGTAGCGGTAAGTTCTCCCGCAATACCTATTACCATCATGTGCGGCTCGATAAGGATGTTCGCTTCAGTAACCCCTATAGCTTCCTGGCCCGTCAAAAGGATGTGATCGAAGAAGCTTACCCAGGCGATGTGGTGGGACTTTTTGATACGGGGAACTTTAAAATAGGCGATACATTGACAGAAGGAGAAGATTTTTACTTTACCGGGATACCCAGTTTTTCTCCTGAAATTTTTAAGGAGGTGGTCAATAAAGATCCAATGAAAACCAAGCAATTGGAAAAAGGACTGATGCAATTGACTGATGAGGGTGTAGCGCAGTTATTTACCCAGTTTGGCGGGAATAAGAAGATCATCGGTTGCGTGGGCGAACTTCAGTTTGAAGTTATTCAATACCGGCTCTTGCAGGAATACGGGGCTTCCGTACAGATGAACAGCCTGCCCTTTTATAAAGCCTGCTGGATCACCAGCAAGGACCCCAAAAAACTGGATGATTTTACCAAGTACAAGCAGGCCAATATTGCGGAAGATAAGGACGGGCACCTCGTATATTTAGCCCAGAGCGAATGGTTCCTGAATACGGAGCGTACAAATAACCCTGATATTGAGTTTCATTTTACTTCTGAAATACATAAGTAAGAAGCCAGTTTAAGCTGTCAATCAGGCTAAGAAAAAAGCTAAGTACCGGGTGAGTATTCAGACTTACTAAGCACTAAATACTAAGCACTAAGCACTTAGCACTAAGCACTAAGCACTAATTGTTATCTGAATAAAACGAGATTGTCTTTTTTGACCAGGTAGCCACATGGAGTAAGTGCGCTGATATAATACACATAGTTCCCTACATCAGCAGGATTCCCCTTAAATCGGCCGTCCCAGCAATCGTTGATATTATTTGTTTCAAAAACCTTCTCCCCAAAACGGTTCCAGATGATAAACCTGACATCAGTGGCATCGCTCCATCCTTTAATACCAAAACAATCATTAAGTCCGTCTCCATTCGGCGTAAATGCATTTGGAACGGCATAAGCATCTTTTGAAGTTTTGGCGCTGACAACTATAGTATCGCTGTTTTTACAACCATTTTGGTCGGTTCCGGTGACCACATAGCTGGTGGTAGTTGTGGGGTTGACAACAGGGTTTGGAATAGTTGTGCTGCTTAGGGTGGATGATGGATTCCAGGTATATTGTAATGCTCCGGTGGCAGAAAGCCTGGCCTGTCTTTGCCGGCAATTGATATCATTTGATTTACCGGCCTCTACGTTGGGAAGCGGGTTGACTGTCAATACCACGGTGAAATCGCGGGTGAAGCGGCAGGAAGTATCGGTAATCGACACAGTGTAGCTGGTGGTTTGATCCGGACTGGCCATTGGGTTTTCAAAGGCCGTGTTGTTTAAGCCGTCAGCCGGGCTCCATGTGTACAGGTAATCGCTGCCGTTATATCCCTCCAGCTGAACGGAATCGGCCCTGCAAATGGCTTTGTAAGGAGGCTGCAGCATGGCATTGACCGTTCTTACACCGATACTCACCGTATCTGTACCCTTGCATCCGTTGGCATCGGTTCCTGTGACCACATAGCTCTGTGGCGAATTGGATGAAAAAACAGGATTGGCTATTCCTGGATTACTTAATCCGGTGGCGGGCGACCATTGATAGCTGTTGGCACCTGTGGCATTTAGTGCCAGGGGCTGCGAACTGCAGATGGATGTATCGCCGCTGGCCTGTATGGTTGGCAATGGGTTGTTGGTTACCTGGACCGTATCTGAACCACGGCATCCGTTATTGTCGGTTACCTGTATGATCAGCGAATATTGATTGCCGTTACCTGTGAATACGGGGCTGGATATGGTTGAGTCATTGACCGCTGTGCCCGGCGACCATTGGTAACTGGTAAAACCGCCAGTTGTGGTCAGGGTGATGGGTGTACCCAGGCAGGTGGAAGTATCTGTAAGTGTTTGTACCAAAGGATCAGGAAAGAGGGAAAGGTTCAGGGTGGCAATGGAGTCGCAGCCGCCGGAACTGACCAGGGTTGCTGTATAAGAACCTGCCGTATTGATGGACTGGCTGTTCCAGCTGTATGGAAGCTGGCTGCGGCAGATATTGGTATTCGTGATGCTGCTGACTGAATTTCCCACCGATAATTGCAGCGTGGCGATAGAGTCGCACCCGTTTGAACCGGATAGGTTCACAGAATACGTTCCTCCCGACAGGATGGTTTGTCCATTCCAGACATAGGGCAATTGGTTTGTGCAAATGCCAGTTTGTGTGATACTGGTGGCGGTAGCATTGACGGTCAGGGAAAGGTTGGCGATGGAGTCACAACCATTCGATCCCGTCAAAGTGATACTGTAGCTGCCGGTACTGGATAATGACTGTCTGTTCCACGTATAAGGGGCCTGGTTGGAGCAGATGCTGGCAACGGACTGGCTGGTTCGGACAGGATTCACGGTTAGATTCAGCGTGGCGATGGAGTCACAGTTATTGGCCGCCGTTAAGGTGACAGGGTAGGATCCTGAGTTGCTGTATGATTGTCCGTTCCAGATATATGGGGCCTGGTTGGAACATATGGTCACACTGGTCTGGCTTGTTCTGACCGGGTTGATGGTCAGGTTAAGACTGGCTACCGAATCACAACCATTCACGCCGGTAAGGGTGGCGTTGTAAGTACCGGTGCTGGTCAATGATTGACCATTCCAGGTATAAGGGGCCTGGTTGGAACAAACAGTAACACTATTCTGGCTGCTGGTAGGCTGGTTGACGGCCAGGTTCAGCGTGGCGATGGAATCACATCCACCCGAACTTGTAAGCGTTGCGGTATACGTACCTGTGCCGGTAATTGTTTGCCCGTTCCAGGAATAGGGCAGCTGAGCCGGACAAATGGCGGTGTTAGTTGTACTGCTAAGGGCGGTATTGATGGTCAGGCTAAGGTTCGCTATGGAGTCGCATCCGTTCGACCCGGTTAGTGTGACACTATAATTTCCAGAGTTGGTATAGGATTGCCCGTTCCAGGAATAGGGAGCCTGGTTGGTGCAGATGCTGACATTGGTCTGACTGGTTTGTACAGGGTTTACCGTCAGGTTCAGTGTGGCGATGAATCACATCCGCTTGAAGCAGTAAGTGTCACCTGGTAAGATCCGGTATTAGAATATGACTGTCCGTTCCATGAATAGGGGCCTGGCTGCTGCAAATTGACTGAGTAGTGGTACTGGTAACGGGCAATGCGGTGACTACGACTGGCTTGATGATGCTATCTTTACATCCGTTAATATCCGTGATGATCAACTGTACATTATAGGTGCCGGTGTTACTGTATGTATGCGTTGTATTTTGTGTACTGGCAGAACCGCCGTCGCCGAATGACCATTGCCAGGAAGCGATGGGGTTGCTGTTCGTATATCCGAGTCCGTTAAAATTGAAGCTTCGGCAGGCTGTGGCGCTATCTTTGATTCTTCAGAATCGATATTGGGGCTGAAAAGTACAGTATCCAATGGCAGTTTTAATTCAAATAGCCTGATGCCGGTATTGCCTGGCGTTGCTCCAAATGGGTCATTGCCAATATTGATATTAACACCGTTTGATCCGCCATTATCTAAAACGGAGAAATTGGTTGGTTGCGTGGCAGATTTAAACCAGGTAACACCGCCACTACCGCCACCACCTGGCAAGTTTGCCAACATCCTCACCACTCATACTCCCCCCATTTCCACCTGTGGTGTTAATTAATGCAGCATCTATGGCTGTATTGATTTCAAGCAGGATAGTGCCTGCTGAACCGCCGCCGCCCATTCCTTCATGACAATAACCAAAATTTCCGTTTGGTGTACATGCTGCAGCTTCTGCACCTTTTGAAATAATTTGATATCCATTATTCCTGATCTTGTCTGATCGAATGATAATTATGCCGCCTCCATTTCCACCATTTGAATTAAATCCGAGATTATTACAATGTCCGGCTCCTCCGCCACCACCCAGGAATATCTTATTGATTGCATTACTGTATGCTTGTACCTTTCCTCCAAGGCCCCGGTTGTCAACAGCACCTGTACAATCCTGCCATTGGTATCCACCCAGGCCTCCAACAGCGCCGTTACCTCCACCTCCGCCACCTGAGTTATGGTCCTGTCCTCCTCCGCCTCCATTTGCCAGGGGGCCCCTGCCACTTGATATATTATTGGAAATGGAAGCGATGCCTTCACCTTTAGATGCTGCTACAAGAGAGGAAGAGGGGAAGAAGTAATTGGTTTGGCCACAATTGGTGCTGTTCAATAACGTATTCATTCCCATACCTCCACGGAACCCTTTGCCGCTAACATCAATATTGGCATTGAGTTGCAATGTGTCACGAACATGAAATGCAAGTACGCCGCCTTTACTTCCATCCCAGGGCAAACAGGTGAGGGTATCCGTAACCGATATGCTGTTGTAATAGGGAACCCTGACCAATTGTACTTTTCCATTTGGAATATTATACGTGCGGGTTAACCTGTTCCTCAGTGAAAGGATATTGCCTGTCTTCTGACTGACATAATTGAATTCATAATTTCCTGCGCCGTTGATATTGATCACATCGCCAAACTGGATGGTATTTGTACTGTCAATATCAGCGCCCTTCATTTGAATGACGAGAACCGTATCCCCGATTCCGAATTCGGAAGCATCTTCCACGGTCAGGCTGTTGTTACAGGGGTTGAGAGCTAGCACAGGGGTATAGTCGTTGATGATTTGAGATATCGGCTGCAGGCAATTGATGACGACAATGGGTTTGCAATAAGAGCCCTGAGTTGGAAGTCCGATGTCGGTAAGCAGGTTGATATTATATGTTCCGGCCTGGGTGTAACTGATGGCTCCGGGATTTTGTTGGGTGCTTCCCGGGATACCTGAACAGCCTGCGAATCGGAGCCTGGTTATTGAGTTGGTATTGACATTGGGGATAAGTGTAAAGATATCGTTATTCTCCCTGAAAATTTCTGAAAGGGAATGTGGAAAGTTCAGGTTGCCTGGATTACCCAGTGATACACTGGAAGGCGTACCGGTAATATTCGTTCCAAAATCAAGTTTGGTGATCGTGTTGTTGGTGGCATTGACCGACAAGGCTGTGATACCATCGCATAAATTGATAAATGAAATATCCCTGGGATTGGCCAGGTTACCGGGATTGCCAATATTAACCGCTGCAGGCGTATTCAGTAAAGAATTTCCAAAATCCAGTCTTGTTAACGTGCTGTTGGCCGCATTGGTGATGAACATGTACCAGTTGCCATTCAGGCTGATGGTGCCTATGCCTACCGGCGTACTCAGGGAACCGAGGTTGCCGATATTGGTTGCCGTTGGCGGGTTGCTGAAATCGGTGCCGAATGTAAATTTGGTTATCGTATTGTCGTTGGCATTGACCGTATAGCCATACCAGTTATTATTTTGTGTGAAAACATGCAGGTCATGCGGATATACCAAACTTCCGATATTGCCCCAGTTGGTAGCGGTGGGTGTGTTGGAAAGGGAGTTGCCAAAATCAAGTTTCAGTATCCTGGAGCCGGCCACATCCCCGCCTACCATGATGGCCGTCCAGTTGCCATTGACTTTAATAACCTGTATGCCTTCAGAAGAATTGGGGATGATGCCTCCGAAATTACCGAGGTTTTGAGCGGTTGGTATATTGAGTAAGCTATTCCCGAATGAAAGCCTGGTTATACTACCGGGGGTGTTATTGCTGATGAAGCCAAAAAAATTACCGTTATCATCCTGAGCAATATCACTGAACACCGGTGATTGAAGCTGGCCGGCGAAATTGCCAAGATCCGAGGCCAGTGGGGAACTGGTGTTCGTTTCACAGAAAGTCCAGTAATAGGTGCTGGCGCCCGTCGAAGTGTTCTGCACCTGCACGGGCGTATTGATGCAGACAGTGTCAGGCGCTGTAAAACTGGCAGATGCCAGCCTGCATCCTCCAATAACATTCACTTCATCCGTATTGATCGCCCTGTCATATATCCTAACATCATCCATGTCTCCATTAAACCAATAAGGGTATGAAGGATTATTTAGTTTGCCCAGGTACAAATCGGCTGAATTGCTGAATGACTGAATAGAAGAGGGAGTACTGTCTTTTAGTTCGCAATTAATGTACAGCCTGGCTATGCTGCCGTCATAAGTGTATATAACTGAATACCACTGTCCTGCCTGAATATACGGTGTGTATCCGGGTGGCCCGGGGTTTGTTCCCTGCCCATAGAAATTCTGGTGATCGGGGTCTACAACTGACGACGTACAATTATTACCGTTAGTATAGTAGTTGTCATCAAATCGGAGGAGGTAATTACCTGGCAGATAATCTGCATCTCCTTTCATCAATATGGAGTTGCCATGACAGGTGCCCTGGTAAAAACCCAGTGGCCTTACCCAGGCGCAAAGGGATATCTGGTTACCGGTATTGATTGTTGGGGTGTTAGGTATCCGGATAAAACTGCCGGTGCCATCGAATCGGACAGCCTTATTGGCATTGCCAAAGCGGTCAGTCGTGTAAACGGTATTATTTTGAGAAGGGTTATTGGCATTGCCGCTCTGATCGTTTACGTTTCCGTCAAAAGTATAATACGCACGTAACCCTGCGTTCAGGTTTACCTGTGAGTAGGATTGGCCGAAAAAAAGTATGAATATGATTATACCGGATATAAGTTTCATAATACTTATACTGCTAACCTAAAAATATCAAAAAATATCAATGGCCGGTATAGTTATGTGGTGTGATTTTCAGCAGTTCTTTTTTTATGGCGGCAGGTACCGATAGCTGTTTGATGAAAGAATGGATCGATTTTTTATCAATCGATTGTTTGCCCCTTGTCAGGTCTTTCAACGCCTCATAAGGCTGCGGATAATTCTCCCTCCTCAGGATCGTCTGGATCGCTTCAGCCACCACAGCCCAGTTGTTTTCCAGATCTTGTTTGAGTTTTGTTTCATTCAGCACCAGCTTATTCAGTCCTTTTTCCATGGAGCGTATGGCCAGCAGGGTATGGGCGATGGGCACCCCGATATTGCGCAGCACGGTGCTGTCGGTCAGGTCGCGTTGTAATCGGGAGATGGGTAATTTGGCGGATAAATGCTCCAGGATGGCATTGGCCATTCCCAGGTTGCCTTCTGCATTTTCAAAATCAATAGGGTTTACTTTATGTGGCATGGCACTGCTGCCCACTTCACCCTTTTTTGTCTTTTGTTTGAAATAATCCATGCTGATATAGGTCCATACGTCTCTACAGCAATCGATCAGTATAGTATTGATCCTTTTGATGGCATCGAAATGAGCCGCAAGTGTATCGTAATGTTCGATCTGCGTGGTGAATTGCTGCCTTTGTAACCCCAGTTTTTCACTCAGGAATGCATCGGCGAAAAGATGCCAGTTCATTTTTGGATAGGCCACATAATGTGCATTGAAATTGCCGGTAGCGCCTCCGAATTTTCCTGTAAAGGGTATATAGCTGAAAAGCTGTACCTGATTTTCGATGCGTTCCGTAAACACGAACAGTTCCTTACCGAGGCGCGTGGGCGAAGCGGGCTGTCCATGGGTTCTTGCCAGCATGGGAATATCTTTCCATTGCACGGCGAGTTTGCCCAGGTGCATCTGGAGGTTTAATAGCGCGGGAAGGTACTCGCGTTCAAGCGAATCTTTCCAAAGCAAGGGGATGGCGGTATTGTTGATATCCTGCGAGGTTAGCCCGAAATGCACCCATTCTTTCAGGGCGCCGGCACCCAGCCGTTCCAGTTGCCCTTTCAGAAAGTATTCAACGGCTTTTACATCATGATTGGTTACGGCTTCCGTATGTTTGATGGTTTCGGCATCATTCAATGAAAATTCATTGGCCAGTTCCCGCAGTTGCGCGGCCAATTTGCTGCTCATCCGGAACAGTTTCTTTTCACCCAGTGAAATGAAATACTCCACCTCAACAAATAGCCGGTATTTCATCAGGGCGTATTCAGAGAAGTATTCCGATAATTGATGGGTTTGAGAATGATAACGGCCATCTATTGGCGAAATGGAACTAAGTTGATTCAGGTTCATGACTTATGATAATTTAATATAGTCTTGATTTATGGATGACTCTTTCGCGGTATCAGCCAATTGACATACTTGTTAACAGTTTGATTGATTTCATCAGAAACTTTCAACCGGGTAATCACAAAAACGAAAAGGGAGCCAAACAGGACACTCTTAACCAGGGTGTCAACATAGATATTTGCTATAAACGGCAGGGCATAAACGCAACCGAATACGGCTGCGCTGGCCAGGATGATCTTCACATGCGACCAGTTATATGGCTGCCATCCATATTTACTGTATATGAAACTGAACCGTACAAAATTATACACCGATAAAGCGCCAAGGTTTGAGCAGGCTGCCCCAATGATGCCAAATTGTTTGATGAGGAAGTAATTCAGTGGAATCGCCAATATGGTCAATAATACATTGGTGAAGAAATCAAACCGCCAGTTGATGGATGTTCCGATGATCTGTCCATTTACCCCCGTGCCCAGGTCAACCAGTTTGGCAAGGCCCATGATCAACACCACCAACGGCACTTCAGACCAATCATTGCTCAAGAACAGTACGAGGTTATTGATGTTCAGCAACACCGTGAGGAATATGAAAAGCCCGGCAATTAAGAGGGTGATCGTGCTTTTTTGGTAGATCGAAAATATATTTTGATGATTTTTTTCTTTCCAGGATTCCGATAATATAGGAGTTGCAATCGAGTTAATGCTCCTGAACGGGAGATCCATGAACGTTACCAGGTAGGAGGCGATGGTAAATACGGCCGTTTTCTCAAGACCTTTCAAGCCGATGATCATGAATGAATCAACGGTTCTGGAAATGATATTCAGGAAACTTGCTCCAAAAACAAATATCCCAAATAAGGCCATTTTTTTGCCGAATCTCCTGGTGACCTTGCTGATATTCATGTGAAAAGTCCATTCACGGCTTTTCCATAAAATGAACAACAGGATCAGTACGGGAATGGCATAGAGCAGGCTGAAAAGTTGGATGAACGTTTCTTTGCTTATCCATTGCCACCATACCAGCAGGATCAAAACGGTTGTAAGTAACCTGACCAGCGTTTCCCTCAGAAAATTCGTGGTCACCGTTTTTTTCAGGGCCCAGCCGAAAGCCTCCATCCAGGTGTAAGCCAACATAAAGAAAGTGGCCGGGTAAACCCAGAAGAAATGTTCGGCAAATAAGGGCGATTTGCCCAGTTTCCGGATAATGAGATCTTTAAAAACAAAGCCTGCCAGGCAAACGGCCAGGAAGCCCAGCAAACAGAGTATCCCGGTAATAAAAGGCAGGTCATTCCTGGAAGGGGCGACATGCGACCTGTAAAAAGGGTGGAATTTATAGATGACGGGTGTTGAACCCAGGGTAGCCAAAATGGACAATATGGTTGCCGTATCTACAATGGCACGGGTTAATCCATATTCCGCCTGAGAAAAAAAAGTGGGAAATAAAATCACCGTATTGATACCGCCTATACAAAAGCCCAGAAGCAGGAAGATGGAAGACCGAGTGCCCTGTTTTTGAATTATACCCATTTCCTGTTGGCGAATCGATTGGTAACGTAATTTGCAGCCCTAAAAGTAATCAATTTCACTGCAAATCAGTGATTTTAAAGGCCGGAACTATGTCCAATCAAATCGTCAGGGTGGGATCAGTGAGTTACATCAATGCCAGGCCATTGTTATATGGGTTTGAACAGGGCATGATGAGCCATGAAGTTGAACTCGTCAGAGATTATCCTGCTGCCATTGCGGATAAATTGATCAAGGGAGAGATCGATGTAGGCCTGGTGCCGGTAGCCAACATACCCAAGCTTGCATATCACCAGGTGATTTCCGATTTTGGTATCGCCTGTGACGGTGAAGTGGCCAGTGTTTGTTTGTTCAGCGATCAGCCTATAGAGCGGATCTCCGGGATATTACTTGATTATCAAAGCAGGTCCTCCGTTGCCCTCCTGAAGGTATTGCTCAAGGAGCATTGGAAGATCGCGCCACAGTTGATCGATTCGGCGCCAGGATATGAAATTGATATACAAGGAACGATGGCGGGCCTGGTCATTTGAGACAGGGCCCTGGAACTGAGGGGAAAGCACCCCTATATGTATGACCTTGGGCAGGCCTGGAAAGAAATGACGGGGCTTCCTTTTGTATTTGCAGCCTGGATCAGTAACAGGCCTTTGCCAGTGGATTTTTGCCGGAAATTCAATGACAGCACTTCGCTGGGATTATCCCAATTGAATACCGTTATTGCCGAAAACCCTTACCCGTTTTTTAATTTACAGGAATATTACACCCGCTTCATAAAATTTAAGCTGGATACCCGGATGCATGAGGCAATAGCTTTATTTTTGAACAAATTAGGATCAAGTTCATGAAAGTAGTCATTTTTGCAGGTGGCCTGGGTACCAGGATCTCTGAAGAAACGGATATTCGCCCCAAACCCATGGTAGAAATCGGGGGTAAGCCCATCATCTGGCATATCATGAAGATATATGGCCAGTATGGTTTTAATGATTTTATCATCTGCCTCGGTTACAAAGGGTACATCATCAAGGAGTATTTCATGAATTACTTCCTGCATAATGCCGACCTCACCGTTGACCTGGGCAGTAACCAGGTAACCTTTCATAACAGCCAGACGGAACAATTCAAGGTGACGCTCGTGGAAACGGGACTGGAAACCAAGACTGCCGGTCGTTTGAAAGCCGTCCGTTCTTATATCGGGGAGGAAGATTTTATGCTGACCTATGGCGATGGCCTGGCTGATGTTAACCTGCATGAACTGCTTGCCTTTCATCGGGCACATCAAAAGATAGCCACGGTTACTGCCGTTTCGCTCGAAGCAAGATTCGGGGGTATGGATCTGGGGCAGGATGGAGAGGTGCTGTCTTTTCGCGAAAAAGCAAAGGATGAAAGCAAATGGATCAATGGCGGTTTTTTTGTCTTGAAACCAGCTGTTTTCAAATACCTGGAAGGTGATATGTCGGGTATGATGTGGGAAGATGAGCCGCTGGAAAAGCTTACGGCCGATAACCAGTTGAAAGCATACCGGCATCAGGGTTTCTGGAAATGCATGGATGCCCTTCGGGATAAGATCGAAT
>JAXLUE010000040.1:0-12534 GCA_046329695.1 Ferruginibacter sp.
GATCTCACTCATGTTCCTCGTTTCCGGCAAATGTACATAAATAGCTTTTGCCTTCATCGGTGGGTTCGGCTCGTTCAAAAAAGTCTACCTTAGTCTGAAGGTCATTCAAATTTTCCGATATGAAAGAGCTCGTACGTAACAAAAGGATCGAGTCGATCGATATACTCCGTGGACTGGCCATGGTGATCATGGCACTCGATCATGTGAGGGATTTCTTTCACATCAGCGCCAATATCGACGATCCGCTGAATTTGGCCACCACCAGCCCTGCCTTATATTTCACACGATGGATCACACATTTCTGCGCACCCATTTTTGTTTTCCTGTCAGGCACTTCCATTTATCTTCAAAGCTTGCGTAAATCAACAAAAGAGCTGGGCATCTTCCTGGTCAAACGGGGCATCTGGCTGATCCTTGCCGAATGGTTCATCATTTCTTTGGCATGGACGTTCAATCCTTTCTATAATGTATTCCCTTTCCAGGTCATCTGGGCCATCGGCATCAGCATGTTGATACTGGGCGTTCTCATACTGATCAAACTGCCCTATCGGGCGATCCTCGTCCTGGGCCTCCTGATCGTTTTTGGCCATAACCTGCTCGACATACCCGAAAGCAAACCCGGTTTTCAACCCGGCTTCTGGTGGGATCTTGTTCATCATGGCAGGTTTACATTTTATGAATTCAGTCCCGGTTATTTTGTGATTGTCGTCTACCCCTTCCTGGCATGGACGGGCGTGATGATGCTCGGCTACGCGGCAGGCCGCTGGTTCAGCCCCAACGTGGAAGAGCATCAGCGCAAAAAAATCTTATTGGGTACCGGTTCTGCACTGATCTTGTTTTTTATTGTCATCAGGATGTTGAATGTATATGGCGACCCGTTAGCCTGGTCGGCCCAGAAAAATTCCCTGTACAGCATCCTCTCTTTTCTGAATGTCAATAAATATCCCCCATCCCTGCTCTATTTGTGCATCACCATCGGCCCTGCGCTGTTACTGCTGGCCTGGATGGAAAACTGGCGCAATGCATTCAGCCGCGCCATGATCGTTTTCGGGAGAACGGCTTTCTTTTATTATATCATCCATCTCTACCTGATACATTTGTTGGCCACGATCGCTTATTTCTGGCGGGGGCACCAGTTGAGCGAATTGAAAGAACATACCGGCCAGACGCCCTTTTTATTTGTTTTGCCGGGAGAAGGATTTGGTCTGATCGGCGTATATGCCGTCTGGTTGTTCGTCATTGTTCTGCTCTATCCCTTATGCAGGCGGTACGACAGGTATAAATCGTTGCATAAAGAAAAATGGTGGCTGAGTTACCTGTGATGAAACGGGACATGCCTAATTGGGTATAAGCCCTACCGGGAGTACGATCTCCCACCTGCTTTTAACAGAAGGGTCGCGCAGGTTCCTGTCTAACAGGTACGCATACCTGACCCCAAAGCTCAGGGGCAGGGAATTCCACAACTTATTGTCGAAGAATACTTCCGCGCCGGCGCTGCGGTTTTTAATATCCGTGAGTACGGCATTCAACCGGGCCCTGGCCACGGTGTGATCGTAAAAGACGTTGGCCCTGATACGCTGGCAATACAGGATATTTCCAAATCCCAGATCGGGATAAGCCAGGGGCAGGTGATAGTTGATGCCCCATTTGTACATCTGCCTGGTGCTTAATGCATCGTAACCCCTGGAATAAGAAAAGGTATTGCTGTAGATATCCGGCAGGCTGTCTCTCTTCTGGAAAGAGGCGAGTACTACGAAGCTGTGGTTTGCAGATATTCCCGGAAAATACCAGGCACTGTTAGCGGTGAATTTCCGATAGGCGGGATCGCTGACCGAATGACGGTATATGGCAGACAGTGATTGCGCCCAATGGGGATAGATATGCTGTTTCGCCTGTCGGCCGGAACGGCTGAAACTGAACCCTGCCCTGATATAATTGAAACCTTTGTTGCTGAAAATATCCTTTCCAATACCCCGGTAGAACAATTGTTCATGGTTATAATTGAGGGCGCCGAACATTGAATGGGCTGCCCTTCCCCTGATCCATTGCAGGGGAATCGAAACGCCTCCCGTCCATTTGGCGGAATTGAATTGTACGGAACGACCCAGTGCAGTATCCATGTTGCGGTTCAGGCTCACCTCGGCTCCTGCGCCAATAAACGGGAACCAGCCCCCGAAGGTTGCCCCGGCCCCGAACGTATGGCTTTTCTCAATACGGTTATACGTATACGTTAGTGTGCCCGTCAGGCTGCTGAAAAAATTATCGGAATACAGGCTGTATCCCCATTCCGGATCATCCAGTACGGGCCTGCGGCTGTGAATATTGACGAGTCCTTTCCCCTTTTTTACATCATGTGCATCTACCTCCGGAACATGCAGGGTGTCGAGGAACTGGCTTTCGCCGGTCAACGGTTGCCATTGCTGCCAGTCTGCCTCCATGCGTCCCCAATCTTTCCGGTCTATTGGCTGAAAACGGCTCACCGGTAAAACCGTTTTTCCCAGGCGGTAACCGGAAGCGGTAAATATGGAGCAGAAAAGGGTATGACTGCCGGGTTCTATCGCGGGATAGTACACTGGCTGGCGGAATGATGTTACCCTGCATATCTGGCCAGTTTGGCGAGAAACGGAAAATACCTGGTCGGTATGCGTATCCTGTGCGTTGAAATAAATACTGTCTCCATGCACAACAGGATAACCCAGTACCGTAAACGAAAACGGCACCAGTTCATCCGTTACGCCGGTAGAAAGGTCTATGGTCAACAGGGCCATGCTGCCATTGGGCGAACGCACCGCCGAAACCACGAGGTTGTCGTTGATATAGGCCGATTGTGTGAAGAAAAGTTTACCGGGGTTAGGTATGCTGGCTATGACCTGGCCTGTGGAAACAGAAATCCTGTCTAACCTGCTTTCACCATTGGTGTTCACCTGAACGGCGAGCAACTCTCCGCCACCCGGATGCAGCACAGGAGAAAAATACCTGCTGCGGTGTGTGAGTGTCCGTTGAGAACCTGTGGCGATATCGACGAGTTTCAACACGCTGAATTCCCTGTTTCCCCAGCGGGGGTCTGTTTCATACGCTGCGTAAACGATGGAATGGTGATTTGCGGAGTAATATTCATCCAGGCCAAAATCCCTTGTCCGGATCTTTTGTTCGCGGCCGCCGGTGAGCAGGTAAAAGGCCGGAACATCCCGGTAACTGCGGCGGGAGACAATCATGGAATCGGGGCCGAGGCACACAGGGAACAGGTAATCCATCACATTCTTAGGGGAAGCTGAAGTGATGAACTCAGGTACCGGACCGTCCGCCTGATCTCCCTTCAGCAGGTTCTGTTTCCACGCTGCCAAAGCCTCCCGGGTGAAGGATTGGTAGGGCTTTCCGCTGTATTGTTTAATGGCCTGGGCAAATGGATAAAAAAATGACCTGAACCTGGACGCATCCATGCTTACCTTATTCCAGAATTCATTTCCATACTGTTTGTTCCCGTGCGCCACCATCATATATCCCAGTTCGTAATGATCCGGCAATAATTTGCGTAAGGAGCCGGAACGCCAGGTCATCCAGGAATAATCTTTTCCTTCCTGCCAGATGGCCCTGCTGGTATTCAGGAAACCTGGCAGCCGGCCTCTTCCCTGCCGGCTGATCGCTGTCTCCTGCCACACGGCATCACCTTCAAAGAAATAATCGGGGATGCTGATGCCATTGGCCAACAATTGGCCTTCCTGGCCCAGAAAAAATGAAAAGACCCGGGTGAGTCCGCGGTTGAACAAACTGAACTGACGCATATGCCTTTGTTCATGGATGATGAGGTTATCATCCCAACGCAAACTACCCTGTGAAAAATTATCCTGAGGCGGGGTCATCATGAATTCGCTCATCACCGGGGCCAGCCGAACATAGGCATTCGGAACAACGGTTTGGCTTTGCAGGAGAACCGGCCAACGTCGTATGGGCCTGCCAGCCTGTTTTTCATCACGCCGGTTAAGCACTGAAAGGATATGACCGATACGGGCCGCCTGGCTGTCTGCCCCCGCCGGAAATATCACCCTTCCATAAGCATCCCCCGTTTCTTTCCAGTTGACACCGGGCAGGTTGCCGCCAAATTGCTGCGCATTAGTATGATAAGTGAATAGAATGAACAGAATGAAAAACCTGGTATGCCTTGTCATGCTTAAAGTTAATCAATCCGTTATTCACATGAAGTTGATGAGAGCGTCTGTATGTATCAGATTTTCAACAGCTGTTGATAACCCGGTCATTGTATAAAAATGTTTCGGCGCAGCGCGTAAATTGCATGCAAACCAAAACCCATTATGAAACCTGCATTTTTACTGGCGCTTGTGATGCTCTTACAAACTAACCCCGGCCAATCGCAGATCACCCGTATCAGGCCAGGCCAGCAGGCTACAACGGGCAGCCAGTCATTCTCCGTGAACTTTGAAAAGATCGTCCTTTCTTATCGCAGCAATTTTCACAACATTCAGGGTGAAGCCATCCCCTCTGAAAATGAAAAACTGGCGTTTCATTCAACCATGACCTTGCCCGGCACATTGCATGCCATGATCAACCGTTATCATTCCAAACAAGATACATCCGCCAGCTGGCTGGCTGTATTATATACCGGTACGGAATACAAATCGGCATTGAAACATTACAAATCCATATGCCGGCAGATCAATAAATTCAGGGTCGCAGGCGTGGGCGTGTTCAAAGGAGATTATGAAGATCCTGATCCGAACCTGCGTTTTGCAGGTACCAGTTATAAGATGGAATCAGACGATAAGTTGTACGCGAATTTTTACGCGGAAGTGGATATGGTGATGAATGCCGATGAAGAATGGGAAGTTTACCTGAGCCTGGCTCGTAAAAAAGATGACCAGGACATGTATTGACCGGGTTATCCTTTACGGCAGCCGGCATGGCGGATGTTGCCTATATCACGCAGCACGATCTGCAGGCAGATGAGAAAGATGTATCGTATGAATATCAGGTGCATCTGGTGCTTTTATGAATGCAAAAATTGTCCGTATTCACAACAGGACTAATAGCTCAGGCCCTGATGCCAACCTTAAAGGCCAGGCTGAAATAGGAGAAGCAATTACCCTGGTCGTTATCATGGGTGAACTCCCACTCCTGCCCCGGATTGAACGGTGGCTGCATGGAACTTCCTGAGGCTTCACCGATCCCCACACAACCATTCTTACTGATCAGTTTAAACCCGTAAAATTTGCCTTTGGCAATATGCAACTCCGGCATGTGAAATGAAATCCACCGGCCGGAATCCGTCTGCTTGATTTCAACCACCGACGAACTGATGACAGGCCCCCATGTTTTCTTTTGAGGGTCGTAATCATGGAGGGTTAGTATCACCTTACCCGGATCGGGTACGATATGAGAATACACTTCGATGTTTTGAAGGTTGCCTTCTTCATTAGAGAGGAACGTTTGACCGCGGGATATACTTTCGTTTTGCCCTGGTAACTGACCGACCCATCCTGTAGTATTGACGGCGATCTGTTCAGCAGCCTCTTTGAGGCAGCCGGTCTTGGTAGTCATCTTCATAGGTACACAATTTTTATGCAAGCAGGCAGCTTACGGAATACAGGACAACCTATATAACTTTTCAAGCCCTTATTTATTGTGCATGTTCAACAAAAAACAGCCCCTGAACGGGGTTTTTAGGAAAAAACTTGTTTCATATGCAATAATGTGTTTTTTTTATACCTGATTGCCGCTATGCAGGCGGTAATCGCATCACATAAAAACGGAAAACACCGGAAAATTAACTGCGTATGAAACTTTTTGTAGCCGGCCTGCCCTATGACCTGGACGATGCCGAATTGATGGAGATTTTTGAAAAATTCGGACAGGTGGTGTCAGCCAAAGTTGCTATGGACAAAGAAACCGGCAAAAGCAAGGGTTTCGGATTTGTAGAAATGCAAAATAATGAAGACGGCCAGGAAGCCATCGATTGCCTGAATGAAATTTCATTAGGCAAGAAACCACTGGTGGTCAAACAAGCGGAAGACAGGCCATCATCGGGTCCGGGTGGTTTCAGAAAGCCATCTCCCCGCCCTCCTTTCCGTCCCGGAGGCGGTAATGCTGGTCCTGGCAGGGGCAATTACCCTCCCCGCCCTCCAAGGGATTACAATGGATGATCCCAATAATGAACCGATAAAAAGAAAGGAACGCATCCTGCAGGCGCCTTTTCTCCAACATAAAAAAAGCCCCTTCAATATGATTGAAGGGGCTTCTTCTTGATGGGAAAACTTATTTCCTGACAAATTTGATATGACCGGTTTCGCCTCCAGGAAGGATATACCGGAGAATGTACATGCCTGAAGGCAGTGAACTGATATCGAATGCGGGCAGGTTCCTGCCTTCCTGCACCATCTGGTTACGTGACAACAGACGCGATCCTTTGCTGTCGAGTATCGTAACCTGCATATTACCGGCCGCACTGGTGAAATTCAGGCGGATCAGGTCATTGGCAGGGTTCGGGTACAGGAATACCGGCGTTCCTTCGCTGCTGTAAGACAATACGGCCGTATTGCTGTATGCTTTTGCACCATCGGCATCAACGGCTTCAATTCGGTAGAAATTCCTGTCATTAAGTGGCAGGTCATCGGAATATACGTATTGCCTGGCTGATTGTGTGTTACCAGCTGCGTTTACCCGTCCGGGTAATGCACTGAACTGAACGCCGTCTTCGCTGCGCAGTATGTTGAAATAACGGGTATTGATTTCCTGTTCTGTCGTCCAGGTCAGTTGCGACTTACGGCCATTTTTCCTGGCGGTAAGTTCAAGACCCCTGACCGGAACCGGACCGGCAAGGATGGTCACACTGACAGAATTCTTACTGAAATTGGCACAGAAACCGGAAGGATTACTGAACACGCTGGTTGCGAGATTGCTGAATGATCCGCCGACAAAGCTGTTGAGGTTGGCGATACTATTGGAATACGACAATCCATAAACGGTATAACTGCCTGCAGGATAAGTAGAAGAATTGGTAAGATTAGAAGTGGCACTGATGCCGGCAATATTACCGGTGGCATTGTTAACCACTACATAGGCATAACTGAATCCGGCGCCTGGGTTATTATACATGGTTGAACCCGAATAGATCACGCCGCCGGCTGGAGTGGCAGATGATACGGCTACGGAATAAGGAGCCGGTAATGTTGGCTGCGTATCACTAAATGTGCCGATGACCAATACATAAATGCTGCCGGCTGTCAGCGCCTGGGTTGCTGTTGCGCCAATACTGACCGTTGTGCCATTGAATGTTGAATTGGACTTCAGGAAATTGGTACAAGGATTTAAAGGATCAAAGCTGGTGCTGTACAGGTTCATCACAGTGGGGAATACGCCAGTCAGTGTGAAAGTATACGTGGCCGTGATACTGGGCATGAAAACATATGCGTCATACTTCATTACATTCGACGCTGAGACGCAGGACAGGCTGACGGAACTATATACTGCCAGGCTGGAAGCGGGATCTGTAGACTCCAGTGTTCCTGTTGGCGTAAAGGCCGTGCTGAATTGCGGGCTCAGGCCCAGGTTCAGGGCCGCGTTTCCGGCAGCGGCCGTAACGGAATTGGCCGGTGCCACCACGGCACCTTCTGCTGAACAGGCCGACGTAATGGTGATCAGGCCCGTATTGATATCAAAGAAGATATTGCCCCTTGCCCTGACCATCACCCTTCCTTTGGTGGTGGGTATGGAAGGGATGGTGATCGTTTGTGTGCCATCGTTAGGGGTATTGCTCAACAAGGTGTATGGAAATGTAAAACCCCCGTCTGAAGAAAACAGGATATCTACATTGCTTGTATTGAATGGAGCCGCTGTGGTGCCTGCCACCGTCCAGGTGATCGTGGCTGTATTGGAACCATTGGCCGTCCAGCTGGTGGCCGCAGCTTGTGAAGTGACGGTGAACGCCGTAGCGCCCGAGGTAGATACCGTTATTTCAGAATAACAAACACAGCCGCCGCCGGAGCGGTTATCCCTGGCTGTTAGCCTGAACTTCATGTTCCTGACATAGGATGGCAATATTTCACCGATGGTTGTGGTATTATTTGCCAGGTCGAACATCCTGGGGAATGTGCGGCTGGGAGATGTTACCGGCGGGAAGGAACGGAATAATGGCGCAAGGCCCGTTGGTGCGTTCCAGTTTCCAAAAGCGCCTCCCACATCTACCTGTTCCCAGCTGTAGGTGAGCGCATCGCCATCAGGGTCTGTAGCGGAACCTGTCAGTGTGAAAGGTGTTGAAATGGGAATCGTATAGTTACTGCCTGCATTAACAGTCGGGGCCTGGTTGCCCGTATTGATCACAGTGCCGCAAGTGGCGCCCGTACCTGAACGCGAGAATGTGCCGATCTGGTCGAAACTGATCGGATGGAACTGCGGATCACTATGGGGTTGCAGATCGTTCGTGGTGCAAATGCCCGCATAGGCCATAATGGTGGTTCCGCTTCCCGGTTCGGCATTGGCCGTTGGTGAACCGTTACCGCTGCAATTGCCTGTTGCGGCATTAAAGGTATGCAGGCCGCCAAACTGGTGACCCATTTCATGCGCCACATAGTCTATATCGTAAGCATCGCCAACAGGGTCGGGTGAGCCGGTGATACCCCTTGCTTTGCTCCCGGCGGTGCAGACGCAACCCACCTGGGCCAGGCCGCCACCCCCTGTGCTGAAAGTGTGCCCGATGTCGTAATTGGCAGACCCAATCACAGAGTTGATGACACTCTGGCTTTCGTTGATCAGCGTGGTGGCGTTATTGTTACCTGTGAACAGATCCGTTGTCGCATCGAGATATTCAATCAGATTATTATTACCGATCAGCACCAGCCTGATAGCTACCTCCATTTCATAAACCCCGTTCACACGGTTCACGGAAGTGACGATGGCCGAATGCAACAGTGGGGCCGTTGTACCTCCTACCGCTACCGCATATTCGCCGGTGCAGGCCACTGCCAGCCTGTAACTGCGCAATTGACCCGCCAGGCAGGGTCCGCCGGCAAGCCGGGATTGACCGGGTATGGCATTCTCTGCACCCAACACCCCGATCTCGGTAAAACTCCTTGGTTGCAGGTCTGTTTTACGATATGAGATATAATAAGATTTTTCGCCAGTATATGGATCGATCCAAACCGATCCGTTGCGGGAGATAAAATCATCGCGTGCAATCCAAAGGCCGAAGGCCAGTTCAGCTTAAGCGTAGCCGTTGGGTCTTCTATACCCTGGCCGCTATATGTGCGGATATCCGGGAATTTTGCCTGCAGGGCCGGTTCCATCATGCTGTATTCGACCACTTTAAAGTGAGCCAGGCTGCCATCGGGCATCGGCAGGGCCAATACCAGTGGGTTGAACACTGAAGCGAAGGAAAATTCAAGCGGAGCGGCATGGAGTGCAGATTTCAGGGAGATGGTATCCAAAGCCAGCGTCCGGTATTTGACCGGTACAATGGTCCTGGTCAAACCCCTGGAATGGGCTGCACTTTCATCGGCATCAGACCAAAAATTGTTCTGTGCATGCAACCAAGACGGTAATACTAAAAGAAAAAATAAGGGAAGGCGTAAAAATCTTTTCATGCGCAAGTTTTAAGCGCTAAAGGTCAAAATATTTTTTTATCTGGTAAAATAATAATTGGCCAATGGTCTGTTGCGGAAAAAAGAGGTTTGCCGGTTGAAAATAAAATCGTTTGGAAGGGATAATCAACTGTTGATCTGACACTTATAACAGTCACTTCAGAATGGCTTCCAGTAACCTTTTATCCCTGTCGTAAATATCCCTGCGAAAATTGAGTTTCCCGTCGCGGCCGACCCAGGCTGTGAAATAGGCGATATAGACCGGCATGCTCTTTTTCAGCGTTACCGTTCGTTCGACACCGGCATGCATGGCCGAATCGATACGTTGTACATTCCAGTCTGGATCCTGTTGCAGCAAATAGATGGCAAGTTTGCGGGCATCCTCCAGCCTGATACAACCATGGCTGAATGCCCGTGCACTCTCATTGAAAAGCGATTTGGCCGGCGTATCGTGCAGATAAATACTGTGGCTGTTGGGAAATAGAAATTTGACCAAACCAAGGGAGTTATTGGGCCCGGGTTTTTGCCTGAGCTGGCTGCCAAACCATTCCATTTGATGACGCTGCAGATAATTCCTGTTTTTCCTGATGGCTGGAAGGATCTCTTTTCTCACGATACTGGATGGCACATTCCAATATGGACTAAACACAACATACTTGATATTCCCGTTAAAAATGACTGTTTTATGCTGCGCTTTTCCAACCACCACATTCATGCTCCAGGCAAGGCTGTCGTTTTGGTAAGAATACAGTTTGAACGCGGGTATATTCACCACGAGATAATGGCTGGCCAGTTGAGTGGGTATCCATCGGCACCGCTCCATATTGACCATAATTTGCTCCAAACGCCGGGCAGGTGACACATTCAACTCCCGGATCAGGGAAACCGATAGTTTGCCATCTTCTGTCATTCCGTGACGTTTTTGAAATGCCCGGAGCCCCCGTGCCAGCTCATCATCAAATACTGCGGAACCGGAATTCGAAGAAAGATCTTCCAGCAAGTGAAGACGGCTACGTATCAATGAGATGATGTTGGAGGAATCCCCCCGATTGGGCATTTTCTTACCGACCTGTATCGCAGGCCAATCGGGGATATTGGATAATTCCCTGTACCGGTTTAGTTTCTCTTTCAGCAGCGCATACTGGGGATAAACCGGGGCTTTGTCAAAACCGGATTTGCCGCTGACCAATGAATCCAGCAGGTTCACCAATGAAATCTTTTTCCTTGGAAGAAGCCAATTAAGCGCCATGGATTCTTGTTCATTAACGCCCTGCCATGCCTGCCTGGCGTATAGAAAATACTGCGAAGTCAGCATCAATTCCAACATCGGATCGGGCTTATTGCTTTCCCGGGCCTCATCCATCATATCCATCATAACATCTCGGTAAACAACATGTTCCGGCAATCCTTCTTCACTCATATGCAAAATCCGGTTGAACAGGTTTTCCGCAGGTTCGATCAACCCGCCGTTATCAAACCAGGCATAAGAGAACTGACGTTGCCGGTAAAAAGCAACCAGGTCTTTTTTTACGGAGAGCATCCTGGGGAAGCTGTCAAAAAAACGGGGCACCCGCAAACTGTCGAATTGCAATGAAGTGGGTGGCTGGAAACTGCCGGGAACGGAGAGATCATCAGGCACCTGTTTGGATTGTGCCGGCAGGTTTTTTTTGGTCATTTCACCAGACCTCCCATCATCACAAGAGCCAAACAATAAAACCAGGAAAAGCATCATGACGGGGGAAATTGATTCCCGGGCCGGCCTGCATGTCATATTGATCTCATTCATATGATACCACAAAGGTACAGTTGCTATGACATTCCTGTATCTCAATTTCAGGATGCTGCGAAATCAATACAAAAAGGGTCTTACTAACCTGGCCTGCTAAATGGGCTGGATTAAGACCGATTATATTACAAAAATTTCAACGGTTTTTATTGTTTAACTTTGCGGAGTTTTTTGCCATAATATCATTCATCATTGAAAATCAATATGCTTGCCAGAAAAATACCAATCGTCAGCCTACTGCCTGTTGTTTTAGGTAGCAGCCTGATAACATTTTGGTTGTCTAGGAATATCAACCAAGCCAATGAATCTTCCGTTGACCATTCCCTGATCCCTTCCTGCAGTGTAGATATTGTGAGGCTGAAAGGATTTGAATACACCAAGCCCATTTTATTTACGGAACGAACCTGCGAATCTGAAAAATTCATGCCGTTAAAAACAGATCTTTCTTCCATGCTCGATAAGTTCAGGCAGGAAGGTAAGATCATCAATGGTTCTGTCTATTTCAGGCAGATGAACCAGGCCGAATGGTTTGGCATCAATGCAGACGAAAAATACAACCCTGGGTCGTTGATGAAGGTTCCGGAACTCATTGCTTATTTAAAAATGAGCGAAAAAGAACCGGGGCTATTGAATAAGCGGATTACCTGGGACAAAGTTTATACTGTCGCCAAGAAAGCCAATTTCACTTCAAAATCCATTGAATTCGGCAAATCATACACGATCCGTGAA
The DNA here is from genome assembly GCA_046329695.1 of Ferruginibacter sp. Classification (GTDB taxonomy): domain Bacteria; phylum Bacteroidota; class Bacteroidia; order Chitinophagales; family Chitinophagaceae; genus Ferruginibacter. The sequence continues at coordinate 12,103 of JAXLUE010000040.1, forward strand.
TTACTGTATTACATGATCGCTTATTCGGATAATAATGCCACGATCCTGCTGAATAATGCGATGGACCTGGATGTTTTTAAAAAGGTGTTTACCGACCTTGGATTGCGCGACATAGACATGTCTGCTTCCGATTACCCGCTCAGCCCGAAAGAGTTTTCGCTTTTTATGAGAACCCTGTACAGCGCCACTTATCTTAATATGAGCTCTTCGGAGTTTTGTACTGAAATGTTAAGTCACAGCGATTTTAAAATGGGACTGCTTGCCGGTTTACCCGAGGGTGTGAGGGTAGCCCATAAATTCGGAGAAGCGGGCGGAGCTGACGGATCTGCGCACCTGGGGGAATCAGGCATCGTGTATCTGAACAATTCCCCTTATTTGCTCACGGTGATGGTTAAAGGAAAATCACAATCGCAATTACCCGGCGTGATCAGC
>JAXLUE010000041.1:0-9860 GCA_046329695.1 Ferruginibacter sp.
CCTTCTGTTGTAATTCAACGAGGTAATTCTTGCCCCCGCTGGCAATGGCCCTTAGCTCATCCAGTTCAGGGTCTACGCCGGCGGCAATGAGTCCGCCCTTGTTGGCGAGGGCAGGCGGGTTCTCTGACAATTCCCGGTTGATCTTATCGAGTATATACTGACAACTGTTGAGGGAATCGCCCAGCCGCTTCAGGTATTCATTGGAAGAAAGGGCGCAAATTTGTTTGATGGCCTCCGTTTGCTGAAGTCCGCGGGCCACCTGGGCCACTTCCCGGGGATTGATCTTTTTGAGAGGCACTTTGGCTGCCAGCCTTTCAATGTCGCCTGCCTGCCTGATGTGTTGGGTCAGTTGATTGCGCGTATCGGTTTCTTTGATCAGGTATTCCACCGCGTCCAGGCGTTCATTGATCTGGTGAATATCGTTGAGGGGCATCAGCATCCAACGTTTCAGCAACCTGGCTCCCATGGGGGAAACGGTTTGGTTGATGGTGCTGTACAGCGTTTGTGCCTGATCGTTAGTGCTTATCAGTTCCAGGTTCCGGATCGTGAAGCGGTCCATCCACAAGTGATCTTCTCGGCTGATCCGCTGTATCGATGTGATGTGCTGGAGGTTCGGGTGTTCCGTATCTTTCAGGTAATGCAGGATGGCCCCGGCGGCAATAATGCCCGCGCTCATGCCATCGACCCCGAATCCTTTCAGGCTGTGCGTGCCAAAATGTTTCAGCAGGTTTTCTGTTGCATAAGGTTCACTGAATATCCATTCGTCGAGGGAATACGTGAAGAAACTGGGCCCGAATTGTTCCCTGAATAATTTCTGCCGGTTTCTTTGGAAGATCACTTCTGCTGGCTGCAAGCCCTGCAAGAGTTTGTCGGCATATTCCTTATCCCCCTCCGCGATCAGGAATTCCCCGGTTGAAATATCAACAAAAGCGATCCCATAGCGGGCGTCATCGATATGCAATGCGGCGAGGAAATTATTGTTATTATGATCAAGCAGTTTATCATTGGTGGCCACTCCGGGTGTCACCAGTTCGGTCACCCCCCGTTTGACGATACCCTTGGCGGCTTTGGGATCTTCCAACTGGTCACAGATCGCCACGCGAAAGCCGGCTTTTACCAGTTTATGCAGGTAAGTATCCAGCGCATGGTGCGGAAAACCCGCCAGTTCGGAAGCAGCGGCATTGCCATTGTTCCTTTTGGTCAGGGTGATGCCCAGCACTTTTGACGTGTGAATGGCATCCTGGCCAAAGGTCTCATAAAAATCTCCCACCCGGAAAAGCAGTATTGCATCCGGGTATCTCGACTTGATAGCCGCGTGTTGTTGCATCAACGGGGTTTCTGTACCAGCCTTGGCCATAGCTGGCAAAAATAATGTATTGTGCCTATTTCGGGCCGTTGCTTTCACAATCCATAGCCGATGGATTAACAGTATATTATGAGCATTGTACTAAACGCAGGGCACAACAATTCATCTATTGACTATATTTGCACAGCCTTCATTTTAGTATAAGGATTAAATCACATATATGAAGAAATTCTTGAGTTGCCTGTTTGGATTAACGATTGTACTGTCTTCTTTGGCACAAGTACCGGCAGGAATGGGCAAAAGCGATCCGGATGCCAAAAAGATTCTTGATGCGGTCAGCCAGAAATTCAAATCTTATAAATCCGTCCAGGCAAAATTCAGCCTCAAGATCGAAAATGCTTCCGGAAAGAACATCGGCAATAAAAGCGGTTCCGTGTTTATGAAGGGAACGAAATACCGGATCAGCGCACCGGGCCAGGAAATATTTTCCGACGGGAGCAATGTGTGGACCTACGAAAAATCTTCCAACGAGGTAACCATCAGTAAGATCGATCCCGCAGCCAATTCCATCACCCCCCAGAAGCTGTTCACCAATTTCTACGACAAAGATTTTCTGTATAAACTGAATGGCCTGGTGAAAATCAACAATAAGTCGATGCAGGAAATTGAACTCACGCCCATTGATAAAACCAAGGCATTCCATAAAGTACTTGTTTACATCGACAAATCGGTGATCACAACTACCAAGGTTTTTGAAAAGACCGGTAACAGGTATACATATAGTGTCAGTAACATGAATACAACGGGTAATATTGCCGACCCTACGTTTATATTTGATGCAACAAAGTATCCCGGCGTGGAAGTGGTCGACCTCCGGTAATTAGAGCTTACCAGGATGTTCGATCATTAGTTTTCTCTGTTTGGAATGTTTATACCCCCCACCGATAGGTATTGACTGGTACGCCGGCAAGGTCGAGCACCCTGTCAACCACTGTGGAAGCGGCTTCTTCTATGGTGGACGGCTTACTGTAAAAAGAGGGTGTTGCGGGGCATATGATACCCCCGGCCAATGTGATCGTTTCCATATTTCTAATGTGCACCAGGTTATAGGGTGTTTCCCTCACAACACAAATCAGTTTTCTTCTTTCCTTTAAAATGACGTCGGCCGCTCGGGTGATGAGATCGTTAGAGATGCCCTGGGCTATTCTTCCCAGCGTTCCCATGCTGCAGGGAATAATGATCATGGTTCCATACTGACCCGAGCCTGAAGCAAAGGGGGCCGTAAAGTCGTGTGTTTCGTAATTTCTGGCATGCAGGTTCTCGAATGACCGGGTGCCCAGTTCAGTCTCCCATACCAGCCGTGCATTTTCCGTCATCACCAGTGACAGCTCCAGCGAATGCCCCTGCTGCCAAACCTGTTCGAGTTTTTCGAGTAATACTTTAGCATAAACCGAACCACTGGCGCCGGTAATGGCCACAACTATCTTATGCATGCACTTGTCAATTTTTAGTGATCTAAGCTACTAACAAATTGCGGATGGAAAAAGTTATGGATCACACATAATAATATACCATCGATGCGGTTCTATTGATCAATCCTGGATTCTATCCCTTTATTTGTACATTTATCTCATGGCATCGGCAAACTTGCAGCGAAGGCTTGGGTTGTTTCAATCAACCGTCTTGAATATGATCGATATGGTGGGTATCGGCCCCTTTATCACTTTGCCAATCGTCATGGGCCTGATCGGGGGAATGTATATCTATGCCTGGATAGCCGGAGCATTACTCTCATTGATTGATGCCATGATCTGGAGCGAATTGGGGGCGGCATATCCATTGGCCGGAGGCAGTTACCATTTCCTGAAGGAATCCTACGGTAAGGAGGGGGCGGGCAGGATGATGAGCTTTTTGTATGTCTGGCAAACGATGATTCAGGCTCCGCTGGTGGCAGCATCCGCAGCCATCGGCTTTGCCTCATATTTCGTGTATTTAGTACCGTTGGAAGCAACCGGGCAGAAGCTGGTTTCGGGTTCTGTGATCATTCTGGTGACCCTGTTGCTGTACCGGAAAATCGACAGTATCGGAAAGATCGGCGTGCTGCTGTGGGCTGGTGTTATTGCCACTTTGTTGTGGATCATTTCCAGCGGATTCATCATGGGAGACATCTCACAACCCCTGCACAACATGATGGCGGATTTCAACTGGATGACATTGGGGTCATTTGCCTTTGGCCAGGCCTGTGTAAAGACCATTTACAGTTACCTGGGTTATTATAATGTTTGTCACCTGGGTGCAGAGATCAGGGATCCTGGAAAAAATATACCCCGCAGCATGTTTATTTCCGTCATGGGCATCACCATACTGTACCTTGCGCTTAATATCAGCATAGGTTCGGTCATACCCTGGCAGGAAGTTCACCAATGGCAGGCTGAGGGCAAAAATGAATTTATTGTCAGTGTTTTTTTCGAAAGGCTCTATGGTAATACTGCCGCCAATCTGGCCACGGTGATGATCCTATGGGTGGCACTGGCATCCCTTTTTGCCGTAATGCTCGGGTACTCCCGCGTTCCATATGCCGCTGCTGCGGATGGCTCCTTCTTCCGTGTATTTGCCAGGTTGCATCCCAGCCGGGGGTTTCCATATGTCTCTTTGCTCAGTATTGCATCGCTCGCTTTTATTTTCAGCCTGCTGTTCAGGATGAGCGATGTCATCAGTGGCATACTTGCTATGCGGATCATAGTGCAGTTTGTCGGCCAGGCAATAGGTGTGATGTTATTACGAAAGAGAAAGAGCACGCAATCACTCCCATATAAAATACCCTGGTATCCATTACCTGTGTTCCTGGCCATCTTACTCTGGATGTGGATTTTTTACGCCACCGGCATGACGATCATGCGATCCTTCGCCTGGGTATTTGGAAGCGGACTGGTTGTTTACCTGGTCAAGGCCAGGGCTAACCAGGAGTTTCCCTTTCATGCCAGGTCGACCACTCATAAAACCTAGTTAAATACAGGTTATTTTCATCAGCCCGGCAAGCAGATTCATTCACTTGGCTTACTTTTAGATAAATAACCTGATACGCATGAAGACCTGGCTATTACTCTGTTGCCTTTTCATTCTGGATCAACCGACCTGGCTAACCGACATCACTGAGGCACGCAAGCTGGCCTCTGAAAAGAAACAACACATCCTCCTCAATTTTTCCGGTTCCGATTGGTGCGTGCCCTGTATGCGCATGAAAAAGGATTTTTTCGAATCCCCGGATTTTACCGCGTATGCCGCCGCTAACCTGGTTTTGCTGAAGGCCGATTTTCCGCGGAGCAGGAAAAACAAGCTCATGCCTGATCAGGAAAAGAAAAATGAGGCCCTGGCAGATAAGTATAATCCACTGGGTAAATTCCCCTACACCTTACTGTTAGATGCCGATGGCCGCGTGATCAGCTCATGGGAAGGATGCCCGGATATGAAACCGGAAGAGTTTGTAGAACAGATCAGGAATAAGCAGAATGGTAAAAACAGATGACATCGCGGGTAAGAGCTGCATTGTCAACCGGGTACTCCGCCTGATGGGTAACCGGTTTGAGATCAGTATCGTTTCTGATGATGGGGAATCTGAGGAGGCGCAGGCAAAGATCGATCTTGCCGTTACAGAAATACAGCGGATAGAAAGGTTGCTTACGACATATGATTCGGGGAAAGCCAGACCAACCAGGTCAACCGGATGGCTGGCATCGCTCCGGTAAGGGTTGATCGGGAATGTTTGAACTGGTCAGCCGCTCCATCAGGATCTCCGCATTGAACTGGGCGCCTTTGACATTACGTATGGTTCCGTGGATAAAAGCCTTTGGAATTTTGATAAGAATATGACTTCCCTTCCGGATCCCGCAGTGGCCCGCAATATGGTGCGTTTGATCAACTACCACAATATCATACTGGATCCTGGGAACTGCACGGTCTTTCTTAAAGAACCAGGTATGCGCATCGGTTTCGGGGGAATCGGTAAAGGCTATGCAGCTGAAATGGCTAAGCAGGTACTGAAGAAAGCGGGTGTTACCAGTGGCATAGTCAATGCCGCGGGCGACCTCGTCACCTGGGGCCTTCAGCCCGACGGTAAGCCCTGGACGATCGGTATAGCAAACCCTGATGCGGCCCATCTGCCGTTCTCGTATATGAACATCAGTGATATGGCCGTAGCCACGTCGGGCAATTATGAAAAGTATGTTGTGATTGACGGCAAACGTTATTCTCATACCATTGATCCCAAAACGGGACTCCCGGTGCACGGCATCAAAAGCGTGACCATCATTTGCCCAAATGCCGAGATAGCCGATGCGATGGCAACACCTGTTATGATCATGGGCATACAAGTAGGCCTCGACCTGATCAACCAAATGAAAGGGATCGCCTGTCTCATTATCGATGAACAAAACTCTTTATTCACTTCTCGAAATATCAGCATACAACCATCATGAAAAGAAAACACCTCTTACTCTCTTTACTGCTCATTTACCTGGCCTCCTGCACGCCGGTAAAAGAATACCAGAAGAGCCGGATCAACGATGCCGAAATGGAATTGTCGCCCCGGAAAGTACAAAAGACCGAACTCAGTTTTCAAACATACCGGGAAGGGGCCTCCGGTGCCAACGGCGGTAAAACCGGTGGCGGATGCGGCTGTAACTAACCTCAAAAAATACCCATGCGAAAAATTTGCCTGTCCGTGATAGGACTTTACCTGGGTTTGCTCCAGACATTTTCTCAACAATCTGATTCGTCTGCCTACCGCTCCAGGAAACTAAAACTGGAAGAGGTCAATTTTGTCAGCAGTTACTATAAACAGGATGGTGATAACAGTGCCGTTGAAGGTGGGGTTGGCAGTGAAAAATTAACCGATGTTGCCAACATACTCGACCTCAAACTAACGATATATGATAAACGCAATCGTAAGCACACTATTACAGGTGAAGCCGGAATTGATTATTACACTTCCGCTTCATCCGACCGTATCGATACCAAGGCGAACTCTTCTGCTTCCTCTTCGGATATCCGCATATATCCATCCCTGAGCTGGATGATGGAAGACGAAAAAAGGGGATACAGTGCAGAGCTGCATGCTTCAGGTTCCGCTGAGTTCGACTACCAGTCGATCGGTGTGGGTGGGGCTTTCAGTAAAAAATCGGCAGACAGGAACAGGGAAGTGACCGTAAAGGCACAGGTTTACCTCGATCAGGTCAAGCTCATCACACCCGTGGAGCTGAGGGTCGGCGGAGGCGGCAGCCATCATGATGATGACGATTATGGTTCATCCTCCAGGAATTCTTACAGCGGGAGCCTGTCTGTTTCACAGGTAGTCAATAAGCGCCTGCAGGTTATGGTGATGGCTGAATTGGTGAAACAGGAAGGTTTCCTGGGATTGCCATTTCACCGTGTGTATTTTGCCGATAATTCGCTCAAAGCCGAAAACCTGCCTTCGAGCAGGCTAAAGATTCCGTTGGGTATACGCGCCAGTTATTTTCTTGGCGATAAGGTCATTCTCAGGAGTTTTTACCGGTTCTATCACGATGACTGGGGATTAAATGCCCATACGGCGGAACTGGAGGTGCCGGTAAAGGTCACACCATTCCTTTCCGTAGCGCCCTTTTACCGGTATTACAATCAGTCGGGCGTGGATTATTTTGCAGGATACCGGCAACACCAGGCACAGGACGAATATTACACCAGCAACTATGACCTCAGCAGGTTTGATGCTCATTTTTTGGGTGCGGGAATCCGATGGGCACCTGAAAGAGGCGTGCTGGGTGTTAAGCACTGGAACATGATTGAATTCAGGTATGGCCATTACAACAGGAGTACCGGGTTGCAATCAGATGTATTAAGCTTACATTTGAGATTCAAATAAGGCACCCCGTTCCGGATGAAAAAAACCTGCCTCTTTCTTACCGGTTTGTTCGTTTCAGTTTTCGGCCTGTTCGCACAGAAGGCCGATACAGCGCATTACCGATCCCGGAAACTGACATTATCAGAGGTCAATCTTGTTAGCAGTTATTATAATCAGGATGGCAACAACAGTGCGGTTACCGGCGGAACGGGAACCGAGGCCCTGTCTGATTATTCCAACCAGTTCGAGGTGAAACTGCATTCCTTTAACCGGCATGGCAGGGAAGTATCCTGGGAAGCCAGTCTCGGTGTGGATTATTATACATCAGCCTCATCAGACAAGATCAACCCTTACAGCATTTCATCGGCTTCGGCCCGTGATCTGCGTATATACCCTTCTGTTACCAGGCGGGTGCTGGCAGACAGTTCCGGCATGTCCTGGTTTGCCGGTGTTTCCTATTCACATGAATCGGATTACCGGTCGTATGGCCTGCATGGGGGTTTCGGCCGCCGGTCATCCGACCGCAACACGGAATGGTCATTCAAGGCGCAGTTTTTTTTCGACCAGGTGAAAATGATACTGCCCATTGAACTTCGTACACCCGCTACCGGTGGGTTCCCCGGCGCCCCTAATGAGTATGAGTATCCCTGGAGCAAAAGAAATACGCTGGCGGGTACATTTTCCTGGTCACGGATACTCAACAGCCGCCTGCAAGTGATGGCCACTTCGGAACTTACATACCAGCATGGATTTCTTGGCCTGCCTTTCCATCGTATTTATTTCAAGGATTTCTCCCTGGGTACGGAAAAACTGCCATCCGTACGGATCAAATGGCCTATCGCTGTGCGTGCTTCCTGGTTTGCCGGGGATCGTCTGATCATAAGGCCTTCCTACCGTTTTTACCTGGATGATTGGGGGCTGGCAGCCCATACGGCCGAATTGGAAGCCGTTATCAAAACGGGTAAATTTTTGTCTATTTCACCTTTTTACCGTTTTTATTCCCAGTCCGGCATCCGTTATTTTGCCGGTTACCTGGAGCATCAGCATACAGAAAAATATTACAGCAGCAATTTTGATTTATCCGGGTTCAACAGTCATTTTTTCGGAGGCGGGTTACGGTATACGCCATGGAAGGGGTGTTGGGCATTAGGCACCTGTCTGCCATGGAATTCCGTTACGGCCATTATCTTCGAACAATGGATTGTCTGCCGATATTGTCAGTCTATACCTCACTATAAGGTACATGAAAAAAGGGCCTCAGGCCCTTTTTTCATGTAAACAGACTGGAATCAGCTAGATCGATTCTGCCATATCTGGTATTTCAGCCGCTTTATAGGCGCCGGCATCGAGTTTCTTTTTGGTTTCTTCAAATGCTTTCAGCGTCCGTTCAATATCTTCATCACTGTGCGCCGCCGTGGGGATGATGCGGTAGATGATATCGCCCTTGGGAATGACGGGATAAACAACGATGGAACAGAATATGTGATAATTTTCGCGGAGGTCCATCACCATTTGCGTGGCTTCAGGCACATCTCCTTTCATATAAATGGGTGTTACGGGCGAATTGGTATGCCCGATGTCGAACCCTCTGTCTTTCAATCCCTGTTGGATCTTACGTACGTTACTCCAGAGTTTTTCCCGGAGTTCGGGCATGGTTTTGACCATTTCCATTCTTTTCAGCATGCCTTCAACGATGAGTAATGGAAGGCTCTTGGCAAAAATCTGTGAGCGGGTATTATAGCGCAGGTATTTGATCACGGCTTTTGGTCCGCTGATGAATGCCCCGATGCTGCCCATACTTTTTACAAAAGTGCTGAAATACAGGTCGATCCCTGCCTGGCAACCCTGTGCTTCATCCGCACCAGCACCGGTGGGGCCCATATAACCGAACCCATGTGCGTCATCGATCAGGATCCGGAATTCGTATTTCTTCTTCAGTTCAACGATCTCTTTAAGGATACCCTGTTCGCCGTCCATGCCAAAAACACCTTCAGTGATCAGCAGGATCCCGCCACCATTCTTTTCGGCCATATCAGTGGCCCGTTGTAATTGTTTTTCGCAGTCCTGTATATCATTGTGCTTGAACGCATAGCGATGGCCCATATGAAGCCTTACGCCATCTACGATACAGGCGTGTGCCTCCGCATCGTACACGATCACATCCCGGCGATTGACGAGTGCGTCGATACAGCTCATGATGCCCTGGTACCCGAAGTTCAGGAGCATGGTGTCTTCCCGGCTCACAAAATCACTGATGACTTTTTCGAGTTCTTCATGTTTGGTACTGTTGCCACTCATCATACGGGCGCCCATGGGGTTGCCCATACCATATTTTGCTGCGGCTTCCGTATCAGCCTTGCGGACTTCCGGGTGGTTGACGAGCCCCAGGTAATTATTCAGGCTCCAGACGATCATTTCTTTTCCGCGGAATGTCATACGGGGGCCTAATTCCCCTTCCAGTTTAGGGAAGGCAAAATAACCATGAGCCCTGTCCATGTGCTGGCCGATAGGGCCGCCGTCTTTCACTAATTTTTCAAATACGTCCATACTGATTTGATTTTTGTTAACCATCCGGGTGTCATCAAACCGGTTCACCAAAAGCCCGGCCGTCCGGATAAAGGTTCCGTGCCTTTTTGGTCAACCATTACGCGTGCAAAAATACGTCTTTAGGCTCAA
>JAXLUE010000042.1:0-9649 GCA_046329695.1 Ferruginibacter sp.
AAGTGGGGAGGGTGAACATCAGCGGTTCCACGTATGAACTGGTTAAAGAACGTTTTCAGTGCACCTACCGCGGTAAGGTACAGGCCAAAAACAAAGGCGAGATCGATATGTATTTCGTAGAAGGTGTCCTGGCTAACACATAAGTACAAAAGCCCAGCAGCTCTATCATTACTCTTATCCTGACTGTTAAAATTTTGGCAGCCATCCTGAATAATCCTATATTTAAAAGAGCATTACTTACTTCCCATTAAGCCCTTTCCGGCCCTGATGCTGACCAGGCACCATTCCGCCCCTTCCTAGGTATTCTTTCCGTTCCGGAAACTGACCGCTTTTAGTTCATCGCATGACATAGGTCATAAAAACAACTGTCTGGATTTTGAACATTTGTTATTGATAACCAATTCATTTTGAACATCCATCTAACAAAATCATACCACCATGTTTACAGAAACACAACACAGGGCACTCATCGACGAGTGCAAAGAATGGTATAATCAACTGGCCGATTATCGCCAAAAGATCAACAAATTAAAAGAAGAGCTTTATTTCTTCGCGCCTGGAAAATCAGATACGGAAGTGAAAAAGGGCATTGAGCATTTCCATAACCAGTTTCACATCCAGCTGATCAACATACATGATATCAAGCATGAGATCAGGCACCATATCCAGGAAGCGGAACAGCACCCGACTTTTGGGCACCGGATCCCGCACCACCATATTAAGGAAAACCTTGACCGCCTGATACACGACCTTGATCAACTGGAAGAAGAATTCCACGCATTCATCAGATCATAACCATATTACAAACTGCAGCCAGTCTATATCAGATTGGCTGTTTGTTTTTCAGCAATTAAAAATCACCGTCATGGCAACATATGATTCCAACCATGTAAAAAACATCGCCCTACTTGGGCATGCCGGATGTGGCAAGACCACCATCGCCGAGAGTATGCTGTTTGAAGCGGGCATCATCAAGCGCCAGGGTTCCATCGAAGGCCGCAATACGGTCAGCGATTATCATGAACTCGAAAACGAAAGGCAGAGTTCGGTTTTCGCATCCCTGATGCACACGCCCTGGAAGGGTTATAAGATCAATATCATAGACACACCCGGTTACGAAGATTTTGCCGGCGAAGTGATCAGTACACTTCGGGTAGCCGACACCGGTGTGATCGTTCTCAACGCCGCGATGGGCGTGGAGGTGGGCACCGATGTCATCTGGGAATACACCGACAAATTCCGTACGCCAACCATCTTCCTGGTCAACCAGCTTGATCATGACGCGGCCAATTTCGACAATACCGTTCAGCAGGCGAAAGCACATTTTGGACCAAACGCCGTACTGGTGCAATATCCCCTGCAAACCGGAACTGACTTTAACAGCATCATCGATGTGCTGAATATGGTGATGTACCGGTATGCGGGCAATGGCGCCAAACCGGAAGAACTGCCGATACCCGAATCGGAAAAGGAGAAAGCATCGCAGTTGCACAAAGAGCTGGTGGAAACGATTGCGGCCAACGATGAGGGCCTGATGGAGAAATATTTCGAACTGGGAGAGTTGTCGGAAGATGACATGAAGAACGGCTTACATCTGTCTATGATCCGTCACGATATTTTCCCGATCTTCTGCGCTTCGGCAGCCAAAGATATCGGCATAGAAAGGGTCATGAGTTATATTGATAATGTTTGTCCGTCTGCCAATGAAATGCCGCCCCAAAAAACCAGGTCAGGGGCCGAACTGCCCTGCGATGCCGCCGGACCCGCCTGCATCTTTGTATTTAAAACGATCATTGAGCCGCATATCGGCGAGCTAAGCCTATTCAAGGTATATAGCGGAACCGTCAAAACGGGCATGGAGCTTGTGAATGAAAACACAGGGGTAACGGAGAAATTCAACCAGATGTTCCTGCTCGAAGGTCATAACCGCGTTCCAGTGAACGAACTGGCAGCGGGCGATATCGGGGCCACGATCAAGTTGCGGTCCACACATGTAAACAACACGCTCCATGAAAAAGGCAACCATATAGAGTTGGAGCCGATCGTATTCCCCAAACCCAATCTTACGATCGCCATCCGCACGGCTAATAAGGGCGATGAAGAAAAACTGGCACAGGCCCTGCATACGCTGAAAGAGGAAGATGCCACAGTGCATTTTGAAGTATCACCGGAACTTAAACAGACCCTGTTGCATTGCCAGGGAGAGCTGCACCTGCAGGTCATCCAGTGGAAGATCGAACACATACACAAACTGGATGTACTGTTTGAAAAACCAAAAATACCTTACAGGGAAACGATCAGGAAGCCTTCCGAATCCAGCTACCGTCATAAAAAACAAAGTGGTGGAGCCGGGCAATTTGCCGAAGTATCCATACGTATTGAGCCCTGGTATGAAGGTATGCCGGCACCGCATGGTTTGTCTGTACGCGGGCACGAAGAGATCGACCTCGACTGGGGAGGTAAACTGGTATTCCTGAATTGTATTGTTGGCGGCGCCATTGATGCCAGGTTCCTTCCTTCGATCCTCAAAGGCGTGATGGAGAAAATGCAGAACGGCCCACTAACGGGAAGCTATGCACGCGATATCCGCGTTTCGGTATATGATGGAAAAATGCACCCGGTCGACAGTAATGATATTTCTTTCAAGATAGCCGGATTACAGGCATTCCGCCAGGCATTCAATGAGGCTGATCCGCAGTTGCTTGAACCGGTGTATGAAGTGGAGGTGTTTTGTCCCGATGACCAGGTGGGTGCGGTGATGTCAGACCTTCAGACGCGCATGGCGGTTGTGGAAGGAATGGAAGCTGACGGGCATTTTCAAAAAATCACCGCGGTGCCCACTTTCGCGATACCGGTATTCTTCCACTTCGCAGCCTAACCAAGGGCAGGGCGCTTGTATGCAGTTTCACTCATATTAGCGCACCAGTGCCATTCGACAGCATGCAGCGAAAACTGGCCGAGGCATACAGCAAAACATGAGGTTAGCAGCGAAATGATGGCCCGTCTGACAACAACAAGCAGTGAACGGAAACAGATCATTCAACCAGCAGGCTAACCATCGCCGTTTTTGATGAGAGACAAAGGAAAATCCAATAATTTATGACTTTATGCAAATCAAATCGTAAAATAAACTTCTGATATGAAAATACTGACCCAGTATTGGCAGGCCTGTTATTGACCAATACGGGTCGTGTTGCCCGCTTTAATGACGGAACTTCACCTGTACCCTAAAAGCCGATAAAAAAGTGTATAAAGTCGGGGAAATACCCCAGCTTGAGGTTACGATTACCAATAACAGCAAAAGCGATGTTTATCTGATCGGCGCGCTGGACGGATGGGTCAGATGTGAAATTGCGTTACCCCTATTGTTATTATACGATACAAAAGCCCGATAATCGATGAGCTATGCCAGAACCAGGGATATCGCCACGGCGAAACCTGAGGAATTCCGAAAGTGAAACCAGGAAAGACATTCAACCCGTAACGAGATGGGGGATGACTTCAATTTTATACCAGACAATGTAACCGCAACCGATGACCGAACCTTCAAAACCCCCGGCGTATATAAACTGACGTTCCGTGACCCGGCAATTCCGTAATATCTCCGAATTCATGGGCGATAAGCCCGGTTGACCAGAACCAAAGCGGATTCAATGAAAATCCGAAGAATCCATGTTCAGGCTGGTACCAAAGATCAGAACTGGTCAGCAATGAAATCCAGATCAGGAGTTTAAAAGTAGCAGGCGGCTTCGGCCAGGAGCCGGAGCTAAGTTGTTTACACCAGCATCCTGATAGTTCCGTCATATTTCTGTGCAGCCAGTTCTGTAGCGGGTAATGGGCCTGCTGTCGATCGTATGTATGGCATAGGCCTGCTCACGATTTTCCGCTTGTATTGGGCGGGAGTAATGCGGCGGTAATCCGTGTAATACGATGCAGGTTTCGCTTTTTCACTTCCAGCGGTATCATGCCTTCCATGTCGTATGGAGCCGCGTCTAAAATATGGTTTCCGTACCTCCGTCTTCTTTTCTCCGGAACCAGGGATCTCAGTGAGGTAAGATGGCCGCCCGGCAATAGAGGCATCCATTTTCTTTGCTGGCGTCTTCCAGCGCAAACCAAAACCCGATGCAGGAATGCGGTTCCGTGTAGAGGAAACTCGCGTCCTGGTGTACATCCACCACACCACCGATCCGCGCATGTTTAAATATATACATGCTTTGAATGATGCATTCGTTTTCCATCTCAAGCGCTGATGCCAGTTTTTTCATTTGTGGTGAGCGGGAGAAGCGGTCAAAAACAGGATCGAGGTCGTGCGGGGCGTGCCCGATCTTATTCAGGGAATGAAAGAGATCGTTGCGGAGGAGTTGCCTGTTTCGTCAAAAGCGTCTTTTCAAAGAAGAAAGAAATGCGGCTACCGGAATCGAGGAAGTACTGATCGGTTGTTTTGGATTGATCGCTGGTTTGGAAGACCGAAGCATGACCTTTATGGTCGAATTCACCGGCGAGCCTTCCGGCCTGTTCTATGACTGCGTTGCATTCCGCGTCAGTGTTGAATCCTTCCAGTACAAGGAATCCGTCTTTTTTGAATTGATCAAGGAGTTGTCCCATAACGGAAATTAAGGCAAAAACATTAAAATTGACACATCAAACATCATGCACCGGAGACTGGCCCGATGCATGATGATGCCGTTTGTACTAAGTTAGTATCAGTCGTTTTTTCCGCCCCTTTCCCTATCGGCCGGCTCGGGTCTTTCTTTTGTTTCCCGGTCTTTAGGTTCCGGCGTTGGCTTTTCACTGGGTTGTGAACTTTCTTTTTCCTGTCTTTCCAGATCTTTTAATGCACGGTCCTGTGATTCGTTACTGGGTTTGTCTTTAATATAACCTTGCGCAGCAGGTTTTTCCTGAGCGTAAGCGGCTGAGCCCGAAAACAAAGCGGCAAACAGTAAGAGTTTCAACGATTTCATATGTTCATATTTAAAGATGAATAATATTGGAAAAGTAGAAACAGCGGTTCTGATGGCCTACGGGGATTTTCCCGGATATGGATCGGGTTTATTCACCAAGCTGCTAAACATATGGATTTCCCCGGGAGTAAATAGTACGCCTGTGCGCATTGTGTATTGAAGCAGGATGAATGTCGGGTTTTACAGGAACCCATATAGGGTGCCCGGTGACGCCAACACTTCGTTTATGGTTACCCGTGATGTTACTGGTCCGGAAATGTCTTGTGCTCACAGAGTGATCAGGGTCACCGATGCTTGCCATGTAGCAGAACTCTTGGCTCCGGGTTTGATAACATGCGTATTTATACGAATCCGGTATGCCGGAAGCCGCAGGGGGCGCGGATTTCAGACCTCAATAATAGTTGCATAAGCAACTAAAATTGATTATCAACACGCTATGTTTAAAAAGGATAGACGCAACTCTTAACCGATGATTGGGTTGCCGATCATGTAACGATGAATTACTATACGGAAAGTAAAAAGGGCTATAAAAAATGTTGTGTTATTGAATTGTGACTTGCTAAAAAAACTTGCCTTGGTTTAATAAAATTCGGTAATTTCCACTCCTTCATTTTGACACAAAATTAATTTTATGAAAAAAACACTACTCTTTTTGCTGTCATTCGCTTCAGTCAGCGTGATGATGGCGCAACAAAAGAGCCATTGGAAAACCCACACCAGCACCGAAAAGATCGTCACCGACAAAGCGGTTGCTCGATTATCATTTCCAACTGATTTCAAATTATTCGACCTGAACCTGGAGAACCTGCGTCAGGATCTGTTCACCGTAGTGGACAACCGCCAGGCTCACACAACCGTGATCATGCTCCCGAATGCAGAAGGTAATGTGGAAGCTTTTGAAGTATATGAAGCTTCGAATTTTGAACCGGCACTGCAGGCGCGTTTCCCGGAGATCCGTGCTTTTTCAGGTAAAGGCCTGACCGATAAATACGCCACATTGAAGTTGAGTATTTCTCCGCAGGGTATTCAAACCATGGTTTTCAGAACAGATAAGCCCAATGAATTCATTGAGCCGTATTCTGCCGATCATACCACATACGCGGTGTTTAAATCGCAGCGCAATCCGGGTCAGTTACCCTGGAAGTGTAATACACCCGAGCAACAATTATCCGAAGGGCTGAATAACCAGGTTTCTCATGCCGGGTTGACTTCACGTTCGGGCGGCGACCTCAAAACGATACTTTGGCTCAATCCTGCAATGCCGAATACTCAACTATTTCGGGGCCGCCAGCGCCACTCACAGGTGGGGCTGGTTCTGGCCGCTTTCAATAACACCCTCACGCGCTGTAACGGTGTATATGAAAGAGACCTGGCTTTGCACCTCAACCTGATCTCCAATACCACATCTGTTATATATTATACGGCATCAACCGATCCATATACAACATTATCCAACTGGAACTCACAGCTCCAATCTACCCTGACATCGGTGATCGGAGAGGCCAATTATGATATCGGTCACATGTTCGGCGCTTCCGGCGGCGGCGGTAATGCCGGTTGCATCGGTTGCGTTTGCACCAACGGTTCTAAAGGAAGTGGTATCACATCCCCGGCCGATGGGATCCCACAGGGTGATAATTTCGATATCGACTATGTAGTGCATGAAGTAGGCCATCAGCTTGGCGCCAATCATACATTTTCTATGACTAATGAAGGCACCGGTGTGAATATGGAACCGGGCTCCGGTATCACCATCATGGGTTATGCCGGTATCACCAGCCAGGACATGGCTTCGCATTCTATAGATATTTATCATGCGGCTTCCATCAACCAGATCCAAACCAACCTGGCATCAAAAACCTGCCCGGTAACTACCAGTATCGCAGGTAATAATGCCACACCGGTAGTGAATGCCCTCAGCAACTATACGATCCCGAAAAGCACGCCCTTCGCCCTCACCGGTTCTGCCAGCGATGCCGATGGAGATGCCCTGACCTATTGCTGGGAACAATACGATAACGCCTCTACTTCTCAAACAGGGGCAAGTTCCGTTGCCAGCGCTACCAAAGCAAGCGGCCCTAACTGGATCACATTCAGTCCGACCACTTCACCCACACGTTATTTCCCCAGGCTTTCCTCTATACTGGCCGGCAGCCTGACAACTGGCCCGCTGACAGGAGGCGACGCAGGCGCCACATCAGAAGCCCTGAGCTCCGTAGCCCGGACACTCAACTTCCGCCTGACTGTCAGGGATAATGCACCTTACAGTTCTACCGCACCGGTAAAAGTCGGTCAAACACAATACGCCAATATGACGGTGACCGTTTCCAGCGCTTCCGGTCCTTTTGCCGTATCAGCGCCCAATACCGCCGTTTCTTATGCAGGCGGGTCAACACAAACCATCACCTGGAGTGTGGCCAGCACCACCGCCGCACCCGTTAGTTGCGCCAATGTAAAAATCTCCCTGAGTACAGACGGTGGACAAACATTCCCCACCGTACTGGCAGCCAGCACACCGAACGACGGTACGGAAGACCTCGTTATTCCAAACACACCAACCACCACGGCTAGGATCAAAGTGGAAGCCGTAGGAAACATTTTCTTCGATATCAGTAATGCCAACTTCACCATCACGGCCGGTGCCTCCTGCGGTGATCCAACAGGATTGACCTCTTCAGCTATCGGTGACAATACTGCTACCATCAGCTGGAATGCAGTGAGCGGCGCTAACAGTTATTCCGTCGATTATAAACTGAATTCATCAGGCACCTGGACAAACTTCGCCACAGCTCAGACAGCCACCACAGCAAACCTGACCGGCCTGGTTCAGGGATCCCTGTACGACTGGAGGGTGAGGGCAACCTGTACCGCCGGTACCGGAAACTATGCATCTGCCCAGTTTACTACCACCGCTCCGTTTGTTTGTAACGCACCTTCAGGCTTAGCGGCATCAGGCATCACCTCTTCCGGCGCCACCGTTAGCTGGTCAGCCGTTTCTGGCGCAGCCAGTTACGCAGTGGATTATAAATTGAATACGGATGTCAACTGGACTCCCGCTACTGCATCAACCACATCTACTTCCGTTGCCATCAGCGGCCTTGTTGCCAGTTCACTGTACGATTACAGGGTAAGCACCAACTGCGGCGCCAATGGATCAAGCGGTTTCTCTGCAGCACAATTCACCACAACAGCCGCATCAACCTGCGGTACTGCTTTCGAGCCAAATGAAAGCACCGCCGCTGCTGCGTTAATCACATCCGGCGTGGTGAACAGCGCCGCTATCACCACATCTACCGATAATGATTACTTTAAAATAACGACCACGGCTACCAGCAATATCGTGTATAACCTGGTTGGGCCATCAGGCGTGGATTTTGATCTGACCGTATTAAACAGTTCCGGTACACAGATCGGTTCTTCTGCGGGAACAACGGCAACAGAAACCATCACGCTGAACAACCAGGCCGCAGGCACCTATTACATCAGGGTCTACGGTTATAGCGGAGCATTCAGCGCAACCTGCTATACCATCAAGGCCACGGCCACAACCGTTACTTCATGCGTCAGCACGTATGATAATTCCACCAACAACACCGCCAACAACAGCACCACCAATGCGCCCGTTATTCCGTTCAATACCAATATAACCGGCCAGATCAGCACCGGTGGTGATGTGGATAATTACAAATTTGTGATCACAACAGGTGGAACGATCACCCTGACCCTGACAACCTTGCCGGCGAACTATAACCTTCGCCTCGTGAACAGTGCAGGTTCTGTTATTACTACTTCTTCCAACAGTGGAACAAACAATGAATCCATTTCTTACACTGCAGCCGCAGGCACGTATTATGCAAGGGTATATGCTACTAACTCATCTACCTTCAATGCAACATCGTGCTACACGCTGAAAGTGCAGTTGGGTACGGCCACACGCCCTGAAGATCCGTCTATCAAAGTCGAGCCTTCCATGGTCGTTTATCCAAACCCCGTACAGCAATTGCTTAACATCAACCTCAGTGGTATCGATGGTATCTCCGAGATAGCCATCTTCAATACATCAGGGGTACAGGTGATCAGGCAAAGGGCCAATACCGGAAGAAGCGCTGTGGATGTTTCCGCACTGCCCGCCGGTGTTTATATGATCAAAGCCTACAATGGCAAAGCAGAACTGAGCCGGTCGAAATTTGTGAAATATTGATCACAGTTCTGAATGATATTAAAATCCCGGTCAACATTGACCGGGATTTTTTTGTAACAACGTTGGGCATTTCGCATCCTGTCAAATGACCCAGGCTTTGTTATTACCTACTTATCCGTGATCCTTTTATATTCCCTTTTTTACTTAGCAGTAAGGTAAGCGGAATCAATAACAGGAGAAAGCTGATATACAGTAGCATACCCTGGTTGCCGCTAACTGTTGATTTTGTTTCAATAACCTGGTGAGTGGTTTGGTAAACGATATTGCCCGACCAGTGCAAACCCAGTGTCAACCAGATATTGCCGGTGCGAACGAGGGCCAGCATCAGGAATATCCCGATAATGAAGAGGTAGGTCCATACCAGTAAGCCATCCTGTAACCGGTAGATATGGTTCAGTACATACACTAATGCCGATATTGTTGTGAGTAATGGGGTTGAGAGAGCATGACCGATGTGCCGGAAAACATAGCCCCTTGTCAGGACATC
>JAXLUE010000043.1:0-8656 GCA_046329695.1 Ferruginibacter sp.
GAATATTGAGATCAGCGAGGAAGTTGCTGAAGGTTCTTATGCTAACCTGGCCATCATCACTCACAGTCATGCGGAGTTTGTCATCGACTTTGTTAATGTCATGCCTGGTACACCCAAGAGTAAAGTAAAAAACAGGATTATCCTGACACCCTTCCATGCCAAGCGGTTCATGAAAGCCATGATGGATAACATCAAGAAGTTTGAATCTGCCAATGGGGCGATCCAGGACATGGAATCGGTAGAAATACCGTTTACTTTCGGAGGTCCTCCGGGACAGGCGTAAGTTAGTACTAAGTACTATGCACTAATCACTAAGCACTAACCACTAAGCACTAAGAACTAATCACTAATTACTAAGTGATTTTGTGCGTTTCAATTATTGAGCTTGAATTGTATTTTTTTCACCAGGCTGTAAATCATTTTCAAAACCTGGTCCAATAATTCAAATAGTTCACGCATACAATTTTCTGTTATGTAGCAACGGTCTTTGGCTCTGTATAATTGAGATTTCGTTTCAATGGCCGATCCTTTTGCTATGAAAAGGAACTGAATAAATTCTTTTTTTCCTTTTCGGCCGAAACCTTCTGCAACATTGTCCATAACCGAGCCGGCAGATCGGTTAATCTGGTCCTTTAAAGTAAAATCTCTTGCGAATTCACCGCTAGATGTAATTACGAAAATTTTCTGGCAGCAAAGTCTGGCTTTCTGCCATACAATCAAATCTTCAAATCGATTTACAACGTTCATGATTACAGTTGAATTATTTTATTTACTGGCTTGAAGCGAATTAAATGGCATTGATGAATATGCAATCATTGATCCCTATTTTAATACCCTGGTTCATAATTAATAATATTGATGCACTAAGCACTAAACACTAAACACTAAACACTAAACACTAAGCACTAAGTACTAAGTACCCTTCCTCCTCACAACACCCCCTCATCCGCAAAACTGTAATATCCTTCATCACTGACGATAATATGATCCAGTACACGGATATCCAGGTAAGACGCAGCCTGTTTGATCTTTTCGGTGATCTCTTTGTCTGCCTGGCTGGGATTCAGGTTGCCAGACGGGTGGTTATGGCATAATACAATGGAAGTGGCTTTTTCTTCCAGTGCTTTACGAAGGATGATCCTGGGGTCTGCAACGGTGCCGGTAATACCTCCCTGGCTGATGATCTCTACATGTTTGATCTTATTGGCCTGGTTCAGGTACACTACAGCGAACACCTCATAATTCAGGTCTTGCAGGTATACTTTCAGGTAAGAAGCCATTTCGGTGCTGCTGCGTACCAGAACTTTATCGAGCTTATCGGAGCCGAACCTTCGTCTGCCCAGTTCAAGGGCTGCCGCAATAACTACGGCTTTGGCCTGGCCGATACCCCTGACCTGTTGTATGTCGCGTAAGCTCAGCTTCCCCAGTTCGTCCAGGTTCTGGCGGCCCAGGTTTAGTAATTCCTTCGCAAGGTCCAATGCCGTTCTGTCCCGGGTGCCATGGTGGATGAGTATGGCCAACAGTTCTGCATGACTGAGTGAAGCCGCTCCTTTTTGTAACATTTTTTCCCTGGGCCTGTCTCCGGAAGACCAGGTTTTGATAGACTGAAATTTCTTTTCAATTTTTTCCATACCAATCTCATTCAATGAACTAAACTAACTGTATTTTCGCTACCGGTTCCGGTCGATCAACCGCAGGGAGTCAGTATTTTCACCGGGCATATTCATCAACACCTATCTCAATATTTATGGAATCGAATGCAAAGATCTTTTCCGGTACAGGTTCAGAATACCTGGCGGAAAAGATTGCCAAAAAATTCGGCGAACCCCTCGGTAAAGTAAAGGTCCATCGTTTCAGTGATGGGGAAATTGGAGTCGAGTTTATGGAAAGTATCCGTGGCCGTTTTGTTTTCCTGATCCAGAGTACATTTGCGCCCGCCGAAAACCTGATGGAATTATTGTTGATGATCGATGCCGCTAAAAGAGCTTCCGCTTATAAGGTCATTGCCGTTATTCCCTATTATGGTTATGCGCGGCAAGACAGGAAGGATAAGCCCCGGGTGGCCATTGGGTCTAAATTGGTGGCCAATATGCTTACTGCAGCAGGTGCCGACCGCGTGGTTACCATGGACCTTCATGCGCCCCAAATACAAGGCTATTTTGACATACCCGTCGATCACCTTGATTCATCAGCTATTTTCATTCCTTATATAGAGAGCCTGAATCTGCAAAACCTCACATTCGCCGCCCCTGATGTGGGCAGTGCAAACCGGATACGCGAGATCGCCTCCTTTTTTGAATGTGATATGGTCATTTGCGATAAACACCGAAAGCGCGCCAATGAGATCGCCAGTATGGTGGTCATCGGAGATGTTACCGACAGGGATATTGTACTCATAGATGATATTTGCGACACCGGAGGCACCCTGGCAAAAAGCGCCGGTCTTATGATGGAAAAAGGGGCCAGGAGTGTCAGGGCCATGTGTACACATCCGGTGCTCAGCGGGAATGCTTACCAGAATATTGATAACAGTGTGCTCGAGGAACTGGTTGTCAGCGATACCATACCCGTCAAACCTCTTTGCAAGAAGATCAAAGTGGTTTCTGCCGATGAACTTTTTGCAGTAGCCATCCGGAACGCGTATGAAAATAAAAGTATCAACAGCCTGTTCATCAAGGGAAGGCTGAAAAGCGGAAAATGATCCGTCAAATCCTCAACGGGCCTAAGTTACAGGCCTTCTCAAATATTTGATTCCTGATGCGATTCTTCAGTACCAATCATCAATCGCCATGGGTTGATTTCCGCGAAGCCACCATTCTGGGCCAGGCGCCGGACAAAGGCTTGTATTTTCCTGAGCATATTCCGTTTGATGAACCATCCTATTTTCAGGAAATCGAACGATTTTCCAATGAAGAGATCGCCTTCAGGGCCATCCGGCCATATACCGGTGATACCATACCCGAAGAAGTCCTTTTTCGGATAGTTTCGGAAACGGTCAATTTTCCCATTCCGTTGATCAGGGTCACTGATAGCGTCTATTCGTTGGAGTTATTTCACGGAAATACGCTTGCATTTAAAGATATCGGGGCCCGTTTCATGAGCCGTTGCCTTGGATATTTTGTGCAGGACATGAACAGGAAGGTGACCGTTTTGGTGGCAACATCCGGCGATACAGGCGGTGCTGTGGCCGACGGTTTCTTTGGGATCGATGGTGTGCAGGTTGTCATACTCTATCCTAAAGGAAAAGTGAGCCGGGTGCAGGAAAAGCAACTGACAACCTATGGCGGAAATATCCGTGCCATAGCCGTCAATGGAACCTTTGATGATTGCCAGCGTATGGTCAAAGAGGCCTTTATGGATGAAGAACTGAAAAAGGCACTATTTCTGACCTCAGCCAATTCCATCAATGTGGCCCGCTGGTTGCCTCAGCAATTTTTCTATTTCTTTGCCTGGAAGCAATGGGCATTCAAGGAGGTTCCTCCGGTCATATCGGTGCCCAGTGGCAATGTTGGTAATATTTGCGCCGGATTACTGGCCCGTCAATCCGGCTTACCCATACCTCATTTCATAGCGGCTTGTAATGCCAATGATGTGCTGGCCCGGTATATGCAGTCGGGCAAATATGAACCAAGGAAAGCTGTTGCAACCATTTCTAACGCCATGGATGTGGGTGATCCAAGTAATTTTGTGCGCATCCGCCAACTTTTTTCCGGTAATATAGATGACTTGCCGTCAGCTTTGTCCGCCTCCTCATATTCAGATTCACAAACGGAAGCTGCCATATTCGAACTATATAAGGATCACCATTACCTGGCCGACCCGCATGGGGCAGTAGGCTATCTTGCCTTACGGGATTTCCTCCAGGCGCATCCCGGACAAAAAGGAATTTTTTTGGAAACGGCACACCCGGTTAAATTCTTTGACGTTGTGGAACCGATCATTGACCGTACGATCGACCTGCCAGATCAGGTAAAGCAGATCATGAACAAAGAAGAAACAGCCGTTGGAATGCAGGCAGAAACAATTAAACTGAAAGAGTTTTTGTTGGAAATGAATTGACCAACCAGCTATGAAGGATACCTCGTGCAATAATTTCTGACCTAAGATCACGTCTTTCAATCGATTAATTATATAGGCCGCTCCGAATACGTAATTAGCTGACTACATGCAATAAATCTGCTCATTTTTCGTTCTTCTGAATATTGAATAAACCTTAACAGAATCCCTCAGGAATCGGGGATTCTGTGATGTATTTTTGTATTGTAATAGCTAACCAAACCACTAATTCAAGCACCTAAACCTCTTCGTATAGCCTAACCTCTACCAAACCTAACCCACCTATCAGGCATGACAAAGAAAAACATCTCATGGGGAAAGTTCTGTGTGTTCCTCACCGCGCTTTTCACATTTACCATGGCTTTGCCCGTTGCATTTGCCAATGAATCCCTGCATCATTATTCAGCTGAAACCGGTCGTGCAGATTTGTCAGAAAGGGAGATCGGCGCTTCCCTGGGTTCCGCTGCCATGATCTACGACAGATTAAATCTTGCTTCGCTAGGCTTATCTCCCAAGGCCTTTGATTACGCCCTTTGCGGAATGGAGAAATTGCGCGATATGGGTAAGTTGATGAACGACCAGATCATTACGATCGTTGATTTCAGCAGGCCCTCATCGCAAAAAAGGCTGTTTATCATCGACCTTGCCGAACAACGTTTGTTATATAATACATACGTAGCTCATGGTCAGAAATCAGGAAAGGAATTTGCCCGTTCATTTTCCAACAGGCCAGAAAGCAACCAAAGCAGCCTGGGTTTTTATGTAACACAGGGTACCTACATGGGTGGCAACGGGTATTCCCTGAAGCTCGAGGGTATGGAAAGGGGAATCAATGATAAAGCGGCAGACAGGGCTATTGTTATGCACGGGGCGCCTTATGTAAATGAATCACTCGTAAACAGCCAGGGTTATATTGGAAGAAGCTGGGGTTGCCCGGCTGTTCCGGAAAAGCTCAACAGGCCGATCATTGAAACGATCAAGAATGGCAGTTGCCTGTTTATTTATGCTGAAAAAAAGGATTATTTCAAAAGATCTCAGATACTTAACAGCTGATTTATTTTACGACCTTATTAATTAGTCCCCCGGTAAAAACGGGGGCTTTTGTTTGACCGGCGGTACATGGAAATCATATCAATCATTATTACCTTCACCAAAAAAACAGCATGAATCTCAGGCAACAACTCAGGGGTACAGGTGTGGCGATCATTACACCGTTTGATCAGGAGGGTCGCGTTGATTTTCCGGCATTGGGGAAACTGATCGACCATATCATTGAAAACGGGGTAGACTATATTGTCAGCCTGGGTACAACCGGTGAAACCCCTGTGTTGAGCAAAGAGGAGAAAAAGGATATCGTTCAGTTTACCTTTGAAAGGATCAATCAGCGGGTACCCGTTGTAGTGGGTATCGGTGGAAACAATACGGATGAAGTGGCCAGGGAAATGCAGCAGTTTCCGCTGAACACGGCCGTGGCCATACTCAGCGCAAGCCCTTATTATAACAAGCCTTCACAGGAAGGCCTGTTTCAACACTACAAAGTGCTGGCTGAAGCTTCGCCCAAACCTATCATATTGTACAATGTCCCCGGACGTACGGGCAGGAATATGTCGGCCTCCACCACCATCCGCCTCGCAAATGAGGTGCCCAATATAGCTGGAATAAAGGAAGCCAGTGGCGACATGTTGCAATGCATGGAAATATTGCGCGACAGGCCATCGGGTTTCCTGGTTGTCAGCGGCGATGATGCATTGGCCATGCCCCAGATAGCCGCGGGTATGGACGGTGTGATCAGCGTTGCCGCCAATGCTTTTCCAGGGGTATTTTCAGAGATGGTGAAAAAGTCGCTTGCATTCGATATGGGCGGGGCCAAAATCCTGAACGATTCGCTGATCAGTGCCTACGACCTGATGTTTGCGGAAAATAACCCGGCCGGTGTGAAAGCATTCCTGGCCGAAATGGGAATAATCAAGAATCATATGCGGCTGCCTGTGGTGCCGTTGAGTGTAAAGCTGCATGATGGCGTCAGGGACTTCCTGAAAGCCAATACCCTCACATGATAACAAGGAAGAACATATGCCCCTTTCTGCTGACCGGTGTATTGCTATGTGGTTACCAGTCAATATTCGGACAGGTCAAGGTTCAGTTGAACGTGACTGTTTTGCAGGGCGGCCGGGAATCCGACAGTATTTTCCTGGCCGGTAATTTCAACGGCTGGAATCCGTCGGACACGAATTTTTTGTTTAAAAATAACGGTCATCAATATTCGCTTTATTTGGATTCCCTTCCTGCCGGTCAGTTATCTTTCAAATGCACCAGGGGAAGTTGGAATACTGTGGAATGCAAAGCAGACGGACATTCGATAGATAATCACCTCGTCGAATGTATCCGCGACACCAGCATCTTCATCAATATTGAAGGTTGGAAAGACAGGACAGTTTATATCCCACAGCATACGGCAACCGCGCAGGTGCATGTTATCAGTGATAGTATCTTTCTGCCCCAACTCAACAGGAATCGGCTGCTTCGCATATACCTGCCTGAAAATTACCAGGCTTCCAAAAAACGTTTTCCCGTGCTGTATATGCACGATGGGCAAAACCTGTTCGACATAGAAACAACGGGCTACAGTGAATGGGGTGTTGATGAATGCCTGGATTCGCTGATACGCCAGGGCCATCCGCCCTGCATCGTTGTTGGAGTCGATAACGGACCCGAACGCATCAATGAATACCTTCCTTTTGATTCGGAGGAATATGGAAAGGCAAAGGGCGATCTTTACTTATCCGACCTGGCAGGGGTCATTAAACCATATGTCGATAAACGGTACAGGACATTGAAGGACCGGGAAAATACCATCATTGCCGGCAGCTCCCTGGGCGGGCTCATCTCTTATTATGCACTGTTGAAATACCCTTCCGTTTTTGGCCATGCCGGTATATTTTCGCCGTCATTTTGGATAGCCCCGGAAATTCGGCAGATGACCGATTCGCTTGGGAGCCGTGTCAATGGCAAATGTTTTTTTTACATCGGCGGCTTGGAAGGTGAAAGGTATAAAGCGGATATGGTGGCGGTGGCCGACAAATTGGGTGAACGCTCTTCTGCCATTATGTATTCGGTGATTGATCCGCTTGGGATACACCGAGAGGCCTATTGGAGAAAATGGTTCCCGGAATTTTATATATGGATGATGGGAAACGGCTTCAACCGCCAGGTAAAAACAAAGCACTGATCAGATAACAAAACAAACCCCTTCCTGGGCCAGCATGGTATTTTCAAAGACGGCCCTTGTTTCTTCCAGGAAAGCGTCCAGCACTTCATATTTCGATGAAAAATGCCCGATGATCAGTTTGCCGGCACAGGCCCTCCTGGCAATATCCGCAGCCTGAACGGTGGTGCAGTGAAAACGGTCTGCCGCCCTTTGTTCCAGGTCTTTCAGGTAAGTTGTTTCATGATATAACAGATCAACCTCTTTCACTTTTTCTGCCAGGGATGGATCATAGATCGTATCGGCACAATATGCGTAACTCCTAGGTTTGGCATTGGCAACCGTTACTTCACCGTTGGGGATGATCGTGCCTTTTTTTGTCACGTAATCTTCCCCGTTCTGCAACTGTTCATAAAAAGAGGCCGGAATTTCATAAGACCTGGCCTTGTCGGCATCAATACTCCGTGGTTTTCTTTTCTCCCTGAACAAAAACCCCCAGCAGTCGATCCGGTGCTTGACACGAAAGCAGTTCACCTGCATTTTTTTGGTATCGGCAATAACACCCTCTTCACCCAAAGGATGAAAATAAAAGGGGTAGGAAATACTCGTGGCGCCTGCCTCCAGTTGCATCCGTATAATGGGTTCCAGGGCCGCAGGGCCATGCAGGTGAAGCTCCTGGGTGCGGTTCAGCATACTCATACTGGTGAGTAACCCGATCAGGCCAAAATAATGATCACCATGCAGGTGTGAGATAAAAATATGAGAGATCTTGCTGCGCTTGATTTTATACCGGGATAATTGCAACTGGGTACCTTCGCCGCAATCGATCAGGAATGCTTCATCCTGGGTTTGCAGGATCTGTGCAGTTGGGTTACGGCCAAAAGCGGGAATGGCAGAATTGTTTCCAAGTATGGTCAGCGCCAGCACGCAAAATGATTTTAGGTTATAGTTGTATTGCCAAGACTATTATCTATGTAAAAATGCTGCTTTATGTATTTGATTCTTCATCAAATCCTTCCATCAGTTCCCTCTCGATCTCTTCCATCTGTACGATATCCCATGCCTCGCTTTCTGTTGGCGTAACATTCATGACCTCAAGCCATCCATGTTCGTCAAGCATCTTTTCCACTGCCGGCTTCAGTCCGCATATGACAAAGGAGCAATTCTTTTCATAAAAAGACTGCTGTATCTGGCAAATTTTTTCGCCGGAACGGCTGTCCATGTCATTGACATTCGACAGGTTCAAAACGACATGTGGCGGATCTTTAGCCAGACAGGGGAGCAGCCAATCTTCCCATTCCTCTGCCATATTAGCAGTGATTTGAGAATCAGCGGGGGTTATGACATTGAATTTTTCTTTGGTATCTGTTTTGACATGCATACTTACAGGAATTA
>JAXLUE010000044.1:0-7745 GCA_046329695.1 Ferruginibacter sp.
CCCGGAAGTGGTCAACGAACCATTCTACCACGCGCTGATCCAGGCCAGCAAAGACAAGAGATCCCGCCGCCGTGAATTGTATTTTTCCAAAACCGACCGCTGGTTTGAAGACCTGATATATCCTTCCGATGACGGTATTTCGGTGTATTATCACGACATCACCAAAAGAAAACAGGCCGAACAGCAACTGCTGGATTCGGAAAAGGAATTGAAGGTATCCAACGAGCGTTTCATGCTGGTATCACAGGCAACAAATGATGCTGTGTGGGACTGGGACATGGTACAGGATGTGATCTGGGGCAATGAAAGTTTTCGCAGCATCTTCCAGCTCGGTCCTGATGAACGCATCAGTTTCAGCGAATACATTACGCGCCTGTATGACACCGATAAGGATAAGGTGCTGATCAACCTCAAAAAGGCCCTCGATAAAAAATCCACTTTCCTGACGGAAGAATTCAGGTTTAAAACTGCGAGTGGCGATTACCGTTATTTTTTCGACCGCGCTTATGTGCTCTATAACGAAGAAGGCGTTGCATACCGGATGCTCGGGGCGATGCAGGACATCACCAGCCAGAAACTCGCACAGGCTGAAATTCTCAAGGAAAAGGAATTGTCTGATTCCATCATCAACAGCCTGCCGGGCATATTTTATGTGCTGAACAAAGAAGGCCGTTTTTACCGCTGGAACCGGAATTTTTCACAGGTAACGGGATATAAGAATGAGGAGATCGAACAGATGACCAATGAGGTCATTTTCACGGAACATGAATATGAGATCATCCGCGAAAAAATGGCGAATGTGTTTCTGTATGGGGAAGACAGGGTGGAAGCGAATATCGTTACGCGCGACGGTGTAAAGATACCCTATTATTTCACCGGCATGATCATCAACTATGAAGGGGAGAATTGCATCATGGGTGTGGGTATAGACATTTCAGATAAGGTCAAATCGCAACAGGAACTGAAAGAGAGCGAAGAAAAATACCGGCTGTTATTCAACCAAAACCCGATGCCGATGGCGATGATCTCCATGCCCGACCGCCAGTTCATTGATGTCAATGCCGCGGCCATTGAGTTTTACGGTTACGACAGGGAATCATTCCGGAGCATGAATATCCGCGACCTGCGTGCCCCGGATGACGAAACCATGACCGACATGCAGGCAGGCAGAACCGGCATCAACAATACCGGCGTATGGCGCCACCGCAAGAAAGATGGCACCATTGTTATGGTCAACATCATCACTCACGATGTGACGTATGAAGGCAAAGAGGTCAAATTGCTGTTGGCCAATGATGTGACGGAGAAGATCCTGGCCGAAGAAAAATTGAAAAAATCGCATGAAGACCTTCGTCACCTCGCCACGCACCTCCAGGATATCCGCGAAGATGAAAGGACGCATATCGCCCGTGAGATCCATGATGAACTGGGGCAACAACTGACAGGCCTGAAAATGGACATTTCCTGGCTGAGTAAAAAAGTCAACAGCCCGAATGAAGAGATCAATGTCAAGTTGCAGGAGGCGCTGGCGCTGATCGATGAAACGGTTAAGACTGTACGCCGCATCGCCACGCAGCTCCGCCCGAGCATCCTCGACGATCTTGGCCTGGTTTCTGCTATGGAGTGGCAGAGCGATGAATTTGAGAAGAGGTTCAAGATCAAATCCGTGTTTCATTCCCGTTTGGGTAATATTGCGCTCGATAACGAGGTGGCCACGGGAATATTCAGGATTTTCCAGGAATGCCTGACCAATGTGTTGCGCCACTCAAAGGCTACGGAGGTCAAATCGATGCTGACAACCGTGAATGGAACGCTGAGGCTGATGGTGACGGATAACGGGGTTGGATTTAATACGCCGGAGATCGAAACCAAAAAAACACTTGGTTTGTTAGGTATGAAGGAGCGAACTTTGATGATGGGTGGCACGTATGATATCAGCAGCCGGCCCGGTGAAGGCACAACGGTCAATATTACGGTGCCGGTAGACCAAGAATAAGACTATGATCAGTATATTGATAGCGGATGACCACAGCGTGGTAAGAAAAGGCCTCCGGCAGATACTGCTGGAAGGGTTTCCCAATGCGCATATTGAAGAAGTGCCGGATGCGGAGGAAATGGTCAAGAAGATCATGCATGGTGAATTCAATGTGGTGATCAGCGATCTCTCGATGCCCGGCCGCAGCGGATTGGAAGCGCTGCAACAGATCAAGCAGATCAACCCGAACCTGCCCGTGCTGATCCTGAGCATCCACCCCGAGGAACAATACGCCCTCCGGGTGCTCAAAGCCGGCGCCTCCGGCTACCTGAGCAAGGATATGGCCCCCGATGAACTCGTCAATGCCGTTCAACGGGTCATGCTGGGTAAAAAATACATCACGGCCTCCATCGCGGAAAAACTCGCCTCCATACTCGACCAGGATTCCGGCCGTCCGCCCCATGAGTTATTGTCCGACAGGGAGTTCAGCGTATTCAAGATGCTTGCTTCCGGTAAATCTGTTTCCGAAATAGCCGATTCCCTGTACCTCAGTGTAACAACTGTAAGTACCTATCGCTCCCGCATCATGGTAAAAATGGGTATGCGCAGCAATGCCGATCTCACCCTCTATTCCATTGAGCATAAACTCATTTAAGGTTAACCGCATATCCTGCCATCCCCGGGCCAATCAATTGACAAGCAAACCGGTACACGCATATCGGCACCCGAACCCGATGCGCTGAAGACGAAAACCCGCCTCCGCAAGGGTGAACTTCAGGTTCTGTAAGTAGTACAAATTCTACATATTTTCTGCCACACACACTACAAAGCGGGCACCCGGAACAGCGTAGCTTGCATTCAAATTCTGACGATCATGATTACCCCAAGCAACCAAAAGAGCATTCTGGTTGTGGACGGTTCGGAGATAGTTTTAGACAGGATCAAAGCGTTGCTGACCGAGTTGGAAGAAGTGAATCACATTTCCACCGCACATGGTTATCATGAAGCGCTGAAATTGATGTTGGACCGGAAACAGGATATAGTTCTTTTAGAATTATCACTGCAGGATAAAAGTGGTTTTGACTTGTTAACCTATATAAAGAAAAACCATCCCGGCACCCGAACGATAGTGCTGACCAATTTGTCTGGCGATATTTACCGGGCAAAAAGCAAGGAAATGGGTGCGGATTATTTTATAGATAAATCCCGGGAATTCGACAAGATAACCAATATCATCCGGGAAGATTGGGCCGTTGCCTACCAAATGAATTAAAAACTATGAAGAACTGTTGCAACCTATGTCATCTAAAGCTATGAAGAACCCCCAATGAATTGACTCCAAATCCTTACATGGTTTAAGACGCCATGACTGAACCGGTAATTTTTTTACCGGTTTTTTTATGTAGTTAACCCTGTCAGGGTTTAAACCCTGACAGGGTTAACTACATACTATTGATAAATCCTGTCTACGGCAGATCTGTATTTTTCCATGATCACCTTCCGCTTCATGCTTAATTTGGGCGTGAGTTCGCCGGTATCCACGCTCCATTCATGAGGCAGCAGTTCAAATTTTTTGATCTGCTCAACGTGGTTGAAGAAAGTATTGAATGATTCTACCAGCTCGCGGTAGAGTTCGAGCACTTTTGGATTATTGATGGCGTCTTCCGTGGTTGTGAATGATATGCCTTTCAGGCGCATCCACTCTTTCAGGTTGGGCATGGACGGTACGATCAGTGCGCCCACGAATTTCTGATCGGCACCTACCACCATGATCTGTTCCACAAAGGGGGATTCCTTCATTTTATTTTCGATGGCCTGGGGCGCTACATATTTTCCACCACTCGTTTTGAACAGTTCTTTTTTCCGGTCGGTGATCTTGAGGTACCTGTTGTCTTCAAAAACGCCGATATCACCGGTATGCAGCCAACCGTCGATGATCGTTTCGGCCGTCAGGTCGGGGCGTTTATAATAACCCATCATCACACTGGGCCCTTTCACGCATATCTCCCCATCAGGCTGCAGCTTCACTTCCTGTCCTTCGATCGGGAGGCCTACCGTTCCGAATTTGGTGCCGCCTTTTTTCCGGCAGTTAACGCTGATGACAGGGCTGTTTTCCGTGGGTCCGTATCCTTCATAGATGGGAATGCGGGCAGCATTGAATATCCGCAATAGCTTTACCTGGCAGGCAGCGCCACCCGTAATGATGAAATCAATGTTGTTCCCCAATGCTTCCCTCCACTTACTGAAGATGATCTTATTGGCGATTGACAGCTGGATATTATACAACAGGCCGCCGGATTGGATATTATCATATTTCTCACCGAGGGCTACGGCCCAGTCGAACAGTTTACGTTTCACACCCGTGAGTTCAGCGCCTTTTTGCATGATCTTGTCATATACTTTTTCTAACAGTCGGGGAACCGTTGTAAAAAGATTAGGCTTCACTTCTTTGAGGTTATCGCCGATGGTCTCCAGGCTTTCCGCATAGTAAATCGATACGCCGGTGTAGATATAGATATACGAGACCATCCGCTCAAAAATATGGTTGAGGGGAAGAAAACTCAATGCCCGGCCCGTGGGATTGTAGTTGAAAGGGTATGTTTTGCAGGAATTGAGGACGTTGGAAACCAGGTTACGGTGACTGAGCATAACGCCCTTGGGTGTGCCGGTAGTGCCGGATGTGTAGATGATGGTGGCACATTGCTCGGCGCGGATGGTATTTTTTATGGATTCTGCCTGTTTACGGTTTTCCGCGTTGTCTAATGCGAATAATTTATCCCAGTGATCTACGGAAGGCATTTCATCAAAACTATAGATATTGATGAGGCTGGGCACCCTGTCGCGGATATTGTTGACTTTATCCAGGATCTCCTGACCGCTCACAAATACGTGTTTGATGGCTGCATCATTGAAAATGAATTCGATCTCATTCACGTTCGTGGTAGGGTAGATCGGGCAAAGCACAACGCCGATCTGTTGGCAGGCCATATCCAGTATGAGCCATTCCGGTCGGTTCCGGGATATGATCGCCACTTTATCCTGTTTCTCCACGGTCATATCATGCCCGCTGAGCCCAAGACCGATAAGCCCGGCACTGAGCCGGTTGACCATGTCGGCTACCCGGGTCGTACTGAATTTTTCCCATTGCCCGTTGACCTTGGCACATAGCATATCTTCTTTGGGAAACTGACGGAGTTGCCCGTACAGGAAGTCGAAAATCCTGGATTGGTCTTGCATAATCAATCGTACTTAACGGTTAGGCGGATAAATTGGTTCGCCGGGCTTAAAGATCCTTGTTTTTCAATTTTTGGTATTCTTTTTCTGCCAGGTCATCTTTACTGCCGCCGTAGGCATTCAGGTACTGGAAAATCAGCCCGATTCCCCAACCCAGCATGGGCCAGACAGGCCATGGAAGTCCTTCGTGATCATTGTCGGTGAACCACCAAAGGGCCCACAAGAAACCATTGACAATGAAGTAGGATGCCAGGCTTCTCTGAAAATCTGCCCTTTTTTGGCCAGTTTCCATAGCTTTTGGTCTTTTTGTTCTTCCATGACTGCTGTTTTTGTTCTTATCTAAGATAGATAAAAATCAGCACCGGCTGACAGCAAGGCCTTTCAATATTTTTTGTGTTGGAATGATTGCAATTAATGATAATACTGCCCGGCAGGTATTTTGAACACCCTGCTTTTTTGTAAGCGGATAAAGGCATCGTGTTCCTGCTGGTGGAGACCAATCCACTGATTATAGGCGGCGAGGTCCTGCGCCGGTCCAAAAAGCCACTGGTTATATGCGGGAAACAGGCCTTCGCGGAGCAGCTGTTGCTGGAATTCGAAGAGTTTGTGTGGGAACTGACCGTTATCCATCCATTCCAGGATGAACCGGGTGCGGATCATGGTCAGGGATTCCGGGTTTATGCCGATGGAGGCGATTCCCGATTGCTTTTTCATCACCTCGAGGAAGCGGCGTTCAAATGGTTTCTTGTTCTTCAGTACGTTACCGGCTTTACTGTCGGTAAACAGTTTCTTATATCCTTCGAGTAAAATGTTCCTGATCTCCGGGCTGTTGGTGCTCTGGGGCTCCATGTTCACATAGATCTCACCATAAAAAAGGCTCCATGTTTTATCGGTGCTGAGGTAATAAAAACGGGCCGCATGATAATAGTTGCGCGCATAGGAGGGGTCGTATTCGATACCTTTTTCCCATTCATTGATGGCGGAGTAATCTTGTTGCGCCCAGAGAAGTTCACCCAGGTCGGAATAGAGGGCGCCGCTTGCCGGGAACTTCTTCAGCCCTTTTCGGAAGAGCTTTTCGCATTCCTTTGTTTGACCGAGGTCTTTATAAATATACCCGGCGATCTGGTAAGATTGATCATCGGCATCATTCCTGTCGAGTACGGGTTTGATGATTTCCAGTGCCCGGGCATTGTCTTTCTTGAAAAAGTATGAAAGGGCAAGGTCTTTACTGTATTCTGTGTTTCCCGGTTCCAGGGAAATGCAGCGCTGCAGTACCAGGATGGCGTTGGCGTAATCGCCCTGGCGCATGAACGACCGGGCTGTTTCGTGCAGCTGGGCTGCTTCCTGCGGTTGCGCATAAGCGTGGTAACAGGTGAACAGCAGTAAAACATACAGGATGAAAGTGCGCATGCCCGGTAAAGATAAAAAAAGAGGCGTTGATTTGACGCCTCCCAGGTAAGTTGTGTTGATATTAATCGATCAGGTGTGTCAGCAGGCCGTCGCGCAGCTTGGGTTCGAACCAGGTGCTCTTGGGTGGCATGACGTTGCCGCTGTCGGCCACGTCAAAGAGTTGCTGGATACTCACGGGGTAGAGGCTGATGGCAAGGGCCATATCTCCGCCGTTCACGCGTTTTTCCAATTCTTCGAGCCCACGTATGCCACCAACAAAATCAATGCGTTTATCTGTTCGCTGGTCTTTAATGCCCAAAATGGGATCGAGCAGGTTATCCTGCAGGATGCTGACATCCAGGATGCCGATGGGGTCGGTGGAGAAACTGCCGGGATGGGCCACCAGTTTATACCACTGTTTTTGCAGGTAGAGGCCGAATTCGTGTGGATTGGCCGGGCGCACCGCACCATCGGCTTTCTCCAGGCTGAATTTTTCCTGCAGTTTTCCGAGGAACTCATCCGGGTTCAATCCGTTCAGGTCTTTCACCACCCGGTTATAATCCATGATATGCAGTTGGTTCGAAGGGAACAGGGTGGTCAGGAAATAATCGGCGTTCTCCGTTGCCTGGCTGCCCAATGCGGCTTTGACCTTGGCGGCTGAAGCGGCGCGGTGGTGCCCGTCGGCAATATAAGAACAGGGAACCTGTTGGTGGAACAGCTCCGTAATCTGTTTGATGGTCGCATCGTCGTTCACGATCCAGATGCTGTGACGAACCTGGTCATCGGCCACAAAATCATATTGCGGGTTTTTGTCGGTTGTCCATTTTCCGATGAGGGCATCAATTTCGTCAACATTTTTATAGGCCAGGAATACATTGCCCGTTTGCGCCCCGGTGGTTTTGATATGGTTGATACGGTCTTGTTCTTTTTCGGGCCTGGTGAACTCATGTTTCTTGATCAGGTCGTTCTCGTAATCGGCAACGGAACTTCCGCAGACCAGCCCGGTTTGGCTTTTTCCATTCATCACCAGCCGGTAAATATAGTAGCATGGTTTGCTTTCCCGGAATAAGACCTTGCGGCTGATGAAAGCATCCAGGTTATCTTTTGCTTTATCATAAACAGCCTGTGTGTGTATGTCGGTATTCTC
>JAXLUE010000045.1:0-2761 GCA_046329695.1 Ferruginibacter sp.
AAAAATTATGATCTTAAATATACGATGAAAGTTCTGCTTCTGCAGGCAGACAACAGGAATCAAAACAATTATGCCTGTCATTTGTTAAAAAACTACATTTATCTTATGCAAACAGTACTGATCACAGGCGGAACAGGATTTATTGGCCGGATGCTGACCAATGAACTGATCAAGGAAGGCTACCAGGTGATCATCCTGTCCAGGTCTGCAAGGAACCCCGAGCCCGGTATCCGCTACGCCACCTGGGATATTGACAAAGGACATATCGATCAGCATGCCCTGCGGTCGGCAGATTTTATCATACATCTGGCGGGCGCGGGGGTGATGGACAAGCGCTGGAGCAAGTCGTATAAAAAAGAGATCGTAGACAGCCGGGTTGAAACAAGCAGGCTGATCGTAGAGAACCTGCGAACAAATCCTCACCAGGTTCAGGCCATCATCAGTTCTTCAGCGATTGGTTGGTATGGGCCCGACAGACCCGGAAGCGGGGCTTTCACGGAACAGGATCCTCCGTCGGACGACTACTTAGGATACACATGCCGGTTATGGGAAGAGAGCATTGGCCAGGCATCGGCTCTCGGAATCAGGGTTTGTAAGATCAGAACAGGCATTGTACTGGGAAAGGGCGGCGGCGCCCTGTCTGAATTCATTAAGCCACTAAGGTTCGGCATAGCCGGGATCCTGGGTTCGGGCAGGCAGATGGTTAGCTGGATCCATGCGCATGACCTTTGCAGAATCTTTGTTCATGCCATTCAACATACTGCGATGGAAGGAAGTTACAATGCAGTGGCCCCTCAACCGGTCAGTAACCGTAACCTGGTTATGACTCTGGCCCGGGCAACAAGGAAAAACATATTCCTACCATTACGTGTACCGTCATTTATGCTGAAGCTCATCCTTGGTGAACAAAGCATTGAAGTGCTGAAGAGCGCAACGGTGAGTGCAGACAAAATAAAAGGAACCGGTTTTGTGTTCCGGTTCCCCAATATTGAAACGGCCATCGCCGATCTTACATCGAAATAGATCACAGGTCTTTATCCAAATACAATTTGCGGCTGAACCAGATGAAGAAAGCGAGGTATGCCACAGCCAGTGTTACCACCAGCCACGTATAATCCGTAGGCAGAACGGATTTGGTAATGGCCTTGAGCGGGTTATCGGGAAAAGTGAGCAGGCCGTCGGAAGCATTCATCGGAAGGTAATCTCCCATTGCCCCAAGGTCGATACCGCTGTCTATTTTGATTTTCCTGCTCCATACGTCCAGCAACTGGGAAATGATGTTTTCTGCGCCCATATAGATGAAAAAAATACCGATGGCGAAACCGGTACGCCTTACCCAAACGGATATCATCACAGCCAGCATGAAATAAGAAAGTGACTTGAGGAAAAAGAAACCCACATGCGAAACCATATTCAGCGAAAAGGATGTGCCTGAAAAAAGCGCAAAAACGAGTGCGGTAAAAATAACCAGCAGGGTGCAGAGAACCGCCGCTATGAGCGCCATCATCAGTTTGACCGAAATGAATTGCTGACGGCTCATGCCGTCGATGATATTCTGTCGGTTGGTGCGGAAAGTATATTCATTCGTCACCAGTATGATCAGGAGTAAGACGGGCAGGATGAGCAAAAACCCGGTGACATAACTGGTGGTTTGCCAGGTATTTTCAAAACTATATGGGTTAAACGATGCCACCAGTCCGGCTGTATTGATCTGCCCGACCACATTTTTATTGACACTGTACACTATATAATTGGTGGTAATGACACCCAGAATAAAGAACAGACCGATAATTATAAAGGTTCGGTAGTTCTTGATCTTCATCCATTCTATACGGAGTAATTTTTCCATGATCGTATTCGCTTGCTTCGTGATTAACTGGTTAATTCAAAGAATTTGCTTTCCAGGCTTTTTTTCCTGAGCTGCAAATGGTTTAAGGTGATGCCGTTTTTGAAACAGTGTTCATTCAGGCGGCCCAGGTCGGGTGTGCCTTCCGGCAGGAATATCTGAATGAGGTGACCTTCCGTTACGATACGGCTGTATCCGTCGTATTTTTCGAGTACGGTTTTCAACTGTACCAGGTCATTGG
Source organism: Ferruginibacter sp. (assembly GCA_046329695.1). Classification (GTDB taxonomy): domain Bacteria; phylum Bacteroidota; class Bacteroidia; order Chitinophagales; family Chitinophagaceae; genus Ferruginibacter. Next base: position 2,088 of record JAXLUE010000045.1, read on the forward strand.
CAGACAGTTCCACCACGTTCTCTGCCACCAGAATATCATTCACATGACCGGATGTAATGAGTGTTCCCTGTTTGAGGATGGCCACATGGGTGCACACTTTTTCCACTTCATCCAACAGGTGACTCGCCATGATGATGGTCTTTCCTTCCTGCGACAATTTTTTGATCAGTTCCCTGATCTCGGCTATGCCAACCGGGTCGAGGCCGTTCGTTGGTTCATCAAATACGAGCACATCAGGGTTACCGAGCAATGCCGATCCTATCGCCAGCCTTTGTTTCATACCCAGGCTGTATGTGCTGAATTTGGAATTCTTACGCGCGGATAACCCCACTACTTCCAGTATCCGGTCGATGTCTTCCGCACCTTTTTCCTTGATGGCGGCAGCAATGCGCAGGTTTTCAACGGCTGACAGGTAATGATAAAAATTGGGCGTTTCAAGCAGGGTTCCGATCATCCTCCGCTGCCTTTCCGTTGGCACTTCACCGAATAACCGGTATTGACCGCGTGTGGCCTTGAGCACATCCATGATGATACCCAGTAAAGTCGTTTTACCACTACCGTTAGGTCCCAGGATACCGAATACGGTGCCTGCCGGAACGGAGAAGCTGACGCCTTTCAGAGCTTTGACCGCCCCATAATCCTTGGCAAGGTTCTCCACTTCTAATACTGACATG
>JAXLUE010000046.1:0-2026 GCA_046329695.1 Ferruginibacter sp.
CCCTTTTCAACGAGGCTGATGCTGCAACCGCCAAACCCGCCGCCCATCATCCTCGAACCGATCACCGTTTTTTCATGGTTGGCCGCATCAACAAGGAAGTCTAACTCCGGGCAACTGACCTCGTATTCTTTCGACAGGCCTTCATGTGTTTCCGACATCAGTTTTCCCAATGCCAAAAAATCTTTTCTTTCTATTGCCTGCACGGCATCCTGCACGCGCTGAATTTCCCTCACCACAAAATGGCAGCGTTTATAGATCGTTTCTCCTAATGCCTCGCGGAGCTTTTCAACCATTTCTTTGGTACAATCCCTGAATGTGCGCACATGCGGATAGTGTGTCTTGATGATTCCGATCCCTTTTTCTACCTCCTGCCTCCTGATATTGTAGCCCGAAGTGAGGTGGGTATGTTTGACCTTGCTGTCGAGTAACAGTAAGGAGTATCCGGTAAAATCGATTTTGTGGTAATCGTGTTCCAGCGTATTGCAATCCAGCCTGATCGCCTTATTTTTCTTTCCGAATACGGAAGCGAACTGGTCCATGATGCCGCAGTTCACGCCAACAAAGTTGTGTTCTGATTTTTGACCGATCTTGGCGATGCTTTCTTTTGATAATCCCAGGTGGAAGATGCTGTTCATCGCGTAACAGTAACCACATTCCAGCGCGGCGGATGAGGAGAGCCCGGCTCCCATGGGGATCGTACTGCTGAACACCACGTTTACGCCACGGAGGTTGAAGCCTTTTTCTTGTAGCTGACTGACAACCCCGAGGATATAATTCACCCAGGATTTGCCGACCGGCTTAACGGGTTCGTCGAGGCTGAACTGGTATGTATCCTGCATATCACAGGCATGCAACACGCATGAGCTGCTGTTATTGCGGGATATTGCAAAGCAGATATACTTGTTGATGGCCGCGGGTAATACATAACCGTCGTTATAATCCACATGTTCCCCGATAATATTAATGCGGCCAGGGGACAGGAATACGTATTCCGGTTTTTCGTGGAATATTTGTCTGAAATGCTCCGATGTGCTTCGGACGAGTTTTTTCTTCATATGCCTGTTTCTGTTGCTGGACCGGTTTATTGTATGGTCAAAATCGATGGCGGAAGTCCGTTTGATCTGGCCGTCACAGTTAGCGGTTTGGTAAGTTTGTTTGTTCTGAGTATGATCGTGGCGATGCCAGCTTCCGCCCGTATGGGGTTTTGCCCTATCAGATCAGCATCGGTTCCTTCCAGGGTGAATTGAACCTGGTTGTCGGCATTAGGCACCAGTGTGCCCTGGTCGTCATTGATCCTCGCATACACGAATACCATATCCGGATGATGCCTGCTGATATCCACACCCGAATGATCATAAGATAACCCGATCGCCGAGGCTTTTCCCGGTGTTCGTATAGCCGTTTCCTTTAGTTCCTGGTTATTGATGATGCCAACGGCTTTCAGGATACCTGGCTTGAATGCCGTCACCGGAAAAACAAATGGCGGATGAGCTAAGCGGTCATTGAATTGATTTCTGTCTGCTTTTTTCCGGCCGATCAGTGAATCATTCAGGTATAAGGCCACTTCTTCGCAGTTACTGTACACCGTAACATCCAGCGGGGATCGTTCGTTCCAGTAGCTGGCAATGGATACCATTGCACCGGATGAGGTTTTAAGCCATTGATGATATGCAGTAGGGCGCTGACTCTGGTAAAAATAATAGGAGAATTTGGGGATGCGGAAGATGTCGGATATGCCGGAACTTTCGATATCCGGACTATATCCGCGGTTGTAATCGAACATCAGCCAGTTGGCTTCGCCGATCGTGTTATTTCCTTTTCTGTTCGAATTGCTTGCTTCCTGGAAATTGAAAGCCTGTTGCAGGAGCCTTTTTTCACCGAAGGCGCGCAATTGTCTCGATGTCCTTTCTTCCTCTTTCAGGTTGGCATATGATAGCTGGTTGAAACCGGCATTTTGTGCGTAATACTCCCAATCGCCGTATTCGGCAATGAAGATCTTCCTGCCCGGTTTGTTGTAAGTTGTCCA